>NZ_JANJXQ010000227.1 GCF_024708915.1 Thiobacillus sp.
TTTTCCTTCCTGGACCATCCTTGGGACTTGGCATCGAACACGTAGCCCATCTCCTTCAGCCGGTCACGCTGGCTGCGGAAGACCGCTCGATCCACAGTGGGGTCAAGTTTCACGTCCTTGCTAACCCAGACAAGGTCGGCAAGATCGGCCCCAAACAATTCCAGCAACGCCTGAAAAACCGGATCATGGTTTTCATGCTCCTGAACCAGCGCAGCTGGAACAGGAATATCGGATGGACCGGCTTGATTCGCTGCCGCTGTGGGCTCTGTGGCGATTGGATCGGGTTCAGTCGGCACGTCCTCAATCTTGCCCTCATCAACCGTGTCCAGAAATATTTCCATTACCTTTGCGCGGATATCGGTGGTCGATTTGCCGCGCCAAATATACGAACTGAGGTAAAAGTTCTCGACGAGAAACTCACCCTCGTATCGGCCTTCCGAGAACTGATCGAGGATGGACTCCTTGACCTTGAATTCTCCGATCGGGGTGGTCAGGTCGCCGACGCAGAACTTGCCGTTGGCACCTTTGATTTCCTTGATTACAAGCGTTCCATTGATGCGAATAGACATAATGCTCTCCTTAATAAACAGAAAAAAAAGGAGCACTTTCCCCAAAGGGAGCGTGACTCCCCATGGGGTGGTTGAACTGCGATGGAATTCCAGGTCGGAAGACCCGCCGTTTTCAGGAACTGAACGGCTTTAATGGGCGATGCATAACGTGCATCGGTCGGGCTGATACTGACAGCCAGCAGTGAAACTTTGGCAAACGGCTTATCCAAGATGGCCAGTTCTCCTGGATACCCCGCTCGCGGGGCAGGATGGGTTGGTCATGATTCAATGTGGTTGGTAATGGAACCCCTGCTCAACTCTTCCATATAGGAAGCGACGCGCCGCACTGAGGGGCTCGGCGCGAATTTTGGTATGCGGCAAACCGCAAATGCCGTGACCGTTCTGGCCGTCACAACCCATGATCTGATCGATGCCCAGAAGGCTTGCCCGAAACCTGGTCTCGGGCAAGCCTTCTGGCGGGTGTAGGGAAGACGGGTTATCGGTCCGTCTCAGGGATGAGGCAAGCAGATGGGGATGCATCCGTCGCCAATGTAACCCCTGGGAAACTGCGGAGGAATCCCAATCCGGTATGAGGGGCTGCCCGGACTAAAAGCCAGCGCTTAGGGCGCCAATCCTGCTGTACTCAGCAAACGAGAAACTGGGTTTACCGAAACGGGCATGGCCCGCTTGGGTAAACGCCCAGAGGCTGGGCGTTTCCTTCCATCAACCGAAACAGATTCTATCAGCCAGGATAGATTGGATGCGACGGAACCGGAGCACATCCCGTTCACGAAGCAATCCCCGACGACGCGCAATGCAGTGAAACCACCTCGCGTCCTCGATCGGCACTTCAGCCTTGGCCATCAGTTGAAGGAAGTTTAGTGAGAGTTGGTGACTCATGGATGTCTCCTGGTTGGTTGCGGGGCTTTCACCGGAGGGTTGGCCCTCTGGTGAAAACCCCGTGCAGGAGGTTTTCAGATTGACTCCATCAATTCAACAGAGTGCTCGCCAAGGCGATGACTTGTGACACCACCACGCACAGGCTCATGATGCGCAAATCGAACAGAACATTCAGAAAAGCTTCTTTCATCGTGGACTCCTGGTTTTCAAAATGAAAACCGGGGAGTCCACGACACCCGGCAGGGAGCGTGAAACTCCCCGGTCGTGTTTGTGAAGCTGGACGTTACTGGCCGCCTGCTGCAGCCTCTTGCTGTTGCGAAGAGCCTACAGGCAAAACAACTGGATTACCGTCCACCCAGGCATTGGTGATCTTGAGCAAGCGGCCCTTGATCATCACACCGGTATCACCCTTCTTGCGCGTGCCCACGTCTTTTTCGTAGACAAACACTTCAGGGTAGATGTCACCCAGCTTGAACTGGATCATTACTTTCCGTTTCTCATCTCCATGCGGCTTGAGTACCTCGATCGCTTTGATCGCGTCCTGACCATAAACCCGCACATCGAATTTAGTCGACTCAGGTTTGATCGAGCCATCCTTGTTCCACTCACCACGTAGAGCGGAAATGGAGCAGGCGAGGAACGTTTCACCTTTGTTGGGCTTGACCATGCGAACACGGTTCAGGTAGCCAAGGCCGGTGACATGAAGATCGTAGAATTTGGATTCAGACATAATGCTCTCCTTAAAAAATAAAAAAGGGGAGCACTCTCCCCAAAGGGAGCGTGGCTCCCCATGGGGTGGTTGAACTGCGATGAAATTCCAGATCCGAAGACCCGCCGTTTTCAGGAACTGAACGGCATTTATGCGCGCCTTGCGGCAAAAGGCTCCTTACGGGAGGCCAATCGGGCTGCATGAGCCAACAAAACAGGCTTTAGGTTGCCAATTTTCAAATGGAGTGTCAATACTTGGCCGGGGCGGCTTAACAGGCTCGAAAGCATGGTCGCTAGGCACCCATGGCGTAATGCGCTACCGCGGCCTTCGCTTCATCGCAACACTCCTTGTGCTAAGCAGCTTCTAGTGTGTTGCATTCACCAGTTGAATCCGCAACCGCACACCGGCCATTGACTACAAATGCCGCTGAATGGACGCTTTCAACGTCGGCGAATGCGTATTCCCAACCCACAAGAGTCAGATGGAAATTTCGAGCGGTCGTCTGCTTGGTGCCTAATTACGGACGCTGGCGAGAGTGGCAATTTCGCGTCCGAGTGGTTGTGCTAGGTGGGCCGCGTACCTTATTTAATCTCTTGACGTTATAGTTCTTGCAATTTATTCCATGTTTCTACTATCATCGAATCATGGAAACGAAAGCTGTTATCTCCGCTCTTGCTGCGCTTGCCCAGGAGTCCCGCCTGGCAATCTTCCGCGCACTAGTCCAAGTTGGGCCGGCCGGTCTAGCCGCCGGAAAGGTCAGCGAGGTCACGGGTATCCCGCCGTCCTCGCTGTCTTTCCATCTGAAGGAGCTTTCACACGCCGGAATGGTGGATTCCAGGCAGGCAGGCAGGTTCGTCATCTACACCGCGAATTTCGAAGCCATGAACGCATTGCTGGGTTTTCTCACCGACAACTGTTGCGGCGGTAATCCCTGCACGTCTGCGTGCACCCCGGCCTGCGAGCCTTCAATGGAGTCGTCCTAGTTTCTTAGGCCTGGAATTGCTAGCGCAACCAGCCCATCATCCCCGAGTTGTTACCTGTTCAATGTCATCTCAAAAAGGACCTATCGTGACCAAACCCTACACCGTGCTGGTGCTGTGCACCGGCAATTCCTGCCGCTCGCAAATGGCCGAAGTACTGTTGAACCATGATCTCGCCGACCAGGTGCGCGCGCTGTCCGCCGGCACCCGGCCGCAGCCGAAGGTGGCCGACGGCGCGATCGCGGCACTGAAAGCCGCCGGCCTCAATACCGATGGCCTGCACCCGAAGGACATCGACGCGGTGATGAACGAGGACATCGACCTGGTGGTGACCGTGTGCGACAACGCCAAGGAAGCCTGCCCGATCTTCCCGAAGCCGATCCCGGCCATCCACCTGCCGTTCCACGACCCGCACGGCGAGCCGCTGGAAAGCTTCCTCGCAGTGCGCGACGACATCCGCACCCGGTTGATTGCGGCTGTGCGCGAGAAGCTCGACCTGCAGGCAGCGGCTGCCTGAATCGACGGAGACGTTGCCATGGCTGAACCGGTCTTCAACGTGCTGTTCCTGTGCACCGGCAATTCGGCGCGTTCGATTCTGGCTGAGTCGCTGTTGAATAGCCTGGGCAACGGGCGCTTCCGCGCCTATAGCGCGGGCAGCCATCCGGCCGCACAGGTCAATCCATTCGTGCGGGAACTGCTGGAAAAGAGCCATCTGTCGACTGCCGAATTGCGCAGCAAGTCCTGGGACGAGTTCGCACAGCCGGGTGCCCCACGGCTCGATTTCGTCTTCACCGTGTGCGACAAGGCGGCCGGCGAGGTGTGTCCAGTGTGGCCGGGTCAGCCGATGACCGCGCACTGGGGCGTTCCGGACCCGGTCGCAGTTGAAGGCACGGATGATCAGAAGCGCCACGCCGTTGTCGACGCCATGAACCAGTTGCAGCGCCGCATTTCCATGTTCGTCTGCCTGCCGTTCGCCACGCTTGACAGGATCAAACTGCAGCAGGCCGTACAACTTATTGGGGAGACAACATGAGCGCGCAGTGCGAAGTGACGGGAAAACGCGCCGCCGGCGCGCCGATGAGCGTGTTCGAGCGCTGGCTCACCCTGTGGGTGGCGCTGTGCATCGGTGCCGGCGTGCTGCTTGGTCAGGTGTTTCCCGCACCGTTCCAGGCGCTGGGGCGGATGGAAGTGGCGCAGGTGAACCTACCGGTCGGCCTGCTGATCTGGGTGATGATCATCCCCATGCTGATGAAGATCGACTTCGGCGCGCTGCATCAGGTGAAGTCGCACTGGAAGGGAATCGGCGTCACCCTGTTCGTCAACTGGGCGGTGAAGCCGTTCTCGATGGCGCTGCTGGCGTGGATCTTCATCCGCCATTTCTTCGCGCCCTACCTGCCTGCCGAGCAGCTCGACAGCTACGTCGCCGGCCTGATCCTCTTGGCCGCGGCACCGTGCACCGCGATGGTGTTCGTGTGGAGCCGGCTCACCGGCGGCGACCCGTACTTCACCCTGTCGCAGGTGGCGCTGAACGACGCCATCATGATCGTTGCCTTCGCCCCCATCGTCGGTCTGCTGCTCGGCTTGTCAGCCATCGTGGTGCCGTGGGACACACTGTTCATCTCGGTGGTGCTGTACATCGTCATCCCGGTGATGCTGGCGCAGGTCTGGCGCAAGGGTTTGCTCAAGCGCGGGCAGGCAGCGTTCGACGCGGTGATGGCGCAGCTCGGTCATGCATCCATTTTGGCCTTGCTGGCCACGCTGGTGCTGCTGTTCGCTTTCCAGGGCGAGGCGATTCTCGCGCAGCCGCTGGTCATCGCGCTCTTGGCGGTGCCGATCCTGATCCAGGTGTTCTTCAACTCGGGGCTGGCGTACTGGCTCAATCGCAAGGTTGGCGAGCAGCACAGCGTCGCCTGCCCGTCGGCGCTGATCGGTGCCTCCAACTTCTTCGAGTTGGCGGTGGCGGCGGCGATTGCCTTGTTCGGCTTCCAGTCGGGTGCGGCGCTCGCCACCGTGGTGGGCGTGCTGATCGAGGTGCCGGTGATGCTGCTGGTGGTGAAGATTGTGAATCGCAGCAAGGGGTGGTACGAAGCCGGTCTGTCTGCCAAATAAGGAGAAAATATGCTGAAACGATATGCGTTGATTCTGCTTGCTGCCGTGACCGGGCTGTTTGTGCTGACCGCGCGCGCCGACTACCAGCCCGTGGCGCAGAAGGTCGTCGACAACGTCTACGCAATCGTCGGCCCGCTCGGCCTGCGCAGCGCGGAGAACGACGGCCTCAACGCCAACTTCGGCTTCGTCGTCACGCCCAAGGGGGTGATCCTGATCGACTCGGGCGCCAGTCTGCTTGGCGCCAAAAAGATCGAAGCCGCCATTGGCAAGGTGACCAGGCAGCCGGTGCGCTGGGTGATCAATACTGGCAGCCAGGATCACCGCTGGCTCGGCAACGACTATTTCGCCGGCAAGGGGACCGAGGTCATCGCAATGAGTCGAACTGCCGCCACCCAAGCTGAATTTGCAGGTCAGCATATGCAAAGCCTCGGCCGCTTCCTGGGTAAGCGTGTGCAGGGCACCAAGCCGCTGCCCGCGCCGAAGACTCTGCCGGATTCAACCACGCTGGAAATCGGCGGCGAGACCCTGATGCTGGCCTATACCGACGCCCATTTCTCGGGCGACGCCTGGGTCTGGTTGCCGCAGCGTGGCGTGATGTTCAGTGGCGATCTGGTCTATGTCGACCGCCTGCTCGGCGTGCTGCCGTGGTCGAGCGTGAAGAACGGGCAGAAAGCCTTCCATGCGCTGGCCGCGCTGAAGCCCGCGCACATTGTTCCCGGCCACGGCCGGGTATGTGACCTGGCGCAGGCGCAGCGCGAAACCGGCGACTACTACGACTTCCTCGCGGGCAAGGTGGGCGCCGCGGCGAAGGAGATGGAGCCGATCGACGCCACGCTCGACCGTTACGCAGACGTGCCGCAGTTCGGACACCTAGAGAACTACAGTGAGCTGCACCGCGCCAACATGAGCCGCGCGTTCACCGAATTCGAGTCGCAGTGATGTTCGACGCCTTCGCGACCCTGCTGGTCTACGATCTCGCTGGCTTGGCGCGGGACACCCCGTTGGGCGCGGCGCTGCACTTCTTCGTCATGGACGTGGCGAAGATCCTGGTGTTGCTCACCTTGGTGATCTACGCCATGGGCCTCTTGCGCGCGCTCTTGAAGCCCGAGAAGGTGCGCGAATTCATGCGCAACCGCGGCAACCTGCAAGGCCGCTTCATGGCGGTGGGGCTGGGTGCGGTGACGCCGTTCTGCTCGTGCTCGTCGATTCCGCTGTTCATCGGCTTCGTCGAGGCCGGCATCCCGCTCGGGGTGACGTTTTCGTTCCTGATCGCCAGCCCGATGATCAGTGAAGTCGCCGTCGTGGTGCTGGCGTCGGTCATCGGCTGGAAATTCACCGTACTGTATGTCGTGGCCGGCATTTTCGTGGCGCTGATCGGCGGCTTCGTGCTGGAACGCTTCAAGCCGGAGCGCTGGGTCGAGGACTACGTGTGGAAAATCCACATGGGCGAAACCGCAGCGATCGAAGAGGACACCTCGCTGCGCGCCCGGCATGACTATGCGGTCGCCCAGGTAAGGGAAATCGTTGGCCGCATCTGGAAATTCATCCTCATCGGGGTGGGGGTCGGTGCTTTCATCCATGGCTACGTGCCGGCCGAGTTCGTTGCGAAGATCGCCGGCGACGGCGGCGTGCTGTCGGTTGTCGGCGCGGTGCTGGTCGGCGTGCCCCTGTATTCCGACGCGGTAGGCATCATCCCCATCGCCGAGGTTCTGCTGCAAAAAGGGGTGCCCATCGGCACCGTGCTGGCGTTCATGATGGCGGTGACCGCGCTGTCGCTGCCGGAATTGATCATCCTGAAGAAAGTCGTGAAGGTGCCGTTGCTGGCGCTATTCACGGCCTACCTCAGCATCGCGTTCATCATCGTGGGCTTGCTGTTCAATGCCTTGAAAGGGGTTTTATGAGTACCGACCTGCATCCCTCCATCGTCGCCCTGGTTTCGCTGGCGGCCAATATCGCGGCCAACCATCCCGGCCAGGGCCTGTGTCAGATCGAGCGCCTGAAGGGCTACGGTGTGTCGCGCGAGCAGATCGACACGGTGATCGAGATCGCGCGCCATATCCGCGACGAAACCGCGCAAAATCTCGACGCCAAGTTCGATGCGGCCTACGCTCGCCATTTTTCGCAGGCGGCCGACCGGATCGCCGCCATTGCGGTGGCGGAAAGCGGCGCCTGCTGCACCCCCACGCCTTCGGGTAAGTCCTGCTGCTGAAAGGAGACTCGCATGAGTACACACGAACACGACCAGATCCGCCAGCAGGTGCGTGACGCCTACGGCGCCGTCGCACGCGCTGAATCTACTGGCTGCTGCGCACCGAGCACGGGCTGCTGCGCGCCTTCCGACGAGGACGTCACCGAGCTGCTGTCGCGCGGTATCGGCTACAGCGCCGAGGAGACGGCGGCGGTGCCGGAAGGCGCCAACCTGGGCTTGGGCTGCGGCAACCCGCAGGCCATCGCGGCGCTCAAGCCGGGTGAAACCGTGCTTGACCTCGGCAGCGGCGCCGGCTTCGACGCCTTCCTCGCCGCGCACCAGGTTGGCGCGAGCGGCGCCGTCATCGGCGTCGACATGACGCCCGACATGGTGTCCAAGGCCCGCGCCAACGCAGCCAGAGGCGGCTACGCCAACGTGGATTTCCGTCTCGGCGAGATCGAGCATCTGCCGGTCGCCGATGCCACCGTCGACGCCATCATTTCCAACTGCGTCATCAACCTGTCGCCTGACAAACGCCAGGTGTTCCACGACGCCTTCCGGGTGCTGAAACCGGGCGGCCGTCTCGCCATTTCCGACATCGTCGCCACGGCCCCGCTGCCTGAGGAGCTGCAGCGGGAGGTCGCCCTCTACACAGCGTGCGTCGCCGGCGCGGCGAATGTCGATGAACTCACAGCGATGCTCGCGGCGGCGGGCTTCGTCGACATCCGCATTGCCCCCAAGGACGCCAGCCGCGAGTTCATCCGCCACTGGGCGCCCGGCCGCGGGGTCGAGGATTTCATCGCCTCGGCCAGCATCGAGGCGGTCAAGCCGGTAAACTGAAGGAGAACGCGAATGAAAGACATCAAAGTGCTCGGCAGCGGTTGCGCCAACTGCAAGACCACGCTGAAGCTGATCGAGGAAGTCGCCCAAGCCCGCGGCATGGCGGTCAAGCTGGAGAAGGTCGAAGACATGGCGGCCATTCTCGGCTACGGCGTCATGTCCACTCCCGGCGTGGTGATCGACGGCAAGGTGGTGCATGCCGGCGGCGTGCCTGATCGCAAGAAGATCGAAAGCTGGTTCTGACGATACAGCTGCCCGAATTGACAGGGCAGGGGAAGCCGGTGGGCGTGACGTCTGAAATCCCGAATCCCTCAGGGTGTCTATTATGGATAATGTCTTGTTTGTAAATTTTCCGGGAACCCGTCATGCCCAGCCTTCGCCGCATCGTTGCCGCCACCGATTTTTCCGATTTTTCAGAACGGGTGGTGCAGCGCGCCGCACAGCTGGCCAAACAGCATCAAGCCGAACTGCATCTGCTGCACGTGGTGCGCCCACTCGACCTTTATCCTAGCCTGACACTGGCCCCGGAAGAACTCAAGCATACCGACCAGGATTTGTTGCAGACGGAGCAGACCCGGCTCGACGCCATGGCTGCCAGACTGGTCAGCCAGCTGGGTATTCAAGCCCGCACTGCTACCCGTCTGGGCCGAGCTCATAGCGAAATCGCCGCCTACGTGCAGGAGGTGTCCGCCGATCTTTTGGTTGCCGGGGTGCGCGGTGAGAACACACTCATGGATCTGTTCCTGGGATCAACCGTGTCGCGTCTGCTGCGGGTGGACATCTGTCCAGTGCTCATCGTCAGAAACCCTGCGGACGGGCCCTACCGCCAGGTGCTGGCGGCGGTCGATTTCTCTCCGGT
>NZ_JANJXQ010000269.1 GCF_024708915.1 Thiobacillus sp.
CACGCGATGACCTGGCAGGAGGTGCTGGCCGAGGCGCGCGAAGCCGAGGTCCATCCGGAAATGCGGGCTCGACTACGCGGCCGCCAGCAACGGGCCGGGCAACGCATTGACGAGGTGATCGGATGAACGCGCAGGGCGTGATGGTGCTGGGCATGCCGGTCAACCGGCTGGCGGTGCCCGGGCTGGTGCTGCTGATTCTGGCGATGATGGTGCTGCCGCTGCCCGCCTTCATGCTCGATGTGCTGCTCACGCTCAATATCGCGCTGGCGATGATCGTGCTGCTGGTGAGCCTGAATTCGCGGCGGCCGCTGGATTTTTCGGTGTTTCCCACGGTGCTGCTGCTGACCACGCTGCTGCGCCTGTCGCTCAACGTCGCCTCGACCCGCATCATCCTGATGCAGGGCCACACCGGGCCGGACGCGGCGGGCAAGGTGATCGAATCGTTCGGCAATTTCCTGGTCGGCGGCAACATCGCGGTCGGCTTCGTGGTGTTTCTGATCCTGGTCATCATCAACTTCGTCGTCATCACCAAGGGCGCCGGGCGCATCGCCGAGGTGGCGGCGCGCTTCACCCTCGATTCGATGCCGGGCAAACAGCTGGCGGTCGACGCCGACTTGAATGCAGGCTTCATCAACGAAGGGGAAGCCCGCGCACGCCGCCACGAGATCGGCCGCGAGGCCGATTTTTACGGCGCGATGGACGGTGCCTCCAAGTTCGTCCGCGGCGACGCCGTCGCCGGCATGATCATTCTCGTGGTCAACCTGATCGGCGGCGTTGCGGTGGGGACGCTGCAGCACAGTCTGGGAATCGGCGAGGCGCTCGGCCGCTATGCGCTGCTGACGGTGGGCGACGGCCTGGTGACGCAGATTCCCGCGCTGATCATTTCGACCGCGGCCGGCATCGTGGTGAGCCGCGCATCGAGCGAGCAGGATTTGAGCCGCGAATTTTCCACCCAGATATTCGGCCGTCCGCAGACGCTGTATGTCGCGGCTGCGGTGCTGGGCGTGCTGGGACTGATTCCGGGGACGCCGCATCTGGCGTTTCTGACCATCGCCGCGGCGCTGGGCGGGCTGGGGCTCTGGCTGAAGCGCCGGCAGAGCACGGCATTCGATGTCGAGCCGCTGGCGTTGCTGGAAGAGGAAGCCGCGCCGGCCGACGTCACCTGGGACGACATCCCGCCGGTCGACGTGCTGGCGCTCGAAGTCGGCTATCGGCTGATTCCGCTGGTCGACCGCAACCAGGGCGGTGCGGCCCTGACCCGGATCACCGAGGCGCGCCGCCGCTT
>NZ_JANJXQ010000081.1 GCF_024708915.1 Thiobacillus sp.
ATGACCGACGACATGGAGGTGTGCGGCTGCAACGGCGTGTGCAAAGGCGACATCGTCAAGGCGATCCGCGAGAAAGGCCTGTTCACGCTGGAGGATGTGAGGAAGCACACCAAGGCATCCTCCTCGTGCGGCTCGTGCACCGGTCTGGTCGAGCAGATTCTCGCGGCGACCGCGGGCGGCGATTACTCGGCCGCGCCGAAGGCCAGGCCGGTATGCGGCTGCACCGACTACACCCACGAAGCCGTGCGGGCGGCGATCCGGCAGAACAGGCTGCTGACGATTCCGCAGGTAATGAACTTCATGGAATGGCGCACGCCCAACGGCTGCGCCTCCTGCCGCCCGGCGCTCAACTATTACCTGATCTCCACCTGGCCAGGCGAAGCGGAGGACGATCCGCAGTCGCGCTTCATCAACGAACGCGCCCACGCCAACATCCAGAAGGATGGCACCTATTCGGTGATCCCGCGCATGTGGGGCGGGCAGACCACGCCGGCCGAGCTGCGGCGTATCGCCGACGTTGCCGAGAAATATGCCATCCCTTCAGTGAAGGTCACCGGCGGGCAGCGCATCGATCTCTTGGGGGTGAAAAAGGAGGATCTGCCGAAAGTGTGGGCCGACCTCGATATGCCGTCCGGCCATGCCTACGGCAAGGCGCTGCGCACGGTGAAGACCTGCGTTGGCAGCGAGTGGTGCCGTTTTGGCACCCAGGATTCGACGCAGATGGGAATCGACCTGGAGAAGGTGTTCTTCAAGATGTGGGCGCCGCACAAGGTCAAGCTCGCGGTATCCGGTTGTCCGCGTAACTGCGCCGAGGTCGCGATCAAGGACGTCGGCATCATCGGCGTCGATTCCGGCTGGGAGATCTACGTCGGCGGCAACGGCGGCATCAAGACCGAGGTCGCACAGTTCCTGGTCAAGGTAAAAACCCCCGACGAAGTACTTGAATACACGGGGGCGTTCCTGCAGTTGTATCGCGAGGAAGCGCGCTACCTCGACCGTACCGTGCACTACATCGAGCGCGTCGGCCTCGACACGGTGAAAAAGAAGATCCTCGACGACAACGAAGGTCGGCACGCGCTGTACGAACGCCTGCTGTTCGCGCTGTCGGTCGAACGCGATCCGTGGGTCGAGCGCGCCAAAGAGGGCAAGCTCAAGCATGAATTCGAAACTGTCGACGCATAAGGAAACGACATGAACCAATGGACCGACATCCTGGCTGTGAACGACATTCCCCGACTCGGCGCGCGCGTGGTGCGCCATGGCAGTCTCGACATCGCCGTGTTCCGTAACGCCGAAGACGAAGTATTCGCACTGGAAGACCGCTGCCCCCACAAGGGCGGCCCGCTGTCGCAGGGCATCGTCCACGGCAGGAAAGTCGCCTGCCCGATGCACAACTGGAACATCGAACTCGATTCCGGCCGCGCTGTCGCGCCGGACCAAGGCTGCGCGCGCGAATTTCCCGTCAAGGTCGAGGATGGACGCGTGTCGCTGGATCTGTCCGCCGTCGCGGACGTCGCTGCCTGATCGCGTTCCGACTGTTGTGTTGCCTGCTCATCGGCCAAAGCAGGCAGTTGTTGGTCCGGCTTGGCCAGCAGCTCCCGACCCAAAGTGGTCATTCATGGGGTTGAACATATGTCTCTTGATTAGGCTCGTCATTGCCTCTTCTCGGCCATCTTGCGCTTGCGTTAAGCCGGCCCGCTGAACGAGTGCGGCGATGGGCCCCGGCGTAGAGTCCAGCAGGCCGGCTGGTTCAACCCGATGACTGACTCATCCTGCCACGCTTGATTTTGTTAAAGTCTTTTCGCATTCCTATTACATGAACATCCGATAGTCGTAGACATCGTTCACGATGTCGGGTGACTGCTTCACCACTTCAGCGAAGACCTGCGAATACACGAGCGTTACCGGCAGCGTCTTGTATAGCGTGTTGTTGTTCCAGTCGACCTTTGTGAGGGCAAGAATGCTCGCGCATGTCGCATGCCATCCACCAGCGCCGGAGAAACGGCGCAGCATTATCGGATTGGGGAGAGGTTTCAGCGGCGCCTCCTTGAAAACCGGTTGATTGGGTTTCTGCTGATTGATGCCATGGATGGCTCCTTGCGTCCAAAGTAGGCACTCGTTTTCGGTGAGCGGCTGGTAAAGGCCGCGATCAACGGAATATCCGGCAGGGGCCGCGTTCTTGTTCCATTTGTTCGGTCCGTCAATTTTTAACCCATACCAATTGGTTCTGCGCGCGATCTGAACTAGTTCTATTTCCATCTTCGATCCGAAAGCATCGAACGCGCCCTGGATTTCATCCTCGGTGAAGTGTGTCGTCTTGTGGACATAGATTTTCTTCGGCAAGCGCCCGTTGTGTGAGTTCTGATAAAGCAGCAGGCTTCTCGATAGCACTGACTGCATCTCTTGATACGTCAGGTAAGGATTGCCCTTGCGATCGGTCGTGTACTCGCGCGTATCGTAGGCAATGAACTCGAAGCCGGTGCCGTCCGGATCGAAGACCTGGCTGCAACAGGTGCTGTATTCCACGCCGTTCTCAAGTTTCTTGATGGCGTAGCTAAGTCCGATATATGCCTCGTCCTTGTCCCAGTCAGAGAGCTTCCATGGAATGCCGTTTGCCTTTGCATAAAGGGCGACGCTCATCCCCCAAGCGACCTGCGCACGGCACGTGCGTTGGAACATGCTGTCGTTGATGATCTGGATCGGAATGTTAAGCGGAGCGACCTTCGCTTTGATTCTGTCGTGAAGATTGAAACCTTCGTACAGATAAGACGCCTTCCAGGCGGCAGGCAAGTGGACGATCAGAACGTCAAACGTGTGCTTGAGTTTTTGCAGCGGAAGGATGGCCTGCAATATCAAGTCAACTAGCCCAGTGCCGTTTCCGGCAGCGGCCAAGGCGTTGCACTCATTCGGGGTGGCAATGCGTAAGACGTCAGTCGCCTGGACAAGTCGCGCGCGAAAGACTTTCTCAAACCCTTCGTATGCGATGTAGTAGTTGGGGGCTTCACGCACCTGCTGCTTGTTGATCAATTCATTGGCGAGCGCATCAAGCTTGGGAAGGAGATCGTTGGGCGCGAGGTAAGCAAGGCGAACCAGTTTTGGTGCGCCGATGTCGAGACTATAGGGACCGTAGTCTGTCAGGCCGCGTAGCGGATGAGCGTGGGTTTTACCTCCCGCGAAGAGCAGTTGCGGTTCTGGCAAGATGGAATTGGCCGACAGCGCATTTTGGTCATTAGACATTCTTGTCGCTCTTTCTGCTGAACGCGGAGCGCATGCTGATTTGAAATTGCGCAGGATGTTCGGTGTCTTTGTACGCAGTCACGCTAGCGCCGCCCTTGCCAACACCTCCGAGAAGAATTTCGATCCATGCACTGAGAATGTCGGATGCCTGTTTGTTCCATCGGTTTATCTTCTTCTTGTAGAGAAAGTCGGTAGCTTCTTCTCGCATCTTGTTCGGAGAAATCCAAACATCAGGTTGCAGAAGCAGCCATAACTGTCCGTTGCGCTTTTCTACCTTCAGCGAAACGGCTTCTGCCCAGTAGACATCCTTGAGACCAGAAACTTGACCATTAACAAAACCCTTGTGGAGCTTTCCGTCCCGATCTGTCCTGGAGAGCGCGTCTCGCAAAGGTTTTAAGGCGTCGCTGTCCGCCTCCTTGTGTTGAGTGATGGCATACCAAGTCTTGCCCTGCTTACGCAGCAGGAGAGGCTTGTCGGCCACCAACGCGGTCGCGACGGTTTGCTCCACCATCGACTTTAAGTAAGTCGAAGAGTCGATTGCGTGCATCAGATCATCGATCTTGAGTGACGAAACCGACTTCACGCGTTTCGGCTCGTAAATTTTGGCGAGCTCCTTGCCGTCTCCCCAAAATAGGACTCGATCCGTGTAGCACACCGAGCAAAGAGGTTGCTTCTCGAACAAGACGCTTTTCAATTGCCCGATATCTAAAGCTCCGTCGTAATCGATCCTGCCGCAGGTGTTTGGAAATCCAATGATCTGAAGCGCATTCGTGCGAAGCATGGGAAACGCTGTTCCGACGGGAGGCAGCGGAATCTTTACTGGCTTCACTGTGGCACTTCTTACCTTTGCGTCAATCTCCGGATTCTTCTCGGCGACCAGTCGCCAGATTTTCGCGAGCATTTCGTCAAACGTACCGGTTTCGACGATGCCGCCTTTGATCCCTTTGCTATGCGCATAGTCCATCAGCTCGCGCACGGGCGCTTCGACGCGAGAAATCCGTGTGACTGTCCAGAATAGTCCGTGCGGAAAAGCGTTGTTCTGATCGATGGCTTCGCGGAACATCGCCATCACGTTGCCGTCGCGTCCACTATATCCGCTGACAATCATCCCGAAGCGAACAGCGGCGGCCACAAGAGATTGCTGAATTTCACGATCATTGTGGAGCAGATCGTCAGTGAGATTCTTCACGGTCTGATACCGAAAGTCGCCGTGAACCTTCGCGTAAAACGGAAATCTCTCGGCATTCAACGCCTCAAGCGCGGCGTACGAGCCTTCAAGATGGAAGGTCGTTAGATTCTTGCCTGTAATTGAGGCGTAAGCAGATTCTACAACCTCGTCGAAGTTGGTTGTGAAGATGATCCGGGCAAGACCGAGGTGGAGGAGTGCAGCTAGCGCGCGGTGACCGATCGTCGAGGAAATTTTCTCTGTCGCAAGCACTGTATTGAGATACTTCTGCTGTGCTGCATAGTCTTTCCCGAACAGCAGATCGAAATAGAAGGAATATTCGGCCGGATCCCAAAGGGGCGGAAAGCCTCTGCTGTCCAGGTACGCCTGTATGCGGGCTTGGACAGATTGATTGCCGACGTCATGTGCAACAACGTCTTGATTTTCCTGGGCACAGTAGTAACGAAGCTTAAGATCCCAAGTTAGGTCTGTTGCAGTCGGAAGGCCGGAACTGCGTGACGCCCCAGCTCCGAGAAACCACATTAGCTGCTTCCCTGTTTGGGAGACATGTTGGCGGAAGTCGATTTCCTTGATCTCTGGCACCGGCATTGCGAGCTTACCTTTTATTATGACAGCCTAACCTATACAAAAAACCCCTAGGCCCCCCAAGACCTTGTATTACCAATGGAAGATTGTCTTCGCACGGTGCTGGCCGGAAACTTGGGAAAGGTTTCGGGAAGTGCCCGCCATCCAGATTGTCGAGAGGTGTCCGCTTATGGCCAGTAGGCGGCCATTCTAGCCTGTTGACATCAACGGCCGCAAAGGCCGATCAAGAGACACTCACCGCAACCCACATTTACTTCCGATTCGGGTCGAACGCGGTCATAAACTCCGCTTTCAGCATGGCTCCGCTCGCAAGAATCGGGAAACAGGCCTGGCCCCACCCCCCATTATTGGACCCAATATTTATTTTCAGCCGGCATGTCGATTCCGGCGGGGCCGGCTCGTCGTGGAGACAGCACCCCGGAATCCCACGGCGGTTTGCATCGTATATATAAATACAGGAGAAACCCATGGGCTCCGGCCTCAAGCCGAGCTCGCAGGGCTGGCGCATCCGCTATGACGGCGATACGCGCACCGTCGTCGACGGCCCCTTCACCGAAACAAGAGAGCTGATTGCCGGCTACACCCTGATCCAGGTGAAATCGCGCGCGGAGGCGATGGAATGGGCACGCCGCTTTCCCAATCCGGCCGGGCGCGGCAGACCGGCCGAAATCGAGGTACGGCCGCTGTACGAGCTCGATGACTTCGGGCTGTCGCCGGAAATCGAGCGCATGAAACAGATGGCGCTGGACGGCGGAAATGCCGCCTGAGCCCGGATGTTGCAAGGAGAAACGACATGAACAACCCCGTCATCTGGTTCGAACTCTACGTCGACGACATGCCCCGTGCGCGTGTCTTCTACGAGCGCATGCTGGGCGTGACGCTGGAAAAACTGAACAGCCCGGACAGCCTCGCCGGCATCGAGCTGTGGGCCTTTCCCATGGCCATGGATCGCGGCGGCGCCGGCGGCGCGTTGGTGAAGAGGGCGGGCGTGCGCCCGGGCGGCGGCGGTACGCTCGTCTATTTCGCCTGCACGGATTGTGCGGTCGAGGCACAGCGCGCCGTCGAAGCCGGCGGCAGCCTGTTCCGAGGGAAGATGCCCATCGGCGAATACGGCCACATCGCGCTCGTCCACGACACCGAGGGCAATCTTGTCGGCCTGCATTCGATGCAATGAGCGCGCCATGAGGTGGAAATCACGTCCAGACTCCGAGGATGCTGCAATGAGATACACGTTGATGAAGGAGAGCAGACCATGAGCCGCATCCGTGTCCTGGTGGGAACGCGCAAGGGCGCGTTCATCCTGATTTCCGATATCCATCGCTGCGACTGGCAGGTGAGCGGGCCGTTCTTCGGCGGCTGGGAAATTTTCCACATCGCCGGTTCGCCGGCCAACCCTGACCGGCTCTACGCCTCGCAGACGTCAAGCTGGTTCGGCCAGGTGATCCAGCGTTCCGACGACGGCGGGCTCACCTGGACCCCGGTCGGCAACGACTTTGCCTACGCCGGCGACCCCGGCACGCATCTGCATTACGACGGCACCTCGCGGCCCTGGGCGTTCAAACGCGTGTGGCATCTGGAACCTTCGCCGACCGATCCTGACACGGTCTACGCCGGCGTCGAGGACGCCGCGCTGTTCCGCTCGGCCGACGGCGGCCAGAGCTGGCAGGAACTGCCCGCCCTGCGCGAACAGCAGGGCGCGAAATGGATGCCGGGCGCCGGCGGCATGTGCCTGCACACCATCCTGCTCGATCCGGTGAATCCGCAGCGGATGTTCGTGGCGATCTCGGCAGCCGGCGCGTTCCGCAGCGACGACGGCGGCGCGAGCTGGAAGCCGATCAACCGCGGCCTGCATTCGCAATATATCCCCGACCCGGAAGCCGAAGTCGGCCATTGCGTGCACCGCATCGCGATGCATCCGTCGCGCCCCGGGACGCTCTTCATGCAGAAGCACTGGGACGTGATGCGCAGCGACGACGCCGGCGAGTCGTGGTTCGAGGTGAGCGGCAACCTGCCGAGCGACTTCGGCTTCGCCATGGCGGTGCACGCGCACGATCCGGACACGGTGTACGTCGTGCCGATCCAGAGCGATTCCGAGCACTACCCGCCCGAGGGCAAGCTGCGCGTCTATCGAAGCCAAAAAGGCGGCAACGACTGGGAGGCGCTGACCGACGGCCTGCCGCAGCAGCATTGCTATGTGAACGTGCTGCGCGATGCGATGGCGGTCGACGCGCTCGATCCCTGCGGCGTGTATTTCGGCACCACCGGCGGGCAGGTCTACGTCTCCGCCGACGCGGGGGATCGCTGGCAGGCGATCGTGCGCGACCTGCCGGCCGTGCTGTCGGTCAGCGTGCAGACGCTGCCCTGATCATGGCCACGGTGCGTGTCGTCCTGCCGTATCACCTGTACACGCTGGCGCACAGCGATGCCGAGCTCGAACTCGACGTCCCCGGCGCGGTCACGCTCGCCGCCGTGCTCGACGCGCTCGAAGCGGCCTGCCCCATGCTCGCCGGTGCCGTGCGCGACCGCGCGACGGGGCAGCGCCGGCCGCTGGTGCGTTTCTATGCCTGCCAGGACGATTGCTCGAATCTGGCGATGGGCGCGCTGCTGCCCGAAGCCGTCGCCACAGGCCGCGAGCCGCTGATCGTCGTCGGCGCCATCGCAGGCGGCTAAAGCGTCAGAACGATGCAACATACAGAAAACGCCTCTCTCGCTGTCGAATTCGTCCGTTACCGTACGTCGTAGAGATGAGCCCGGACAGTCCGGGCAACTCAGGAGACCGCCATGCCCATGATCACGCCTTTCCTGTGGTTCGACGGCCAGGCCGAAGCCGCCGCCGCGTTCTACGTATCCGTCTTTCCGGATTCCGCGATCCATCACGTTTCCCGCTACAGCGAGGCCGGGCGCGAACAGCACGGCCAGACGCCCGGCACGGTGATGACGGTCGCTTTCGAACTCGACGGCCAGCCTTTTACCGCGCTCAACGGCGGGCCGGTTTTCCAGTTCAGTCCCGCCGTATCTTTCGTCATACACTGTAAAACGCAGGCCGAGATCGATCATTACTGGGAGAAGCTCGGCGCCGGCGGCGCGCCCGAAGCGCAGCAATGCGGCTGGCTCGCGGATCGATTCGGCCTGTCGTGGCAGATCGTGCCGGACCGTCTGGTCGAGCTCCTGACAGGCCCCGACGCGGCCGCCGCCGGGCGCGTCATGGAAGCGATGATGCGGATGAAAAAGATCGACATCGCCGCGCTCGAACGCGCGGCAGAAGCTTGAGGATGCAGCCATGAAATTCATATGCCTGATCTGCGCCGAACAGATGATGGAACACCTCGAACCCGCCGACGCGGCGGGGCATTTCGCCGAGTACGCCGCGTTCACCGAGGCGATCAAGCGCGAGGGCCATTTCGTTTCCGGCAACCGCCTGACCCCGCCCGGCACGGCGAAAACCGTGCGCGTGCGCAGCGGGCAGGCGCACGTCACCGACGGGCCGTTCGCCGAAACACGGGAAATGCTCGGCGGCTACTACCTGATCGACGCGCCGGACATGGACGCGGCGCTCGCGATCGCCGCCCGCATTCCCGGCGCGCAGCGCGGTTGCGTGGAGGTGCGGCCGATCGCGGACGATGCGCCGACACGCGCGCTGGGGCTGGGTGATCGACCGCTGTGAATTCGAGATGAAACCGGCACGAAGCAGCCTCAGCCCGCTCAAGACGCAGACCGAAAAAGGAGACTCGACATGGCCAGGCAAATTTTCGTCAACCTGCCCGTGGCCGACCTGAAAGCGTCCATCGCTTTCTTCGCCCGGCTCGGCTTCAGCTTCAACCCCGAGTTCACCGACGACTCCGCCACCTGCATGATCGTCGGCGAGAACATCTACGCCATGCTGCTCACGCGCGAACGCTTCGCCGGCTTCGCGCCGCATCCGCCCGCCGACGCGCGTGCCGCCACCGAAGTGCTGCTGGCGCTGCAACTCGACAGCCGCGCGGCGGTGGATGCGATGGTGAAGGAAGCGGTGGCCGCCGGCGGCAATACCTACAACGCGCCGCAGGATCACGGTTTCATGTACCAGCACGGCTTCCAGGACCGGGACGGACACGTCTGGGAGGTGTTCCAGATGAATCCTCGAGGCGAGACGGTGTGACGGCGCAGGCGACAGTCGCCGACGCCCTGGCGGCGATCTGGCATATCGAGTCGGCCAAGGTCATCGCCGCCGTCGCGCGGCTCACGCGCGATCTCGGGCTGGCCCAGGAATGCGCGCAGGATGCGCTGGTCGCAGCGCTGGAACACTGGCCGGTCGAAGGCGTGCCGGACAATCCAGCCGCCTGGCTGACCACGGCGGCGAAGCGGCGTGCGCTCGACGTGCTGCGCCACCGCGCGCAGGCCGCGCCCAAACACGCCGAGCTGGCGGTCGAACTCGACACGCAGCACGCCATGCGCGAAGCCGACTTCGCCGAAGCGGTCGATGCCGCGCTCGACGACGACATCGGCGACGACCTGCTCGCGCTCGTCTTCACCGCCTGTCATCCGCTGCTCTCGCCCGAGGCGCGCGCAGCGCTGACGCTGAAGGTCGTCGGCGGCCTGTCGGTGGAGGAAATCGCGCGCGCCTACCTCAAGCCACCCGCTACCGTCGCGCAGCGCATCGTGCGCGCCAAGCGTACGCTCGCCGAAGCGCGTGTGCCGTTCGAGACGCCGCGCGGCGCGGAATTGCACGCGCGCCTGCCTTCGGTGCTGGAAGTGCTCTACCTGATCTTCAACGAAGGCTACGCCGCCACCGCGGGCGACGACTGGATGCGCCCCGCGCTGTGCGAGGAAGCGCAGCGCCTGGGCCGCGTGCTCGCGGACCGCCTGCCAGAGGAAGCCGAAGTACACGGCTTGCTCGCGTTGATGGAAATCCAGGCTTCGCGGCTGGCCGCGCGCGTCGATGCGAGAGGCCAACCCATCCTGCTCATGGAGCAAGACCGCGGCCGCTGGGATCGCCTGCTGATCCGGCGCGGGCTGGCGGCGCTGGAACACGCCGAGGCTTTGCCGGGCCCGCTTGGTGCCTACACCCTGCAGGCCGCCATCGCCGCCTGTCATGCGCGCGCCGCCGTCGCCGCCGACACCGATTGGGCGCGCATCGCCGCACTGTACGACGCGCTTGTGCAGGTCGTGCCCTCGCCTGTGGTGGCGCTCAACCGCGCCGTCGCCGTCGGCATGGCATTCGGGCCGGCGGCAGGGCTGGAACTGGTCGAGCCGCTTGCCGCCGGACCCGCGCTCAAGGACTACCACCTGCTGCCGGCGGTGCGTGGCGAGCTGCTGGCAAAGCTGGATCGAATCGACGAAGCGCGCGCCGAATTCGCGCGCGCCGCCGAACTGGCGCAGAACGCGCGGGAGCGGGCCTTGTTGCTGGCGCGGGCGGCGGGTGGGGGAGAAAACGATAAGCCGTAAGCGCAAGCAGCGACCATGCCTTCCCGTTTCCCGATTACCCCCGCATCCATCCTGCCGGTATTCCGCTCGCGACTCGGGCGCCGCCGAAACGGGCGCCCGCTTGCGGCAAAGCAACGTCGCTCACCCGATCATGACGTCGCAAACACTGCTGCGCAGGGCGTGCCGGGCCACGCTGCCCAGCCGGCCACCGTGCTTTCCCATCACGATGAGGTCGAAATGGAGCTTCTCCGTCCATCTTCGTATCATGGCCGGCGGGTAATCCATTTCGACCGCCCGCGAAATGCGGCTGTCTTCGCATTCGGCGACCAGCTTGTCGATTTCCCGGACGGCGTGGTCGTGAAAATCTGAACGCAAACGCCTGATTTGCTCCTCAGGCACACCGAGTTGCCGGAGCCGATCGTGATTCGGCACCTGGAATGCATGCAACAGAAGAATCGTCGCGTTGGGTGCCAGCGCGCCGGCCTCGCGGACCGTGGCGGCAGACCGCTCGGTCAGATCGACGGCCACACCGATCTTGCCGTAGGGCTCGTCCGCTTTCTGCTTGACGATCAAAACCGGCCGCGTTCCTCTGGCGAGGACATTTTCTGCCGTGGTGCCGACAAACAGTTCATCGGCAAAATGTTCGCCGTGGCTTCCGAGAACGATCAGATCCGCATCGCACGACTCAGCTGCTTCGATGATGCCGGCTTCGACTTCGGCGATCCGGACGCGGGGCCGGATCGTGATGGGGCGCGCCGGCTCCAGCCGATCGACAAAATCGTAAAGCTGCGAAAAAAAGGAATTGGTGAGATTTTCTTCGACGACGGGCCGGGGATCGGGCAGGAGTTCGCAGAGTGCGTCCACCGATGCCGGGGTGATGACATGCAGGATATCGAGTGCCGCCTGATGTTCAGTGGCCAGCAGAACGGCCCGGTCGAGTGCCTGGGTCGCGTATTGAGAGAAGTCCGTTGCCACCAAAATCTGTTTCATTTTCTGATGACCCATTTCCTCACGTCGAATGGCGGGTGCTCACGGATGCGCCCTGCCGGATGTACGCGGCGAGTATGGAATGATTACGCAAATCCGGCAACCCGCAATGCGGCAAACCCACTGGCTGGAGCCTGAACCAGGCTTGCAGCATCGTGATCGCCGATACACCATTGGGCTTGACCACGTTGCGGATTTTCGCGGCCCGCAGAAGTACCGCCGAGCCTGGAACGGCCCCCCCAGGCTTGGCTTGCCGACCGGCTTGGCCACCCTGCGGGACAGGGGCGGATTCGCCGCCTGGCGAGCGCGGGCTCAGCGTCCTTCGGGCAGCACGATATTGACTTCCAGCACTTCGTAATTGCCCTGTTTTTCGAGTCCCACCTTGATGTCGTCGGGGTTGACCGGGAAGTACTTGGATATCACCGCAACCAGATCCTTTTGCAGGTCGGGCAGGAAATCCGGACCGGACAGGCTCGCGCGCTCGTGGGCGATGATGAGTTGCAGGCGCTCTTTGGCGACCGAGGCGGTGGCTTTCTTTTCGCCGAATATGAGGGAGAGCCAGGACATGTCACTTGCCTCCGAACAGACGTTTGATCAGGCCCGGCTTTTCGTATTCGACGAAACGCAG
>NZ_JANJXQ010000087.1 GCF_024708915.1 Thiobacillus sp.
GCGGGCACCAGCTGGCCGGTCTTGGCGTCTTTGCGCAGGCCGGTTTCCATCGGGTGGTTCATCAATACTTTGACGTCGGCGACGTCGCCTGCCATGGTGGCGCGGATACGCATGGGTTCAGCCATTTGGCTTTCCTTTCTAGTAAAGAATTCAGTTCAACGAATGATGTCTGGCCAGGCCGGGATCAGCCGCCGCAGCCACCGATGGTGACCTTGACTTCCTTGGCCGCGGTGTAGGACTTGCCGCCGGCATTGACAACCGCACGAACCAGCGAAGTCTGGCCCATCTTGATGCGGGTGGAAATGTAACCCTGGGTACCGCCAGCCATGTTGTAGGTGCCGACCAGGGGGGTGGCGTTCTTTTCGGCAAGGATGGCGATGCTGGTCGTGCCGGCGATGCTGCTGGTGACTTCCACCGGGACCACCGCACCGTTTTCGGCGATGTCCGGAGCCTTGATGGTGATCTCCTTGCTGTCGGCCGGGCCGGCAACGCCGAGGCCTTTCATCGCGTCACCGACGTTCTTCGCCTCGAAGGCGGACTTGTTCCAGGCAGCCATCGCCTGGGTGGGCTTCAGCAGGCCGGCGGCCACGGCGATGGCCACGGTGCCCGCGCCTGCAGCGCCTTTCAGTACGTTTCTACGAAGTGCATTCATTTGCCTATCTCCTTGTTGATAATCTGCGGGTAATTACAGACCGTAAATGAAATCGGTCACTTTATCGATTTCGGCTTCCGTCAGCACGCCGTGCTTGCCGAACGGGATCATGGTGGTGGAGGGGTTGGCGACGGTCGCATCCCAGATCTGGGCACGCAGCTTGGCTTTGTCGGGAAAGCGTGCGCTCATGGCGATCAGGGGCGGGCCATACAGGCCGGTGGATTCTGCGTCGGGCACGGTCGGCATGCCGTGGCAGGCGAGGCAGTTGCCCTTGGCGCGGTTGAACGCGATGTCCTTGCCGGTTTCCTCCTTGGCGGCGGCCGCCTGAGCCAGCACCGTGCCCGACAACATGATGGCGCTGATCGCGCAGACCGTTGCTATTTGGTGCAACTTTCGCATAGTCATCCTCCTAAGTTTATTGACATGGTTATGAAAGCGCTTGCCGCCTGGGGCTACCCTGCAGTGAACGCTATCCAGTTACGGATGGGACCAAGCATAGTGGAATTTGTTTTTGGCATGCAAGGCCGGACACGAATCTTTACGTGCAAATCGCAGGGTAATTTCCTACCAGCCCCGCCCGATACGGGGCTGCGCGCGCGTCGCTAGTTTTTCCGCTGTGATTTTTCGATCTCCTGCCATTCACGTCGCCGCGCTTCGGCCGCCGACATTTCGTGGAAACTGCCGTCGCCGGCCTTGATGCCGAGAGTGATCTGTTCGATGGCGGCAACCAGGTTGCCGCTCAATGCCGCCGCTTCGGCCTGGGCGCGATGGCCGAGCAGGCGGTGCCCCAACTGGGCGTGAGTCTGGGCGGCCAGCCGCCACAGGCGGCGATCGAGCGGATACAGCGCAAGTTGCCCTTCGACCTGGGTCTGTGCATCGTTGTTGCGGCCTGCCGCCAGCAATGCACTGATGTAGCCGTACTGCAAGGGGCGGTAGCCGGGGTAGGTGCGGCTGCCGGTCTGGTAGCGCTGCAAGGCAAGCGCCTGGTTGCCCGCAGCCAGTGCGGTGCGGGCAACCAGGTGCTGAATCATCGGGCTGCCGGTTTTGCCGGATGGCAGTTTCTGCGCTTCGGTCTCGGCGTCCCTGAACTGGCGCGCGCGGATCAGCGCAGTCACGAGGCCATAACGAGCGGCAGTTTCGCTGTTGTAGCGTTTTTCATCGAGCACCCTGCGCGCAGCCAGCACGGCATCCTGCGCACTGTCTTCCTGCGCGCGCAGGCGGGCGCGCACCAGCTGGAAATCGAGACTGTCCTCAACCTGCTGGTAAGGCGCGGTTTCGCTGCGCGATTCCATGTCGGCGATACGATCGGTGGTGAGCGGATGGGTGCGCAGATAGGCCGGGGCGCTGGTATCGTAAAACCGGTTGGCGCGCTGCAGGCGGCTGAAGAAACCGCTCATGCCGCGTATGTCGTAGCCGCTGCGGCTCAGCATGTCGTAACCCAGGCGGTCCGCTTCGCGCTCGTAATCGCGGCTGTAGTTGAGTTGATTCTGGATGGAATAGGCTTGGGTGGTGGCGATGGCTGCGCCCGCCACGTTGGGATTGGATCGCGATGCCAGCAGCGCCAGCGCCAACGCGGCCATGGTCGGCCAGTAGCTCTGGCTTTGCGAGGCGACCATGCGCGCGATATGGTCCTGGGTGACGTGGGCGATTTCGTGCGCAACCACGCCCGCCAGTTCGGATTCGCTTTGTGCGGCAAGCAGCAGGCCCGTATGCACGCCGATGTTGCCGCCCGGCATGGCAAAGGCGTTGATGGAGGGGTCGTTGACGACGAAGAAAGTGAATTCGCGCTGGTTGCGGGTGCTGACGGAGACCAGCTTGTAGCCCAGCTGGTTGAGATAGCTTTCGATTTCCGGGTCGTCGAGATAGCGCGGATCGGCGTAGACGTCGCGCATGATCGCGCGCCCCAGCGCCTGCTCTTCCTGGTCGGAAAAATATTGCCGCGACACTTCGCCCAGATCGGGCAGGTCGGCGGCAATGGCCGGCTGAACGGCCAGGGCGAGTGCGAGCAGGATGCGCAGCATCAAGAGGCAGAAAGGATGAGGGCGGTGAACGGCATTTCGTTTACGATGCGCGGATGGTCAACAAGGTTCCTGTGTTATGAGCGAATTCACCCATTTCGATGAACGGGGGCGCGCCGTCATGGTCGACGTGGCGGGCAAGGACGACACCCGGCGCGTTGCCGTGGCGGGCGGCCGGATCCACATGTTACCCGATACCCTGGCGCGTATCCTGGACGGCCAGGCGGCCAAGGGCGACGTGCTGGGCATTGCGCGCATCGCGGCGATCCAGGCGACCAAGCGCACTGCCGAACTGATCCCGCTGTGCCACCCGATCGCCCTGACCCGGGTGAGCGTGGAATTCAGCCACGACCAGGCGGAATCGTGGATCGCCTGCACGGTGACCGCGGAAACCGTCGGCAAGACCGGGGTGGAAATGGAGGCGCTGACCGGCGTCAGCGTCGCGCTG
>NZ_JANJXQ010000089.1 GCF_024708915.1 Thiobacillus sp.
CGAGCTCGCCGTTCTCGCGGAAAAGCTTGGCGCCGACATCGAACAGGTGCGCCACGGTATCGGCTCCGATCCGCGCATCGGCTACCACTTTCTCTACGCCGGTTGCGGCTACGGTGGTTCATGCTTCCCCAAGGACGTGCAGGCGTTGCGCCGCACCGCGCAGGAAAACGGCATCCCCGTGCGCGTGCTCGATGCTGTCGAGGACGCCAACGACGCACAAAAGCGCGTTCTCATCGGCAGGCTCACCGCGCGCTTCGGCACGGACCTCACGGGCCGGCGTTTTGCCATGTGGGGGCTCGCCTTCAAGCCCAATACCGATGACATGCGCGAAGCACCCAGCCGCACCATGCTCGAGGCCCTGTGGGCGATGGGCGCGAGCGTGTCGGCGTACGACCCGGCCGCGATGGAGGAGACGCGGCGCATCTACGGCGAGCGCGCCGACCTCCTGCTCGTCGACAGCCCGATGGATGCGCTGAAGGGGGCCGATGCGCTGCTCATCGTCACCGAATGGAAGGTGTTCCGCAGCCCCAATTTCGACACCATGAAGGCGCTGCTGAAGGCGCCGCTGGTTTTTGACGGCCGCAATCTCTACGAGCCGCAGGCGATGCGGGAGATGGGATTCGACTATCTGCCGATCGGGCGCCCGTGAACGCGCTGCGTGACGCCATCCGGCGTGGCCGAATCCTGGTGGTCGGCGACGTGATGCTCGACCGCTACTGGTTCGGCGACGTCTCGCGCATCTCGCCCGAGGCACCGGTCCCGGTCGTGCACGTGACGCGCAACGAGGATCGTGTCGGCGGCGCCGGCAACGTCGCCCGCAACGCGGCCGCGCTCGGGGCGAGGGTGACGCTGCTGTCGGTGGTGGGGCGGGACGAGGCGGGCCAGTCGCTGCGCACGCTCCTCGAGGCCGAGCCGTTCGAGGTCCAACTGCACGTCGACCCCGACTATTCGACCATCACCAAGCTTCGCGTCATCGGCCGCCAGCAGCAGCTCCTGCGTGTCGACTTCGAGACCCAACCCGGCCACGAAGTGCTGGCCGCCAAGCTGGAGGCATACGCGCAGCTGCTGGCCGACTGCGACGTGGTGATCCTGTCCGACTACGGCAAGGGGGGGCTCACGCACGTCACGCGCATGATCGAGCTGGCGCGTGCGGCGAACAAGCCCATCCTCGTCGATCCGAAGGGCGACGAGTGGGCGCGCTATACGGGCGCGACCGTGATCACGCCCAACCGCAGCGAATTCCGCGAGGTCGCCGGCAGCTGGAAGACCGAGGCCGAGCTCGCCGCCAAGGCTGCCGCCGTGCGCGCGACGTACCAGCTCGACGCGCTGCTGGTGACGCGCAGCGAGGAGGGCATGAGCCTGTTCGACGCCTCTGGTGCGCACCATGAGGCGACGCGGGCGCAGGAGGTGTTCGACGTGTCCGGCGCCGGCGACACCGTGATCGCCGCCTACGGGGTCGCGCTCGCCGCCGGTGCGGGTGGGCTGGAAGCCGTGCGCCTGGCGAACCGGGCGGCGGGCATCGTCGTCGGCAAGTTCGGCACCGCAGTTGCCACAGCGGACGAAGTTTTTGGGGAGGCAGCATGAGCCAGTACACCGTCGTCACCGGCGCCGCCGGATTCATCGGCGCCAATATCGTGAAGGCGCTCAACGAGCGTGGCGAGACCAACATCATCGCGGTCGACAATCTCACCAAGGCCGACAAGTTCAGGAACCTGACCGACTGCGAAATCGCGGACTACATCGACAAGGCCGAGTTCCTCGACCTGGTCGAAGAGGGCGTGCTCGACGGCAGCGTGGCGGCGATCTTCCACGAG
Organism: Thiobacillus sp.; assembly: GCF_024708915.1. The sequence continues at coordinate 1,815 of NZ_JANJXQ010000089.1, forward strand.
GGCGCGTGCTCCGACACCATGGAGACCGACGGCCGCTACATGATGGAGAACAACTACCGCTATTCGGGCGCGCTGCTGAAGTTCTGCCAGGACGAAGGGGCGCAGTTCCTCTATGCCTCGTCGGCCAGCGTGTACGGCGCGGGACGCGTGTTTTCCGAGTCGCGCGAGTTCGAGTCGCCGCTCAACGTCTACGGCTATTCGAAGTTTCTCTTCGACCAGAGCGTGCGCAGGCTGTGGAACGAGCGCACGGCGCAGATCGCAGGCTTCCGCTACTTCAACGTCTACGGGCCGCGCGAGCAGCACAAGGGGCGCATGGCCTCGGTCGCGTTCCATTTCTTCAACCAGTACCGCGCCGAGGGGCGGGTGAAGCTGTTCGAGGGCTGCGACGGCTACCCCAACGGCGAGCAGCGGCGCGATTTCGTGTCGGTCGAGGACGTCGTGCGCGTCAACATGTGGTTCCTCGACCATCCCGACGTGTCGGGCATCTTCAACGTCGGCACCGGGCGCTGCCAGAGCTTCAACGACGTCGCGGTCGCGGCGGTGAACGCCTGCCGCGCGGCGGAGGGGCAGGCCGCCCTGACGCTCGAGCAGATGCAGGCGCAGGGCGTCGTCAGCTACATCGCCTTCCCGGATGCGCTCAAGGGCAAGTACCAGAGCTACACCGAGGCGGACATCTCGGCCCTGCGCCGCGCCGGCTACGATGCGCCGTTCTACAGCGTGGAAGAAGGCACCGCGCGCTACATCGAGCATCTCCTGAAAGCATGAGCACCTACAAGACGATCGAGGACACCGTCGGCAACACTCCGCTGGTGCGCCTGAAGCGCATGCCCGGCACGACCAGCAACGTCGTGCTGGTCAAGCTCGAGGGCAACAACCCGGCCGGCTCGGTGAAGGACCGCCCGGCGCTGTCGATGATCGAGCGTGCCGAGGCGCGCGGCGAGATCAGGCCGGGCGACACGCTGATCGAGGCGACCAGCGGCAATACCGGCATCGCGCTGGCGATGGCGGCGGCGATGCGCGGCTACAAGATGATCCTCATCATGCCGGAGCACCTCTCGATCGAACGGCGCCAGACGATGCGTGCGTTCGGCGCGGAATTGAGGCTGGTGAGCCGCGACGCCGGCATGGAGGGCGCGCGCGACCTCGCGCTCGAACTGGAGAAGCAGGGCGTCGGCCGCGTGCTCGACCAGTTCGCAAACCCGGACAACCCCGAGGCGCACTACCGCACCACCGGCCCCGAGATCTGGCGCGACACCGAAGGCCGGGTCACCCACTTCGTCTCCAGCATGGGCACCACCGGGACCATCATGGGCTGCTCGCGCTATCTCAAGGAGCAAAACCCGGCGATCCAGATCGTCGGCGTGCAGCCGACAGAGGGTGCGCAGATTCCCGGTATCCGCAAGTGGCCGGCGGAATACGTGCCGACGATCTGCGACCCGAGCCGCGTCGACCGCATGATCTACGTCAGCCAGGAGGACGCCGAGGAGACCACCCGGCGGCTCGCACGCGAGGAGGGCATCTTCGCCGGTATTTCGTCGGGTGGTGCCCTGTGGGCTGCGCTGCAGGTCTCGAAGGAAGTCGAGAACGCAGTGATCGTTTCCATCGTCTGCGACCGCGGCGATCGCTATCTCTCGACCGGCGTCTTTCCGGCGTAAGCGTGGCCAAGGCGAAGACGGTCTACACCTGCACCGAGTGCGGCGGGCAGTCGCCCAAGTGGCAGGGGCAGTGCCCGGCGTGCAACGCCTGGAACACGCTGGTCGAGACCGTCGCCGAATCGGCGAAGCCGCGCTTCGCTTCGCTTGCAGCGACCAGCCAGGTGCAGATGCTGCACGACGTCGAGGCTTCCGAGGAAAGTCGCATCGCCACCGACATCGGCGAGCTCGACCGCGTGCTCGGTGGCGGCCTGGTGCCGGGCGGGGTGACGCTGATCGGCGGCGACCCCGGCATCGGCAAGTCGACGCTGCTGCTGCAGGCGCTCGCCGGCCTGTCGGCCCGCATGAAGACGCTCTACGTCAGCGGCGAGGAGTCGGCGCGCCAGGTCGCGCTGCGCGCCCGTCGCCTTTCGCTGCCGGAGACGAACCTGCCGGTGCTGCCGGAGATCCGCCTGGAGGCCATTCTCGCGCAGCTCGAGGCGCTGAAGCCCGCGGTCGCGGTGATCGACTCGATCCAGACCGTGTATTCCGAGGCGCTCACGTCGGCACCCGGCTCGGTCGCGCAGGTGCGCGAATGCGCCGCGCAGCTCACGCGCCACGCCAAGCAGACCGGTAGCGCGATCATCCTGGTCGGTCACGTCACCAAGGAAGGCGCGATCGCCGGGCCGCGCGTGCTGGAGCACATCGTCGACACCGTGCTGTATTTCGAGGGCGACACCGGCTCCTCGTTCAGGCTGGTGCGTGCATTCAAGAACCGCTTCGGCGCGGTGAACGAGATTGGCGTGTTCGCGATGACCGAGAAGGGCCTCAAGGGCGTGTCAAATCCATCGGCGATTTTCCTGTCGCGCCACGGCGAGCCGGTGCCCGGTTCGTGCGTGCTGGTGACGCAGGAAGGCACGCGGCCGCTCCTGGTGGAAATCCAGGCGCTGGTCGACGCCAGCCATGCGCCCAGCCCGCGCCGCCTGTCGGTCGGCCTGGAGCAGAACCGGCTCGCCATGCTGCTGGCGGTGCTGCATCGCCACGCCGGTATCGCCTGCTTCGATCAGGACGTGTTCGTCAACGCCGTCGGCGGCGTCAAGATCAGCGAGCCCGCCGCCGACCTCGCCGTGCTCGCCGCGATCGTTTCCTCGCTGCGCAGCCAGCCCTTGCCCGACAAGCTGGTGATGTTCGGCGAAGTCGGCCTCGCCGGCGAAATCCGCCCGGTACAGCGCGGCCAGGAACGCCTCAAGGAAGCGGCCAAGCTCGGCTTTACCCAGGCCATCGTGCCGGCCGCCAACCAGCCCAAGCAGAAGATTCCGGGGATGGCGATCCACCCCGTGCATCGGCTGGACGAAGCAATCCATTTTTTCAGGGAAAACCGAACCCACTGAACGTATTCAGGATGCGGGTTCATCGGGCCGAATCAGAGCCCGCCATTCCAGAAGCCGAGCGTAGCGCGCTTATCTCAGATACGCCTCCGTGGCGTAGCGGCGCATCATGCGGTGGCTGTTGAAGAAGGCTGCATTCCGGCTGATGGCGCCTTTCATGACGGCAGTCCAGCCCGCCCGGTCCCCATACCAAAGCGGCAGGATCAGCTGCTCCAGCTTGTCGTACAGGGCCATGGCATCGTGCCCGTTGGCGGTCGGGCTGTCGTCTCCGATGGCCCATCCTGTCACCCCCTCCAGGCAGCCTTCCACCCACCATCCATCCAGCACCGATAACTGCGGCACGCCATTGAAGGCGGCCTTCATGCCGCTGGTGCCCGAGGCTTCCAGCGGCCGCAAAGGGGTGTTGAGCCAGAGATCCGATCCGGACACCATGTGCAGCGCCAGCTCCATGTCGTAGTCGGGCAGGAAAACCACGGGGATTTCCTGCGCCAACTCGCGGATATGGCGGTGAAGTGTCTCGATGAGCTGCTTGCCTGCCATGTCGTTCGGGTGGGCCTTGCCGGCCATGACGATCTGGAACGGAAACTTTGCGGCAATACGCTTGAGACGTTCAAAATCGGTGAATATCAGGTCCGCCCGTTTGTAGGCAGTCATGCGCCGCGCAAAACCGAGAATGGGCTGGTCTGCGCTGAGGCTCACCCCGGCGAGTTCCCGAACCTTGTCCAGCAGCGCCTGCTTGGCGTCCCGGTGCGCCGCCCAGAGCAAGTCGTTCGGGATGCGGTCGGCCCGGGCGAGGAGTTCCGGCTCATGGCCCCAGCCCGGCACATGCTGATCATAGAGTGTGGCGAAGGACTTGCTGGTCCAGGTGGAGGCATGCACGCCGTTGGTGACCGCGTGCACCACATAGCCGGGGAAGATCTGGCGGGAAACCTCGGCATGACGCTTGGCCACCCCGTTCACATACTCCGACAGGTTAAGGGCCAGGCGGGTCATGTTGAGCTTGTCCTCGCCGGCCAGCAGTTTCACGGTGTCCAGGTCTAGCAGGTCACCATAGATGCGCCGCACCAGGTCGTAATCGAATTTGTCGTGTCCCGCCTCCACCGGCGTGTGGGTGGTGAAGGTGCACAGTTGCCGCACGAGGGGTAGATCGTAGGCGCTTTCTCCAGGCCGCAGACCTTCGCGGGGGCGAGCGTAACGCCGAAGCAGTGCCAGGGTGAGGAAGGCCGAGTGTCCCTCGTTCATGTGGTAGCCCATAAGCTTGAAACCCAGAGCCTGGAGCATGGCGACGCCGCCGACGCCCAGCACCACCTCCTGCTTGATCCGATAGGCATCGCCATTGCCATAAAGAGAGTGGGTGATATCGCGGTCGCGCGGGTCGTTCACCGGCAGGTCCGTGTCCAGCAGCAGGATGGGTACGCCTTCACCGATCCAGGAGTTCATCACGTAGAGCCAGCCCCCCACCCACACCTGGCGGCCTTCCAGTTCCAGCGCCACGGTAGCCTGCAACCGGGTCGCATAGCGTGCCGGTTCCCAATCGTCGGCAAGCTCGATCTGTCGGCCTTGCGGATCGATTGCCTGGCGGAAATACCCGGTCCGGGACACCAGGGTGACTGCGACCATCGGCACGCCGATGTCTGCCGCGGCGCGCAGGGTATCGCCTGCCAGCACACCCAGACCGCCGCTGTAGGTCGGGATGTCGTTCTCCATGGCGATTTCCATGGAGAAATAGGCCACACGGGGTTTGTGAGTGTAGCTTTCGGTATTGCTCGCGGCTTCGGACATGGGGGAGCGGTAGAGGTTGCGGGTGCGGCGACGGCGGCCGGGCCGACCTGAATGACGCCGGGAGATCACACCCCGTGATATTGCCGTGCGCGTGGCCCTGTATGCCTTGGGGCAGGCGGTCTAAGTTCAGGGCTTCCCTAAGGGCTCTTTTTCTTTGATTCCTTTCTGATTTCGGCCATGCGTGCGCGCCACTCCTGCAACTCCTCGTCTTCGATTTCGAGCTGAATGGCCACGGCCTCCTGCACGCTCATTTTTCTGTTTTCCAGCCTGCGCGTGAGCTTGGATCGCATTCTTGCCAACAAGCGTTCGGTTTCTTCTTCGCTTAATTGGCCGGCCTTTTCGAGGTACTCATCCTCTGGTTTTCTCATCGCAACGCATCCTTATATTTTCTGGAAATATGGTCTAAGTTACACCCATATCCGGTTGTTTCGCTACCTTGGCCGGAGACGCGAAAGCCTTGATGCTTCCGGCAGCTGGCGCATCCTGCACCAGCGTACACAAAAACGTATTGCCCTTGTCGCAGAGGGTTCATTTTCAGGGGGCAAAATCTTGATCCCAAATGGAACGATGGAGTCATTCATGGCGACAGCAAGCATTCTTCCGGTGAAAAGCCCGCAAGCGAACATGCCGCGCCCTTCCGACATCCCCGAAGCCCGGCCGAACGATCTCTGCACATTCACCCTGGATGACATGGGTACGATTCGTGATTGCAGCAGGGCATGTGAGCAGATATTCGACTATATGCAAGAGGAGTTGGTTGGCCGTCATATTTCCATGCTCCTTCCGCAGCTGACGAACGTCGATCTGGTACAGGAAGGCGGCATCAACTCACGGCTGGCTTTTCTCTGCCACTGCGCAGTTGTCTTCAAGGCGCGGTGCCGCGATGGCCGGTCCTTTATCAGCGAATTGTTTATCAACCGCCTCGATCCCCACAACGTGCTGGTGCTGGTGCGTAATCTCGACATTTCAGGATCGAGTGGCGGCATTCATTCCGTCAAGCCGATCTGACAGGTCGTGTTCATTGCAGTATGGATTCCCGGCCGGTCTGGATGGGGGCACAATCCTATGCCGAACCTGGCGGGCATGCCCCCAACAGCCGAACGGATGGCGCGCTATAAGAATCTTTTGGGCGGAGCTGTTCAGATTTTTAATGGCAACACCATGACGTGGATGAGAAAGTCAGCCGGGATGGAGTTCACTAATCCGGATACTTCTCATCTGTTCTACCGCATCACCTGCCCATGCTCCCGCGTGTCGTGGAACGCGACCTTGGGCCAGCGCTCCTGCGCCAGCGTGAGATTCACCCGCGTGTCGGCCAGATAGACCAGGTTGCCGTCGACGTCCTTCGCCAGCTTGAGCGAATTGGCCTTGGTGAACTCGGCGAGGTGGTGTGCATCCGGGCAGGTGACCCAGCGCGCGGTGTGGATGCCGGCGTTCTCGAAGCTGGCGTCGACGCCATATTCGGTTTTCAGGCGATGGGCGACGACCTCGAACTGCAGCTGGCCGACCGCGCCGATCAAGAGCGTGTTGTCGGCGAAGGGTTCGAATACCTGCACCGCGCCTTCCTCGCCGAGTTCCAGCAGGCCCTTGTTCAGCTGCTTGGCGCGCAGCGGATCGCGCAGGCGCGGCTTGGAGAACAGTTCGGGGGCGAAGTAGGGAATGCCCTTGTATTGCAGCGCCTCGCCTTCGGTGAGGGTGTCGCCGATGTGCAGCTGGCCGTGGTTGTGGATGCCGATGATGTCGCCCGCCACCGCGTCTTCCATGCGGGTGCGCTCGTTGGCCATGAACACCACTGCGTTGGCGATCTTCATGTCCTTGCCGGTGCGGCGGTGGCGCACTTTCATGTTGGGGCTGTAGCGCCCGGAGCAGACGCGGAAGAAGGCGATGCGGTCGCGGTGCTGCGGGTCCATGTTGGCCTGGATCTTGAACACGAAGCCGGAGAAGGTTTCCTCCTCCGGCGACACCGTGCGGCGCGTGGTGGCGCGCGGCTGCGGCGAGGGTGCGTGCTCGACGAAGAAGTCCAGCAGCGGCTGCACGCCGAAGTTGTTCACCGCCGAGCCGAAGAACACCGGCGTCTGCTTGCCGGCCAGGTAGGCGTCCTTGTCGAAGGGGTGCGAGGCGCCCTGCACCAGCTCCAGCTCGTCGCGCAGGTCGGCCAGCATTTGCGCGCCGATGCGCGCCTCCAGGCCCGGGTCGTCGAGCGAGGGGAAGATGGTGCTGTCCTGGCGGGTGAAGTTGCGGCCGGCCTCGTACAGGTGCACCTCGCCGGTGACCAGGTGCACCACGCCCTTGAGGCGCTGGCCCATGCCAATCGGCCAGGTGATGGGCGCGCACTGGATGCCCAGCACGTTCTCCACCTCGTCCAGCAGCTCGATGGGCTCCTTGCCCTCGCGGTCGAGCTTGTTGATGAAGGTCATGATCGGCGTGTCGCGCAGGCGGCACACCTCCATCAGCTTGATGGTGCGTTCCTCGACGCCCTTGGCCACGTCGATCACCATCAGCGCGCTGTCCACCGCGGTGAGCACGCGGTAGGTGTCCTCGCCGAAGTCGGCGTGGCCGGGGGTGTCGAGCAGGTTGACGATGCGGCCCTCGTAGGGGAACTGCATCACCGAGGACGTGACCGAGATGCCGCGCTCCTTCTCCAGCGCCATCCAGTCGGAGGTGGCGTGGCGGGCGGCCTTGCGGCCCTTCACCGAGCCGGCCATCTGGATGGCGCCGCCGAACAGCAGCAGCTTTTCGGTGAGCGTGGTCTTGCCG
>NZ_JANJXQ010000139.1 GCF_024708915.1 Thiobacillus sp.
CGCCGATGATGAGCACATGCGCAGGCGGCACGCCGGGCATGCCGCTGATCAGCTTGCCGTTGCCGCCGTGGGAGGTGTGCAGCCCGAGTGCGCCCATCTGCGGCGCCAGCCGCCCGGCAATGTCGGACATCGGCTGCAGCAACGGCAGGCCGCCGCCCGGGCGGGCCACGGTTTCGTAGGCGATCGCCGTCACCCCGCGTGCCATCAGTTCATGCGCCAGCACGGGCGCGGCGGCCAGGTGCAGGTAGCAGAACAGCAGTTGTCCGGCACGCAAGGCGGCCAACTCGTCCGGCTGCGGCTCCTTCACCTTGACCACCAGGTCGGCGGCGTAAGCCTCGGCGGGAGTGGCGACGACGTCGGCGCCGCTGGCGCGATAGGCGGCGTCGTCGAACCCCACGGTGGCGCCGGCGCCGGCTTCGACGCTGATCCGGTGTCCCGCCTGGGCCAGTTCGCGCGCGCCGTCGGGCGTGAGGGCGACGCGGTATTCGTGGTTCTTGATTTCCTTGGGAATGCCGATGTGCATGGCGGCGGGTCTCGCGCAGAATGGATATCCGCACAGCATAACCAAAGCGGCCCTGCGCCGGCGAGCTAGCGGGCCGGGCGGACGTCGGCGCGGCGCTCGAAGCGGTAGTACGCCGGCGGGATCCGGTCGAGCTTGAGTTCGCTGGTGCCCCATCCAATGCGGATGCGGCCGACGCTGCGGTAGGGCCCGATCATCGACGGCGCGGCCTGCACCTCGTAATCGCCGGGGGCGAGCAGGCGCGCCGAGAGGGTCAGGCCGCCGTCGCGCGCATGGTGGGCGACGGCGGCGAACGGGCGCGCCAGCGGCTCGCCGATGAAGAGGCCCTGCCCCGGCATCTGCACGCTTTTCCAGTAGGCCTCGATCAGGGTTTCGCCCTGCAGGTAGTGCGCCATGACGATGCCGGGAAGCGGAAACTTGGCGGGGAAATTGCACGGCTCGACCACCGCGCCGTAGCTGCCGGTGGCGCCCGCTTCCAGCCAGGCGAGGCTGCTCATCTGCGAGCCGCCGAACAGTTCGCCGCCGGCCGAGGTGAGGTGGTCGGCGATGGCGCCGGGCAGGAAACGGTTGCTGTCGAGCGACGGCACATGGGTCAGCCCGGTGAAATAGAACATCACGTCAGACCGGTTTTCGAGCGCGTTGGCCTTGACGATTTCGGTGGGCAGGATGCGCTGCATCTGGGTGCGCAGTGCCGCGTAGCCGGCGGCGCGCACGTTGCGCGCCTTGTCGTCCGTGCTGACCAGATAGGCGGTGCCCGCCGGGTTGCTGCCGTCGGCGGCGACGCCGCGATCGATGAGTTGTTTTGCCTCGGCCACGCTGGCGGCGGCCAGGCTCATGGTCGGGCGCATCCTGTAGGCGTCGAAAGGGCGTGCCGCGCTGCTGTCGAAATACGGGCTGGGCTGCGTCGGCTTGCAGCTGCTGGCGCACCAGGCGGGATCGAAGCCGAAGGCGAAGGCGGACGTGATCGACATGCAGTCGACCCGGTACGGCTGCGCCCAGGTCAGGGCGTAGGCCTGGATGTTCCCGGCGGCGATGCGGTCGACGCGGCGCTTGAGCGCGGCGAATTCCTCGCGGGAAAGCGTGCTGCGCCCGGGCTTGAAGCGCACGTGGATCAGGTTGGCGGCGGGGATGCCGCGTTTTTCGAGGTAATACGCGGCAATCGCCACGCTGTCGGGATCGTCGTCGTTGACGATCACGCCCAGTTGCCCGGCCGCGAGTCCCGGCTGGGCAAAGCGGGTGACGACGGCGTGCCCGGGCGGCGCGGCGTGCGCGGCGGCGGCCAGCATCAGCAGGCCAAGGACAGATTCGCGCACTCGCTTCATTTCCGTCAGGCGAGTCGCTGCACGCACTCGTGCACCAGTCCCGGGCCGCGGTAGATCAAACCGGAGTAGAGCTGCACCAGCGAGGCGCCGGCGGCGATTTTTTCCTGCGCGTCGGCGCCCGACAGGATGCCGCCGACGCCGACGATCGGCACCTCGTTCTTCAGGTGGTGCGCCAGTTCGCGGATCACCCGGGTCGACGCCGCGCGCACCGGTCTGCCCGACAGTCCGCCGGCCTCGTCGGCGTTGGGCAGACCGGCGACGGCGTCGCGGGCGACGGTGGTGTTGGTGGCGATCACCGCGTCGATGCGGTGCATCATCAGCAGCGCGGCGATGGCGGCGATCTGCGCGTCGTCGAGATCGGGCGCGATCTTCAGCGCGACCGGCACGTATTTGCCGTGCCGTTGCGCGAGTTCGGACTGCCTCAGCTTGATCGCGGAGAGCAGCGCATCGAGCGCTTCGTCCTTCTGCAGTTCGCGCAGGTTCTGCGTGTTGGGCGAGGAGATGTTCACCGTCACGTAGCTGGCGTGCGCATAGACCTTGTCGAGGCAGGCGAGATAGTCGTCCACCGCATGCTCGTTCGGCGTGTCCTTGTTCTTGCCGATGTTGATGCCGAGCACGCCGGTGAAGCCGCTGGCCGCGACGTTCTGCACCAGATTGTCGACGCCGCGGTTGTTGAAGCCCATGCGATTGATGATGGCGTCGGCCACGGGCAGGCGGAACATGCGCGGCTGCGGATTGCCGGGCTGCGGGCGCGGCGTCACCGTGCCGATTTCGATGAAGCCGAAGCCCAGCGCCGCCAGCGCGCCGATGTGCGCGCCGTCCTTGTCGAGGCCGGCGGCGAGGCCCACCGCGTTGGGAAAGTCGATGCCCATCACGTGCACGGGTTTGCCCGTTGCGCGCGGCAGCAGGCCCAGCAGGCCGATCCGGTGCGCGAGATCGAGGCCGGCGAGGGTGAAGCGGTGGGCATCCTCGGGGTCGAGCGAGAATAGGGCGGGGCGGATCAGCGTATAGAGCATGGTTCAGGCAGCCGGGTGCGGCGGGAAGGGGACGCGGGTTTCAGGGTCGGCCATACGGGCGTGGTACGGTCGTCGACATGGCGCGAGTTTAACAGGCCGCCGCCGCCGGGCTGCCGCCGGGCGGCGTGCGATGTTATCCTGAACGCGTGCGCGTTTGCGCGCATCCGCCTGTTTCAATGCCCATTCCGTTCCTACTCATCGATAAGCCCATGACTACCCCGTATTTCCTGCAACGACTCGTATTGCTCTTCGGTTTTCTGATCGCGCCGGCCGCGTGGAGCGCCGCCGCCGCCGTCCCGCCGCCCCCGCAACTGGCGGCCAAATCCTGGGTGCTGATGGACGCCGCCAGCGGCAACGTGCTGGTCGACCATCAGGGCAATCAGCGCCTGCCGCCCGCCAGCCTGACCAAGCTGATGACTTCGCACGTCGCGGCGCTGGAACTTCAGCGCGGCCGCATCAAGGAGGGCGACCTCGTCGTCATCAGCGAAAAAGCCTGGCGCATGGGCGGCTCGAAAATGTTCGTCAAGGTCGGCGACCAGGTTGCGGTGCACGACCTGATGCGCGGCATCATCGTGCAATCGGGCAACGACGCCAGCATCGCGCTGGCCGAGCATCTCGCGGGCGGCGAGGACACCTTCGCCGCGCTGATGAACCAGGAAGCGAAACGGCTGGGCCTTACCGACACCCATTTCGTCAACGCCACCGGCTGGCCGGCCGAAGGCCATTATTCGAGCGCACTCGACATGGCCAAGCTGGCGCGGGCCATCGTGATCGAGGATCCCGAGCACTACGCGCTGTATGCCGAAAAGGAGTTCGTCTGGAACGGCATCAAGCAGCCGAACCGCAATCTGCTGCTGTGGCGCGACCCTAGCGTCGACGGCCTCAAAACCGGCCATACCGAGGAAGCCGGCTACTGTCTGGTGGCCTCCAGCCAGCGCGACGGTCAGCGCATGATCGCGGCGGTATTCGGTACCAACAGCGAATCCGAACGGGCGACCGAGACCGCCAAACTGCTCGCCTACGGCTTCAACTTCTTCGACAGCAAGACCTTCTTCAAGAAGAACGAAACGATACAGGCTGTAGCCGTCTGGAAAGGCGCCGCGCGCACCGTCAAGGCCGGGGTTGCGGCCGACTTCGCCGCAGCGCTGCCCAAGCGCGCCAGCGGCGAATACCAGACGCGCGTCGTGCTGAAGGAAGGCAATATCGTCGCGCCCGTCGCTGCCGGCGCGCCGCTGGGCCGCGTCGAACTGGTGGGCGGCGACGGCAAGGCCGTCATGCAGGCGCCGCTGGTCGCGCTCGAAGCGGTCGAGGCGGGCGGCTTCTTCCGCCGCATGTGGGACGGCCTCCGGCTGTTCTTCAGCGGGCTGTTCGGCTGAGGTTCAGGCGCACACGTTAAAGGCGACCCCTGGAATGAGCGGTCGCCTTTTTGTTTTCCAGCTTACGCTGCTGCCGGGGGCGCATTCATCCTCCGGTCATGGGCAGCGTGAGCTGGAACCGCGTGG
>NZ_JANJXQ010000155.1 GCF_024708915.1 Thiobacillus sp.
CGGCTTCAACGGCGAGCGCACGACCGAGGCCGAATTCGCCGCTGCCCACAAGGTGTTCATGGTGCCGACCGTGAAGGTGTTCAACACCCGCGGCGGCGACGCCAGCGAGGCCATCGTCGGCCTGCTGACGCCGGACTACTACTTCGGCTACCTGGAAGCCGCGATCGACGAGGGCCTCGCCAAGGTACGCGGCAAATAGCCGCGTCGCCGGCGCCGCCCACGGAGGCGCCCGGCACGCTAGAATCCCGGCCATGCAGGGAGCGCCCACATGAAAACCCTCTTGGCCGACGACCATCCGCTAATGCGCGAGGGCGTTCGACAGGTCTTGTCGCAGCTTGACCCCGGCGCCGAGATCATCGACGCCCACGACTATCCCAGCCTGTTCTCGCAGACGGCCCTGCATCCCGACCTCGACCTCGCCCTGGTCGACCTCAACATGCCCGGCTTCGTCGGGGTCCAGGGCATCACCCGCTTCCGCAGCCGCTTCCCCGACATTCCGCTGGTGGTGCTGTCGGCCTCCGAATCGCCGCACGACATCCGCAGCACGCTGGACGCAGGCGCGCTCGGCTACATTCCCAAGGCCGCCTCCAGCACCGAGATGCTCGCCGCCCTGCGCCGCGTGCTGGCGGGCGACATCTACGTGCCCGCCTGCCCGTCCGGCGATCATGCCGGCCTGCACGCGGTCGCGCCCGCCGACTTCGAGGCCCTGCAGCAGAGCGGCCTGACGGCGCGCCAGCTCGAAGTGGCGCGCCTGCTCGCCCAGGGCTGCGCGAACAAGGCCATCGCCGGCATGCTCGAGATGTCGGAAGGCACGGTCAAGGTGCATATCGCGGCGATCTTTCGCGCGTTCAACGTCACCAACCGCACCGAGGCCGTGCTCGCCATCCAGCGCCTGATCCAGCGCCCCGGCGCGCCGTGAAAGCCGTGCCCGCGCCGCTCGGCCGACTGCTGAGGCTTTCCAGCTTCCGCAGCCGGATGCTGGTGATCGCCCTGCTGCCCGCGCTGCTGACCGAGTTCGGCATGGTGGCCTATTTCACCCGCCAGGCCCTGGTCGCGGCCGAGGCCGCCCAGCATGCCCGCGCCGCCGATGCCGCCCGCCATCTCTCCGTCACCCTGGGGTACGCGCTCGCCGGCGGCGACCTCCTGCGGGCGCAGGCGCTCCTGGAGGCCGAAATCCGCGCCAGCCAGATCGCGTTCGCCCACCTTTCGGATGCGCACGGGCAGTCCGTCGCCCATGCCGGCGTCCCCCTCCCCGCCGCGCCGGCGGGCGACTACCACCTGCATGCGGCGGACGTGCGCACGCCGCCCGCAGATCTCGTCGACGCCCGCGACGGCTACCTGGGGCGGGTCGAGGTCGGCGTGGCGACGGACGCGATCAGCATGTTCAAGCGCGACAGCCTGGCCCACGCCACCCTGCTGATGCTGGGTGCGCTGCTGCTCACCGCCGCGCTGGCGTGGCGTTTGTCGAACCGACTGGCGGGGCAGCTGCGCCACGTCGGGCAGGTGGTGGGGCGGCTGGCGCGCGACGACCTGACGGTGCGCACGCAACTGCCGGCGCAGGGGGAAGTCGGCGCGCTCGCCGCCGGGGTCAACGAGATGGCCGAGGCGCTGCAGGCGCACCGCAACGAGCTGGAGCGCCGCATCCGCGAGGCGACCGCCGACCTCGCGGCGAAAAAGGACATGGCCGAGCGCGCCAACCAGGCGAAGTCGCGCTTCTTCGCCGCCGCCAGCCACGACCTGCGGCAGCCCCTGCACGCGCTCTCGCTGTTCGTCGCCGCGCTGAAGGCGCGCACGCATCAGCCCGAAACGCAGACCCTGATCGACAACATCGAAGCCTCCACCGCGGCGATGGAACTGCTGTTCAACGCGCTGCTGGACATCTCCCGGCTCGACGCCGGCGCCATCGAGCCGCACCGGGTGCACTTTCCGGTGCAGAAGCTGCTCAACGACCTCGAACAGCAGTTCGGCGCCGTGGCCGCGGAAAGACGGCTGCGGCTGCGCTTCAGGCCGTGCAACGCCACGCTGTACAGCGATCCGCTGCTGATCGAGCGCATCCTGATCAACCTGGTTGCCAACGCCATCCGCTATACCGACGACGGGGGCGTACTCGTCGCGTGCCGGCGCCGCGGCCGCACGATCCGCATCAGCGTGGTCGACACCGGGCGCGGCATCCCGCCCGACCAGCAGGAGCACGTCTTCCACGAGTTCGTCCAGCTCCACAACGCCGCGCGCGACCGCAGCCGGGGGCTCGGTCTGGGGCTCGCCATCGTCTCGCGCCTGGGGCGCCTGCTGGGGCATCGGGTGGCGCTGCGTTCCCGTCCCGGCCACGGCTCGTCGTTCAGCATCGACATCCCCCTCGGCGACGCGCGCCTGATCGAGGCGCCGGTGCCGGCGGCCCCGCCCGGGCAGGTCCCCGCCGACGCGCTGGTCCTGCTGGTCGACGACGAAAGCGCGATCCTGCGCGGGATGGCCGAGCTGTTCGACAACTGGAACATCGACCTCGTCACGGCGCACAGCGCCGACGAGGCGGTGCAATGGCTCGACAGCCTCGGCCGCGTGCCCGACGTCATCGTGTCGGACTACCGCCTGCCCGAAGATACCGACGGCATCGAGGTGGTCAATCGTCTGCGGCGGAAGTACGGCCGCGACATCCCGGCGATCCTGGTCACCGGCGACACCGCGCCCGACACCATCCAGCGCATCGCCCGCGCCGGCTTCCCGCTGCTCCACAAGCCACTGCGTCCCGCCAAGCTGCGCGCCCTGCTGACCCACCTGATCCAGCAGGCGCATGCGCCGGCTGTGGGATAATCCGCGCAAAATCAACCCACGTCTGCCTCGACATGCACCTGCACATCCTTGGAATCTGCGGCACCTTCATGGGCGGCATCGCGGCGATCGCGCGCGCGGCCGGCCACACCGTCACCGGCTGCGACGCCAACGTCTACCCGCCGATGTCCGACCAGCTGCGTGCGCTCGGCATCGAGCTCACCGAAGGCTGGGACGCCGGCCAGATCGACGTCAGGCCCGACGTCTTCGTCGTCGGCAACGTCGTCACCCGCGGCAATCCGCTGATGGAGGCGATCCTCGAGCGCGGGCTGCCCTACACCTCGGGTCCGCAGTGGCTCGCCGACAACGTCCTGCACGACAAGTGGGTGCTGGCGGTGGCGGGCACCCACGGCAAGACGACGACCTCGGCCATGCTGGCATGGATCCTCGAGGACGCGAAGCTGCAGCCCGGCTTCCTGATCGGCGGCATCCCGCAGAACTTCGGCATCTCGGCACGGCTGACGGACAGCCCCTTCTTCGTCATCGAGGCCGACGAATACGACACCGCCTTCTTCGACAAGCGTTCCAAGTTCGTCCACTACCGGCCGCGCACCGTCATCCTCAACAACCTCGAATACGACCACGCCGACATCTTCCCCGACCTCGGCGCGATCGAGACCCAGTTCCACCACCTGGTGCGCACGGTGCCCGGCAACGGCCTCATCGTCGCCAACGGCGCCGACGCGAACCTTGCGCGCGTGCTGGAACGCGGCCTGTGGACGCCGGTCGAGCGCTTCGGCGCCGGCGGCTGGGTCGCCGGCGAGCCGGACGCGAACGGCAGCTTCGACGTCTTCTTCGAGGGCGCGCTGCAGGGGCGCCTGAACTGGAGCCTCATCGGCGAGCACAACCGCCTGAACGCCCTCGCGGCGATCGCCGCGGCGCGCCACGCCGGCGTCCCCGCCGCCGCCGCCATCGATGCGCTTTCCCGCTTCGAGAACGTCAAGCGCCGCATGGAAATCCGCGGCGCGGTCCACGGCATCACTGTCTACGACGATTTCGCCCACCATCCCACCGCCATCGCCACCACCATCGAGGGCCTGCGCCGCAAGGTCGGCCGCGCACGCATCCTCGCCGTGCTGGAGCCGCGCTCCAACACCATGAAACTCGGCGTGATGAAGGCACAACTGCCCGCCAGCCTCAGCGACGCCGACCAGGTCTATTGCTACGGCGCCAGCCTCGGTTGGGATGCCGCCGAAGTGCTGGCCCCGCTGGGGGCCAAGGCACGCGTGTTCGACAACCTGGACAAACTCGTCAGCCAGTTGCTGGAAGACAGCCGCCCCGGCGATCACGTGCTGATGATGAGCAACGGCGGCTTCGGCGGCATCCACGCCAAGCTGCTGGACACGCTGGGTCAGCACTATCACGAGGATATCGTGTTGATGCCGATGCATCGGTATGGGGGGTATGCGTAAGGGGGATTGAGGTGGTTGCGGCATGTTGCCCCAACCACCGTTCGCCCTGAGTTTGTCGAAGGGCTTGGCCGTGCTCAGGGCGAATACGTCGAAGTTCATCGAATCATCATCCATTCGTAGCCACGACGACTTGCCTACCATGCCACGGATACCGAACTCGCGGCATGGCTTCGCACAGAAAAAGCGCCTTCCAACACTAGTGTCGCGACACTAGCCGCCGGGCTACCCCCGGCCAACGGTCAGCGGCTCTGCGAAGAACCCAGCCACAACGGCCAAGCCCTCTCCCCAGCCCCGCAAGCGGGCGAGGGACTAAATAGTCAATACATCTTGTACGGCAAAAACTTCCCGTTCAGAACAATTTTCACCCGATCCCCCTTCGGATCCTCCACCCGCGAAATATCCATCGAAAAATCGATCGCACTCATGATGCCGTCGCCGAACTCCTCGTTGATCAGCGACTTGATGGTGGTGCCGTATACCTGGATCAGTTCATAAAAGCGGTAGAGCAGCGGATCGGTAGGAACCGCGGTCGGCAGACTGCCTTTGTAGGGCACCATCTGCAGCTGCTCGACCACTTCGGGCGGCAAGCCCAGCAGCTTGCCGACGGTGGCGGCCTGTTTCTTGTCGAGCGTCATCTGGCCCAGCAATGCGGCGGTTGTCCATTCCTTGCTCTGGCCAACTTTCTTGGCGATGTCGGCCCACTTGAGGCCTTTCTTGTGTTTGGCGGCGAGGATGAGGTCGGTGGCTTCGGTGCGGGTCATGATGTGGTTCCTTATGCGTTGACGAGGTGGATGGAATTGCCGGCGAACGGCAGGGCTTGTCTTTTGGATTGGGTTGACTCAGCGGGGTCGAACGGATTGTCCAAGCCGGACATTGGCGCTCCTGTCGAATTAAAAACCGTGTTGCTTCGCATGTTCGCATGCACCATTGTGCCGGGAGCGGTAAGGGCTCGATACTGCCGACCATGGCTTGCAGACCCCTTGGAGAAGACATGATCCACTTTGCCGTTTCGCTCAGCGTCGACGAGGCCGCCGAAAAACTCATTGATGCGATCGCGGCCTACCCGATGGGCCTGGTCGCACGCATCAACGGCCAGGCCAACTGCGCACAAAAAGGTATCGCGGTGCCGGCCGACCAGATACTCGAGGTGTTCCGCCCCGACTATGCCGTCAAGGTATGGGCTGCCGACAAGACCGCCGGCATCGACATTCCACTGCGCATTCATCTGTACGCAGAAGACGGTCTGACCTGGATTGCCCACCGCCCGGCTTCCCGCGTGTTCCAATCTTACGCCAACCCGCAGCTCGATGGGCTGGGCAGCGAACTGGACGCCCTGTTCAGCCAGCTGCTGGCGGCGCTCGACGCGTGGCGGCTGCCATCATGAACGTTCAACCCGAGTACCCGTCCTCTGCTGCGGCCACCGGCAATTTCTGTTATCCCCTCCGCCCCGGTAAAATCCGCAGATGATCGTCTATCTCCACGGCTTCAACTCCTCGCCCGCCTCCGGCAAGGCCGAACAGCTCGGCGGGTACATGGCCCGCCTCGGCCGGCTGGCGGACTACGATTGCCCGGCGCTGCCCAACAGCCCGCGCGAAGCCATCGCATGCATCGAAGCCGGCCTGGCCCGGCATCAAGGGCCCGTCACGCTGATCGGCAGTTCGCTGGGCGGCTTCTACGCCACCTATCTGGCGGAAAAGCATGGCTGCAAGGCGGTGCTGGTGAACCCGGCGGTGCACGCGCACATCCTGATGCGCGGCGCGCTCGGCACCCAGACCAACTGGCACAGCGGCGAGAAGTGGCAGTTCACCGAGGCGCATCTGGCCGAACTCGCCGCGCTGGATGTCGACGCCATCGCCCGGCCCGAACGCTACCTGCTGCTGGCACAGACCGGCGACGAGGTCATCGACTACCGCGACGCCGTCGCCTATTACGCGGGCGCCACGCAGATCATCGAGGACGGCGGCAACCACGGCTTCGCCGGGTTCGAGCGCCACTTCCAAACCATTCTGGATTTCTGATTCTTCATGCACCTCATTTTTGAAGAGGACGGCCATTTCAAGGCCGGCTCCATCCTGTCCGAAACCGACGCCACGGCGCAGGTGGAAACCGCATCCGGCAAGCGCAGCAAGATCAAGGCGGCCAACATCCTGTTGCGCTTCGCCGCGCCGGCCCCGGCCGAGGTGATGGCCGAAGCCGAGACGCTGAGCGGCGAACTCGACGCCGACTTCCTGTGGGAGGCGGCGGGAACCGACGAATTCGGCTTCGAACAGCTGGCGCAGGAGTATTACGGCCACGCGCCGCGTCCGGCGGAATCGGTGGCGCTGCTGCAGAAGCTGCACGCCGCGCCGATCTATTTTCACAAGAAGGGCCGTGGCCGCTACCGCCCGGCGCCGGCCGAGACGCTGGCGGCGGCCAAGGCCGGGCTGGAGAAGAAGCGGCTGGCGGCGGAACGGCAGGCGCGGCTGGCGGCGGAGCTGGCGGCGGGCCGGCTGCCGGCGGAATACGTCTCGCTGATCCCGCGCATCCTCATCGCGCCGGACAAGAACACGCTGGAATACAAGGCGCTGGAAGACGCGGCGACGGCCACGGGCTTGTCGCAGCTGCGGCTGATCGAGCGCTGCGGCGCGATCCCGTCGACGCTCGACTTCCATCTGGCGACCTTCCTGCTGGAATATTTTCCGCGCGGCACCGGCTTTGCCGAAATCGCCGAGCCGGCCGCTTTCAATCCCAGCGACCCGCCCGATCTGCCGAAAAGCAGCGTGCGCGCGTTTTCCATGGACGACGAGGCGACCACCGAGATCGACGACGCATTGTCGGTGGAGTGGCGCGGCGACGGCAGCGTCCGCGTCGGCATCCACATCGCCGCGCCGGCGCTCGGCATCGCGCCCGGCTCGCAACTCGACCGGACGGCACGCGAGCGGCTGTCGACCGTGTATTACCCCGGCGACAAAATCACCATGCTGCCGGAGGCGCTGATCCACCATTACACGCTGGGCGAGGCGCACGACTGTCCGGCGCTGTCGCTGTACCTCGACGTGGCACCCGACCTGCGCGTGCTCGGCACCGAAACCCGGGTGGAAATGGTGCACATCGCCGACAACCTGCGCCACGAGACGCTCGAAGCTCAATTCAACGCCGAAACCCTCGGCAACCCCGCGGGCGCGGATTATCCCTACCGTCGCGAACTGACCTGGCTGTGGGACTTCGCCGCCGTGCTGGAAGCCGGACGCGGCAAGACCGACGCGGCCGACCGCGTCGATTACAGTTTCAAGCTCGACGGCGAACGCATCGACATCGTGCCGCGCAAGCGCGGCAGCCCGATCGACAAGGTGGTGTCGGAGTTGATGATTTTTGCCAATACGCACTGGGGTGGCTGGCTGGCGGAAAAGCGGGTGCCCGGCATTTACCGCGCGCAGGCGAACGGCAAGACGCGCATGACGACCGCGCCCGATCCGCATCAGGGCCTGGGCGTCGACCAGTACGCGTGGTCGACCTCGCCGCTGCGGCGCTACGTCGATCTGGTCAACCAGCGCCAGCTGATTGCGCTGGCGCAGCAGAGCGACCCGGTGTACCCGCCGCGCAGCGAGCAGCTGTTTTCGGTGGTGCGCGAATTCGAGCTGGCCTACGATGCCTACAACGACTTTCAGCGCCGTCTGGAACGCTACTGGATGCTGCGCTGGCTGCTCCAGGAAAACGTGAGCGAGGTGACCGCCAGCGTGATCCGCGAGGATCTGGTGCGCTTCGACAGCTTGCCGATGGTGACGCGCGCGCCATCGGTGGCCGGTATCGCGCCGGGGTCGAAAGTACGGCTGGCGATTTCGGACATCGATCTGCTCGACATCAGCTTTCACGCCGAGTACCGGGAGACCCTGGATACGCCGCCTGACAGCGCCGCCGCCCTTCCGTAGAATCGGATTTCCCTTCATTTTCCGTTTGCATGGTGTCCGCCGCTCCACCCCCTTCTCTCGCCAAACCCTCCAGACAAGGCACGCGCATGGCGCTTGCCATGCTGGCTTCGGCGGCGCTGCATGGCATGCTGCTGTCGACCCAGATCGTGCACATCAATCCGCGCCTGTTCGAGGACACCAGCGTGCCGATGGAGGTGGTGCTGGTCAACGCCAGAAGCGCCGAATCACCGCTCAACCCCGACGCGCTGGCGCAGGTGAGCCTGGCGGGCGGCGGCAACACCGACGAAGACCGGCGCTTGAAAAGCCCGCTGCCCGCCAGCAGCGAAACCCAGGCTGGCAGCGAAGAAAGGATGCTGCAGGCGCGCGTGGCCGAACTGGAGCAGCAGGCCAGAACCCTGCTGAGTCAGCTGCAGCCCGACGCCCAACTGCAAGAACCGCCCACGGCGGCGCCGCCCGCCCCGGTTCAGCCCGTCATCGACACCAGCCAGCTCAGTCAGCAGGCGCGCGAAATGGCACAGCTGCAGGCGCGCATTTCGCAGCAGTGGGACGATTACCAGAAACGCCCCAAGCGCGCCTTCGTCGGCGCCAACGTCAAGGAATACGCGTTTGCGCGCTACGTCGAGGACTGGGTCGCCAAGGTCGAGCGCATCGGCAACGTCAACTATCCCGAGGCCGCGCGCCGCCAGGGCATCTACGGCAGCCTCAAGCTCACCGTGTCGATCCACGCCGACGGCCGCATTGAAAAAATTGAAATCGATCGATCATCCGGCTCCAGGATTCTCGATGCCGCCGCGGTCAGGATCGTCGAGCTCGCCGCGCCCTATGCCGCCTTCCCCGACGACATGCGCAGGAAAGCCGACATCCTGTCGATCACCCGTACCTGGACCTTCACCCGCTCGGACCAGCTCGTCGGCACCGACTGATTCCGCCTGCCGCAGCCCAGGATAGCGACGCCCCTACGCCCGCCCCAGCCGGAAACCCTGCAAGAACCCGCCGCTCGCCACCCTGCCTGTCCGGATGGCGGGCCCGGCCGGGGCTTTACGTTCGCCGTCCCAAGCAGGGGATTGACTGTCTTTATCACGTGATAAAATGTTTGATTGTTCTAATATTTCTATTTGTTTATCCCCTTTCTGGAGACCGTCATCATGCACACCGGCACCACCCTTACCCAGTTCATCATTGAAGAGCAGCGCCGCACCGCCGGCGCCACCGGCGATTTCACCTCGCTGCTGAACGACGTCGTCACCGCCTGCAAGGCGATTTCCAACGCCGTCAACAAAGGCGCGCTGCTGGGCGTGATGGGTTCGCTGGATTCCGAGAACGTGCAGGGCGAGACGCAGAAGAAGCTCGACGTCATCACCAACGAGATCATGATCCGCTCCAACGAGTGGGCCGGCCACCTGGCTGGCATGGCGTCGGAAGAGATGGACGAGGTGTATGCCATCCCCAACAAGTATCCGCTCGGCAAGTACCTGCTGGTGTTCGATCCGCTCGACGGGTCGTCCAACGTCGACGTCAACATCTCGGTCGGCACCATCTTCTCGATCCTCAAGGCCCCGGTCGCCGGCCGCGCCGCCAAGATGGAGGATTTCCTGCAAACCGGCACCCAGCAGGTGTGCGCCGGCTACGCGATCTACGGCTCATCGACCATGCTGGTCCTGACCTTCGGCAACGGCACCAACGGCTTCACGCTCGACCGCGACGTCGGCGAGTTCGTGCTGACCCACCCCAACATGAAGATTCCCGCCGAAACCCGCGAATTCGCGATCAACGCGTCCAACATGCGCTTCTGGGAAAAGCCGGTGCAGCGCTACGTCGACGAGTGCCTGGCCGGCAAGACCGGTCCGCGCGGCAAGGACTTCAACATGCGCTGGGTCGCCTCGATGGTCGCCGAAGTGCACCGCATCCTCACCCGCGGCGGCATCTTCATGTATCCCAAGGACACCAAGGATCCCGCCAAGGCCGGCAAGCTGCGCCTGCTGTACGAAGCCAATCCGATGGCCTTCATCGTCGAGCAGGCCGGCGGCGCCGCTACCACCGGCTACCAGCGCATCCTCGACCTCGCTCCCGAAGGCCTGCACCAGCGCGTGCCGGTCATTCTGGGCTCCAAAACCGAGGTCGACACCGTGACCGGCTACCACCACGAAAAGGCCGCATAAGCGCCGTCCGGGTTCGCATCGCGATTTCTGGAACGAAAAAGCCGGCTGCGTGCCGGCTTTTTTCATGCCCGCTGTTCCTGCATTAACGCAGGAACAGCGCTACCCCCAGCGCCAGCAGCGAAAACGTACATGCCGCACCGGCGAGCACCATCATGCGCCGGACGCGCGCTTCCGCCTGGAGCGCGGCCGTCTCAAGCGCCGTCACGGTTTTCTGCAACTGCCCGGCCAGCTCCTTGACGTGCAGCGCATTCTGTGACGCCGCCTGCTGCAGCTCGGTAATCTGCTGCTGCAGCATGCCGCCCGGATCCTGCACCGGCGCGTCGGGCTTGCGCGTGGTGAACACCGGCAGTGCCGCCGATACGATCGGGCTGACGAAGGGCAGGATTGCCTTGACCGCGGGAATCAGCCATGCCGCCATTGAGTCTCCTTGTAAGGCTGCGGCGACGATGCCGCAGCCTTACTTTAGCGCACCGGCCGTTGCGGGCGCTACGCCGCCGCGCAGCGCAGACCGGCGCGCATCAGCCCGACGCATTCATCCGGCGGCAGCGGCCGGCTGAACAGGTAACCCTGCGCCTGGTCGCAGTGGTTGGCGCGCAGATAGGCCAGTTGAGCGTCGGTCTCGACGCCCTCCGCCACCACGGTCAGGCCCAGGTTTCTGGCCAGCGCGATGATGGTGCGGACGATGGCGGTGTCGTTTTCGTCGCCCGGAATGTCGCGGATGAACGAACGGTCGATCTTCAGGCAGTGGATTGAAAACATCTTCAGGTAGTTCAGCGACGAATAGCCGGTGCCGAAGTCGTCCACCGCGATGCGGATGCCCAGCCGCTCCAGTTCGGCCAGCACGTCGGCGGCGGAAATCAGGTTGTCCATCAGGGACGACTCGGTGATTTCCAGTTCGAGCGCGCCGGGCGCCAGTCCGCTGTCCCTGAGCGCCGCGCCGATTTCCTCGGCCAGATGCTTTTGCCGGAACTGCCGCGCCGACAGGTTGACCGCCATGCTGCCGGCAGCGAGGCCGAGATCCTGCCACGCACGCATCTGGCGGCAGGCCTCGCGCAACACCCAGTCGCCGATCGGCAGGATCAGCCCGCTCTGTTCGGCGACCGGAATGAACTCTTCCGGGCTGACCGCGCCAAGCTCCGGCGACTGCCAGCGCAACAGCGCCTCCCAGCCCACCAGGCGAGCGGACAGAATCTCCAGCTTGGGCTGGTAGTACAGCGCAAGCTCCTTGCGCGCCAGGGCATGTTTCAGGCGCGCCTCCAGCAGCACGCGGCGCTGGATTTCATCGGACAGATCGCGGCTGAACACGGCCAGGCAGTTGCGTCCAGCCGATTTGGCACGATGCAGGGCGAGGTCGGCATAGCGCATCAGGGCGCTGGCCGATTCGCCGTCCGTCGGGTAGATGACGATACCCAGGCTGGCGCTGACTCCCAGCCGGTCGCTGCCCAAGTCGAACTCGCGCGCCATGGCCTGCAGCAGCGTCTGCCCCACCTGTTTGGCCCGCTCGACCGCTGCATTTTCCAGCAGGATCACGAACTCGTCGCCGCTGAAACGGGCCATGAAAGCCGCTTGCGGCAGGCTGGCGCGGAGACGCTCGGCAACGGCCACCAGCAGCATATCGCCCTGTTCGTGGCCCAGCGTATCGTTCACATTCTGGAAGTGATCCAGGTCCAGCAGCAGAACGGCGCAGGGCGCGTCCTGGCGCGCGCGGACCAGCGCCAGATTGAGCCGCTCGTTGAATGCGGTGCGATTGGGCAAGCCGGTCAGGTCGTCGTGGGTGAGCATGTGCCGCATCTGGCGGAACGGCCGGCTCACCGCATCAGCGTGGATCGCGAGATAGAGAAAGTAGTAGGCAACCACCTTGTAGGCATGCCCCAGCAGATTGGCGGTGCTGCTCACCTCGACATACACGATGAAGAACAGTTCGCCCGCGGCCATCAACAGCAAGGCCAGCATGAGGCTGCCGATATCGCAGTGGGTCACCCGATTGCGGCGCAGGGCCAGCACGCCGGCAACCGCCAGGTAAAGCGCGAACACGCCCCATTCGAGCGCGAGCTTGAGCGTAGTCAGCCCCATGCCGGGCACGTACATGGCCGGCATGGCCTGCGGCACAGCCAGAAAGACATACGCAATCGCCCCCGTTCCCAGCAGCATCGCGGCGAGGGCGAGACGCCGCATCGGGCCGCGCATGGCGGGCCCCTCCGGAATCAGGATGTAGGCCAGCAGCCCCGCGCCGGCGGCAATGCGGCCGCACAGCCAGAACAGGATCGATTTGTGGGGCGTGTTGGGGCTGACCAGATCCGGCATGCCGAGATAGGACAGGAAATGCAGCGTATCGAACAGTGCCACCGCCAGGAAGGTGCAGCCAAGCACGATGGAACGTACCGAGCGGATGGTTTCCTGCGCGCCATGGCCGGTAAAGAAAATCAGCGCTGCAACGACGACGGCAAAAATCTCCATCAGCGAATGCGCCGCCAGGAAAGTCGGGTCTGAAATCGCCGACTGGTTGGCCGGCACCGCCTGCCATAGCAGCAGCGGAATGCTCGCGGCCAGCAACAGCATGCCGATGCGGCTGTGAGTGTCCTGTCCTGGCAATCGCATCAAAGCAGCGCGTCCTCTCTTGGTTGGAGGGTTGGATAATCAAGCTTACTTACTGCCACGGAAGTCATTTGAGTTTGCCCGCGGCCTTCTCCGCCCGGCCTCCCGATACCGCCGGGGCGGCCCGCGTCCGGCCTGGAGGCGGGTTTCACCTTAACGGAGCCGGAACGGCATACTTGAATGCGTGCGCCGCCCGGGCCTGCCGGCGCCGCTTCAGGTATCGGACGAGCAGGCCGCTATGGTGTAAAAAGGGATAAGGGACACGTGCAGAAGTGTCTGCTTGATTTGAGGCGGATTACAATGGGAGGGCAATCATGGATACCATCAACCTCACCCACCATTTCCTGATCGCCATGCCGGGCATGGCCGATCCCAATTTCAACGGCACGCTGACCTATATCTGCGACCACAGCGAGCAGGGCGCGCTGGGCGTGGTGGTCAACCGGCCGATCGAACTGGACTTGTCGACCCTGTTCGAACAAATCGGGCTATCCCTACCGCAACGCCTGCACGGCAACACGGTTTATTTCGGCGGCCCGGTGCAGACCGAACGCGGTTTTGTGCTGCACACGCCGCCGCTCACCTTCAGCTCCACCCTCACCGTCAACGACGCCGTCAGCCTCACTTCCTCGAAGGATGTGCTGGAAGCGGTGAGCCAGGACGCGGGGCCGGAAAAATTCATGGTGTCGCTGGGCTATGCGGGCTGGTCGGCCGGCCAGCTGGAAGACGAAATCAAGCAGAATGCCTGGCTTTCGGTGGCCGCCGACCCGCAGGTGATTTTCGACCTGGCACCCGAAGCACGCCTGCCCGCCGCGATGCGGATCCTCGGCATCGACTTCGCCCGCCTCTCCGAAGAAGCCGGGCACGCTTGAGCTTCGCGGAAACCCATGGCAGCGTGCTGGCCTTCGATCTTGGCCTGAAGCGCACCGGCGTGGCGTCG
>NZ_JANJXQ010000156.1 GCF_024708915.1 Thiobacillus sp.
TCGGAGAGGTCGCGCAGCAGGTTGTCGATCTGGGTGGCGCGGGCTTCGCGCGCGCGCCGGGTCTTCGGCGGGATGGCGTAGAGCTCGGTTTCGGTGATGACGGCGATCCGCCCGTCGCTGCTGACGAAGCCTTCAGCGAGCGGGCCGTGGGTAAGCAGGATGCGCTCGGCGTGCTGCCGGCAATCGGCCCAGCTTCCGCACAGCGTGGCGTCGAGGCCGTGTTCGGACAGATATTCGTGCAGGGTTTCGCGCCGCCCGGCCGACGGCGCGACGATCAGCGTCCTGCCCTGGAAGCCGTCGATGAAATCCTGCAGCTTGGCGACCGGGCGGGCTTCGCGGCGGTCGACCGAAATGGGCGGGACACGGCGGGCGAGGCCGTCGCCGGTTTGTTCGACGTCCAGTCGATCATGGGTCTTGGCCAGACTGAAAAAGGTGTCGGTCGGCAGGAACAGGTCGGCCGGCGGCAGCAGCGGACGGTCCTTGTCGCCCGACAACAGGCGGTAACGGCCTTCCGCGTCGGCCCAGAACGCCTGGCCGGCGGGGTCGAGCGCGCCGTGGAACACCAGCCGCGTGGCGGCGGGCAGATAATCGAACAGCGTCGCCGTTGCCTCGAAAAACAGCGGCAGATAGTACTCGATGCCGGCCGGCGCGAGTCCGTTGCTGACATCCTTGTAGAGCTTGGATTTGGACGGATCGCCCTCGAAGCGTTCACGGAAATTCTGCCGGAAGCGGGTGATGCCGGCCTCGTCGAAGGGGAATTCGCGCGCCGGCAGCAGGCGGATTTCATCCACTGGATAGATGCTGCGCTGGGTGTCGATGTCGAATGCGCGCAGCGTCTCGATTTCGTTGTCGAACAGGTCGATGCGGTAGGGCAGCGCGCTGCCCATGGGGAAGAGATCGATCAGTCCCCCGCGGACGCTGAATTCGCCCGGCGCGAATACCTGATTGACGTGGGTATAGCCGCCCAGCGCCATCTGCGCGCGGAAGGCGGCTTCGTCGAGGGTGTCCTTCTGTTTGAGGAAAAACGTGTGGGCGGCGAGAAAGGCCGGCGGCGCCAGCCGATACAGCGCGGTGGACAGCGCGACCACGGCGATATCGAATTCGCCGCGCGAAATCTGGTACAGCGTCGCCAGCCGCTCGGAAATCAGGTCCGGATGCGGCGAAAACGTGTCGTAGGGCAGGGTTTCCCAATCGGGAAAGGCGCACACCCGCAACTCGGGGTCGAACCAGCGCAGTTCCTCGGCCAGCCGGTTGGCGTCCCACGCGCTGGCGCACACCACGGCGAGCGGCGCAGCGTGGCGCGCCCATTCGGCCAGATAAAGCGCATCGGCTGCGCCGGCGAGGCCGGACTGGCTGCGCTGGGGGCCGGAAGGCGGGGAAGCAGGGGAGAAGAGCGTCATGCAAATAGCGGGATTATCCTGGAAACGGCAGCCGGGCGCATCCGCGGTGCGGAGGCGGGCCGGGGGCAGGTATAATGCCCGCCTTTCCCGTTTTCAACCCCCGATATCCCATGAGTCTCGACCGCGTCAGTTCCGGCCGCAATCTGCCGGACGACTTCAATGTCATCATCGAAATTCCCGCCCACGGCGAACCCATCAAGTACGAAGTCGACAAGGAATCCGGCGCCATGTTCGTCGACCGTTTCATGTCGACTGCCATGCACTATCCCTGCAATTACGGCTACATTCCGCACACCCTGTCGGAAGACGGCGATCCGGTCGACGTGCTGGTGGTGACGCCGATCCCGCTGATCACCGGCGTGGTGGTGCGCTGCCGCCCCATCGGCATGCTGAAGATGACCGACGAAGCTGGCGTCGACGGCAAGCTGCTGGCGGTGCCGGTCGACAAGCTGTGCGGCCTCTACAAGGGCGTCAACAAGCCGGAAGATTTGCAAGCCCTGCTGCTGGCGCAGATATCCCATTTCTTCGAGCATTACAAGGATCTCGAGAATGGCAAGTGGGTCAAGATCGAAGGCTGGGCTGGCGTTGACGATGCCCGCGCCGAAATCCTCGCCGGCGTCGAGCGCTATCGCAACGCCGCGGACA
Source organism: Thiobacillus sp. (assembly GCF_024708915.1). Next base: position 2,046 of record NZ_JANJXQ010000156.1, read on the forward strand.
AGCCGGCGTTCTGAGTTAACAAGATGCAAGATACAAGATTCAAGGAAAACCGGTTCCTTGGCGCCTGCAACCTGAAACTTGTCCCTTGAGTCCTGCATCTGTATGAAAGTCTGCATCCTCTCCGACTCCCACGACAACCGCCGCCTGCTGGGCGCGGCGGTCGAGCACGCCAAGACACACGGGGCGGAGGCAGTGCTGCACTGCGGCGACGTGGTCGCGCCGACCACGCTGCGCGTGCTGCAGAAATACGAGCTGCCGGTGCACGTCATCCACGGCAACAATACCGGCGATCTCTACAACATGAGCCGGCTCGCTGCCGAGCCCAACAGCGTGATCCGCTACCACGGCCAGGATGCCGCGTTCACGCTGGCCGATCGCGCACTGTTCCTGGTGCATTACCCGCATTATGCCCACGCGCTCGCCTGTACCGGCGACTACGATCTGGTGTGCTGCGGCCACGATCACAAGTCCAGTATCTCGCAAGTGGCCACCGTCAAAGGCGGACATGCCTGGCTGATCAATCCGGGCACCGTCGGTGGCGTCGGCGCACCCCCCACCTACATCATGGCCGACCTCGCTTCCATGCAGTTCGAGATCGTCGCCGTCGAGGCGGCGCCGGCCTCGGTGCTGCCGCCGGTCACGCCGCACGTCTAGGGCGGCGCCAAAACTTCTCCGTGTAGTTGCGGTCTGGGGTGCACGGGACAGAGCCATCAAAAACGGGGCATGACGCCCCGTTTTCGATGCTGCCGGCAGTGCGTGTTTATTTCGCGGGTTTGACCGTGGTCAGCCCCAGCGCTTCCCAGTCCTGCATGCCGCCCCGGTACCATTTGATTTTATTCGCCGGGTAGCCGACTTTCAGCAGGCCTTTGATGTTGGTCGGCGACTGGCCGCACCAGGGGCCGTTGCAGAACATGACGACGGTTTTGGCATTGTCGAACATGTAGAAGCCGTCCTGGTTCTTGACGCCGAAATGCTTTTCAAGGATTTCCTGCACGGTGATGGGATCCGACCTGCCGATGTTGAGCTTGTCCCACGGAATGTTGACCGCACCGGGGATCGTGCCTTTTTCAACCCAGTCAGGCGTACGCGAATCCACCACCATGATGGTTTTGTCGCCGTCGCTCATTTTTTTCAGGTAATGAATGATCTCAAGTTCACCGATGGTATCGACGCCGGTCGCCAGTTCGCCCGGCTGAATGCAGAAAGGCGGGCATTTGCGCGAGGTCTTGGCGAAATCGGGATTGATGGTGTTTTTCTGATCCTGATTGCGCATGATCGCGACTTTCTGGTCGCCATGCATCACCTCGACCGAAGGCAGGTCGGCGGTGAGGCTGACCTCCAGTGCGCTGGCCGCCATGGGCATGGCGAAAGCAGTGAACAAAGTGGATACGGCGAATAGGGTGCGAAGCTTCATTTTGTCTCCTGGACTGTGCTGGGCGAGCAATGGCGACAGATTGTCAATTGCAGGCCGGTTCTTCTTTGGTTTCGGTCGTGCTGCTTTGCGCTGAATTTGTGCTGGCGGCGTTCTCCTTGGGCTTGGCTGGATTTTCAGAAGTGCTTGCGACAGTCGGTCCGGCCTGCTGCGTTTCGGCATCGTCTGCTGCATGGGCGATACCGGTGGCCAGATACAGCATGGTTGCCATCATGCAAGCTAAGTTGGATATTTTCGTCATCCTGTCTCCTCTGGGTGTTTATTGCAATGCCTTGCGGGTGGCGCTTTTTGCCCGTACCGGTAAGCATTTTGTGTGCCAGTGCCTTATTTGTTTGATTGCAAATGGATTCAAGTTTTCCTGCAGAGAAAAAGTGACAATATCGTCAGACAAAAAGTCAGGTTGTCATGACACATGCCGCGGGGAGCGCGCTGAACCGGATCGCGCAGCCCGGCGTAACGATGGAATGGACTTGCGCGAATGGGGCGCTCTCCTGCGACGGATGGGCTGCCCGGTTCCATGAAAAACGCATAGGCGTGTGTCAGATCGTTTTCCTCGCGCCCGTTTTCCACACAGGCCGTGTGGCGCAGCCTTAAGCACTTCCCCTTATTCGCGCATAGAAAACTTCGATTGAAATTGCGCACTTGCCCGTGGCGGCGGGCATGGCCTTGGGGGTACTATTTCAGATGTCGAATTCGGGTTTAAAACCCGCTATCCGGGCAGAGATGTTCCGGGTGGTTATTCAAAAATTTTGCATCCATCTGTTGGAGAAAACAATGACGGAACATGTTGCAACCAACGAGACCATACTCGTGGTCGGCGGCGGGATTTCCGGCATGACCGCCGCGCTCGAAGCGGCCGAAACCGGCAAGAACGTCGTCCTGGTTGAGAAGAACCCTGCACTGGGCGGACGCACCTCCCAGCTGTATCGCTATTTTCCCAAGCTGTGTCATCCCGTATGCGGGCTGGAAATCAACCTGCGCCGCCTCAAGAACAACCCCCGCGTGCGGGTGCTGACGCTGGCCGAAGTGGGCGGTATCGAAGGCGACGCCGGCAACTACACCGTCACTGTCAAGGTCAAGCCGCGCTACGTGAACGAGAACTGCACCGCCTGCGGCGACTGCGGACGCGCGGTCGAAACGATGGTGGACGACCCGTTCAACTACAACCTTGGCCAGCACAAGGCCGCCTATCTGCCGAATGCGATGGCCTATCCGCAGCGCTACGTGCTGGACCCGGCGATCATCGGCAGCGCCGACGCCGAGCGGGCAAAAGCCGCGTGCAAGTACGGCGCGATCGACCTCGACATGCAGGAGGAGACGATCCAGGTCAAGGCCGGTGCAGTGATCTGGGCGACCGGCTGGCAGCCCTACGATGCGAAGAAGATTCAGCCCTACGGTTACGGCCGCTTCAAGAACGTTATCACCAGCGTCGAATTCGAGCGTCTGGCCGATATCCACGGCCCCACCGGCGGCAAGATCCTGCGTCCGTCCGACGGCAAGGAAGCGAAGAACATCGCCTTCATCCAGTGCGCCGGCTCGCGCGACGAGAACCACCTGCGCCACTGCTCACGCATCTGCTGCATGGCGTCGCTGAAGCAGACGCATTACGTGCGCGAGAAGTACCCGGAAGACGGCAAGTCGACCATCTACTACATCGACATCCGCGCCATCGACCGCTTCGAGGATTTCTACCAGAAGGTGCAGGCCGATCCGTCGGTCAGCTTCATCAAATCCAAGGTCGCGAAGATCACCGAAGACGAGCACGGCAATGCGGTGTGCCATGGCGTCAACACCGAAGGCTACAAGCGCTACACCACGCCGCACGACCTGGTGGTGCTGGCGGTCGGCATGGAGCCCTCGGTCAAGGGCATCAATATTCCCGGCCACATCGTGGCGGATTCGAGCGGTTTCATCGAAGCCGACCCGGCCAACGGCGCGGTGTTCGGCGCCGGCTGCGCGTCGAATGCGCTGGACGTGAACCGTGCCGTGCAATCGGCCACCGCGGCGGCATTGCGCGCCATCCAGGTGGTCAACAAAGTAGCAAAGGCGGAGGCTTAAACAATGGCTGACATCAAAGTCGCAGCGTATATCTGCAAGGGCTGCGGGCTGGGCGAGCGCCTGGATGCGGACGCGCTGGTCAAAGTCGCACAGAAGGACGGCAAGGTGCCGCTGGCGAAGTCGCACGATTTCCTCTGCAACGCCGACGGCGTGGCGATGATCAGGAACGACATCGCCAACGAAGGCGTCACCCACATCATGATTGGCGCCTGCTCGCGCCGCGCCAAGACCGAAGCATTCTTCTTTCCCGAAAACGCAGTGGCGCGCGCCAACCTGCGCGAGGGCGTGATCTGGATCCGTCCCGACACCGACGAGGCGCGCGAGACCACCCAGGAAATGGCGGAAGACTACATCCGCATGGGCTGCGCTGAAGTGAAAGCAATGACCGCGCCCGGCGGCAACGCCAACACCGGCAGCAGCAAGACCCTGCTGGTGGTGGGC
>NZ_JANJXQ010000245.1 GCF_024708915.1 Thiobacillus sp.
AGACGTTTCATGCAAAGCTCCTTGGGAAGAATGAACAACGGGTTAGTTGCCGGTGGCGGCAATGCGGAATTTCACCTTGACTTCGTTGGCGACAGTGGCGACGTCGGCCCACATGCCTTCGCCGATGCCGAAGTCCAGGCGTTTAAGAACGAACGCGCCGTCGAACGTGGCGGCAGCCTTGCCCGGCGCGAACGTCACCGGTACGGCCAGCTCGCGGCTTCTGCCCTTGAGCGTGAGCGTGCCGCGCATTTCGTAGCGGTTGTTGCCCAGCGGGCGAATCTGGCTGGAGACGAACTGCGCCTTCGGATACACGCTGCGGTTGAACCACAGCTTGCCGGCGGATTCGTCGTCGGCCTCGGACGAGCCGGCGTCGATGCTGGCCAGGTCGATCTCGATCTTCGCGCTGGCGGCTTCGGGTTTGGCCGGGTCGAAAGCCATCTGCACCGCGAAGCGCTTGAAGCCGCCCTGCACCGGCACGCCCATCTGGCGGAACTCGAAGCCGATGCTGCTCTGCTTCGGCAAGACCGTGCCGTATTCCACCGCGTGCGCCGCCGGCGCGGCAAACGCCGCAAACAGCGCGAACAGGATCGGATTCGTCGGGTTGCGTTTCATGCACGCTCCTTTTTATTCCAGCCCATGCGCTGCAGGAAGGGCCGGCGTTCGATGAAATGGTGCTGCAGGGCCGCGCCCACGTGCATGATGACCAGGGCCAGCAGCGTGAAGTTCAGGACTTGGTGCACCCCGGCGAGCAGATCGCCCAGTTCGCGATTCTTTTCGACCAGATCGGGCAGCGGCAGCACGCCGAACCACACGGTCTGAAAGCCTTTGGCCGAACTCATCAACCAGCCCGACAGCGGAATCGCGATCATCAGCACGTACAGCAGGCCATGCACGGCCTGGCTCGCCCGGCGCTGCCAAGCAGCCATGTCGCTCGGCAAGGGCGGCGGCGTATGCGTCAGCCGCCACGTCACGCGCAACGCCGCCAGCATCAACAGCGTGATGCCGATCCATTTGTGATAGCTGTAGAGCTTGAGCTTGCCGGGCGACAGCGGCAGTTCGTGCATGTACACGCCAAGTGGAAACGCCACAAAAATCAGCAGCGCCGCCAGCCAGTGCAGCGCGATGGCCGGGGTCGAATAACGCATCGCGGCGGTCATGCCGTCTCCTTGCTGAAAGCCTGTTTCAGTACACGCAAGGCGGTTTGTACACGCTTGTGTTCGGCCGCGCTCGTTCCGGCAAAGCACGCCCCCAGATGCGCCATGTGCGCCGGAAAGATCCTGGCGAACAAGGTTTCCCCCGCCCGGGTCAGGCGGATGATCTGGCAGCGGCGGTCGCTATCGTGCGCAACACGCTCCACCCAGCCATGATCGACCAGACGGTCGACCACGCCGGTGAGCGTGCCCTTGGTGATGAGGGTTTTTTCGCCGAGCTCGGTGGCGGTCATCCCGGCGGTGTTGCCGAGCGTGGCGACAATGTCGAACTGCGGCGGCGTCAAGCCCTGCGCGCGGATGTCCGCGGCGGAATACGCCGCGAACGCCTGATAGCACTGCACCAGGGCTTGCACGGTCGGCAGGAATTCGGCTTGCTGCTTCATCAGGCACCCATTTAGTTCTAACAAGAACAAAATTTATCTATTGTTAGAACCAATGTCAAGGCTTTTACAGGGCAGCTGAGCCCTGACGGACCGAAACGGGCATTATCGTCGGCGCTGCAATCCAGCCGACGCCGTGAATGCGCCGGCCTGCTCTTACTGGCTGGCCCGGCGCAGAACAATGACTCAGGGCTTGTTCCAGCGCGCCGCAGCCGCATCGTCGCTGGCGCGCGCATCCACCCAGCGTTCGCCCTCGGGGGTTTCTTCCTTCTTCCAGAACGGCGCCTGCGTTTTCAGATAATCCATGATGAATTCGCAGGCGGCGAAGGCTTCGCCGCGGTGCTGGCTGGCCACCGCCACCAGTACGATGGGGTCGCCCGGCAGCAGGCGGCCGATGCGGTGGATCAGCGTCACGTCGAGCAGCGTCCAGCGCGACTTCGCCTCGTCGACCAGGGCCGCCAGCGCTTTTTCGGTCATGCCCGGATAGTGCTCCAGCGTCATCGCCTGCACGCCGCTGCCCTCGTTGCGGTCGCGCGCCAGGCCGACGAAGCTGGCGATGGCGCCGATGTCGGTGCGGCCGCGGCTCATCGCGTCGACCTCGGCGCCGAGATCGAAGGCCTCGGCCTGGACCACGATCTTCATGCCGCTAGCCCCCGGTCACCGGCGGAAAAATCGCGACTTCGGCGTGTTCCGGCAGGCCCGCATCGAGCGCCACGAGGTTCTGGTTGACCGCCACCCGGAACGCCCTGCCCGGCGCCAGCTCCTCCGCCCACGCGTCGCCGCGCGATTGCAGGTGCGCCACCAGATCGGCCGCGGTGGCACCACTGAAATCCATGGCTTCCTCGGCCACGCCGAAGCGCTCGCGCAGGCGGGCGAAGTACAGTACGCGCAGTTTCATGCCAGCAGCTCCGAGAAGGGAATGAAGCGCACCCGGTCGCCCGGCTGCACGGTCTGGCCGATGGCAAGGTCGGCCAGACCGTCGGCCCAGGTGCACGAGGTCAGCACCCCCGAGCCCTGGTTCG
>NZ_JANJXQ010000247.1 GCF_024708915.1 Thiobacillus sp.
CTGGCCGGCGCCGCCAGCGTTGCCGACGTCGTCATCACCAGCGGCGGGGTCTCGGTGGGCGAGGCCGATTTCGTGAAAGCCGCAGTCGAGAAACTCGGCCGGGTCGAGATGTGGAAAGTGGCGATGAAGCCCGGCAAGCCGATCGTCTACGGGCGGGTGAACGACGCCGATTTCATCGGCCTGCCCGGCAATCCGGTGTCGGCCTTCGTCACCTTCTGCCTGTTCGTGCGGCCGTTTCTGCTCAAGCGCATGGGCGCGGCAGACGTGCTGTACCGCGCGTTCGCCGTGCCGGCGGATTTCGCCTGGAGCAAGCCGGGCGAGCGGCGCGAATTCCTGCGCGTGCAGCTTCAGCCGAACGGCAAGCTGGCGCTGTTCCCGAACCAGGGCTCGGGGGTGCTGACCTCGTGCACCTGGGCCGATGGGCTGGTCGACCTTGCCATCGGCCAGACCGTGCAGCCGGGCGACTGGGTGCGCTTCATTCCTTTTTCGGAGTTGCTGACATGAAACTGCGTGTACTGTATTTCGCCCGCCTGCGCGAGCGCTTCGGCGTGGCCGAGGAAGCCATGGATTTCAGCGGTGCCACAGCGGCCGATCTGGTGGTGCACCTGCAGTCGCGCGGCGACGTGTGGGCGGAGGAACTGGCGGCGGGCAGGGCGTTCCGGGTGGCGGTCAACCAGAACTTGGTCGCGCTCGATGCGCGCTTGCCGGAACACGCCGAAGTCGCGATTTTCCCGCCGGTGACCGGAGGCTAGTGGCGTGAAGATTGTTATCCAGCGCGAGACTTTCGACCTCGGCGCCGAAGTTGACGCGATGAGCCGCGGCCGCACCGATATCGGCGCCATCGCCAGTTTCGTCGGCCTGGCGCGCGACCGCAACGAGGGTAGCGGCGTGCAGGCGATGACGCTGGAGCACTATCCGGGCATGACCGAGAAGACGCTGGCAGCCCTGGTCGACGAGGCGAAGTCGCGCTGGACGCTGCTCGACGTGACGGTGATCCACCGCATCGGCCGCCTGCTGCCGGGCGATCCCATCGTGCTGGTGGCGGTGGCCAGCCAGCACCGTGGCGAAGCCTTCGCCGCCTGCGAATTCATCATGGATTATCTGAAAACGCAGGCGCCGTTCTGGAAGAAGGAAGATACCCCCGAAGGCGAGCGCTGGGTGGATGCGCGCGCCAGTGACGATGCGGCTGTGGCGCGCTGGAACACGCCCTGAGTCATTGTTCTGCGCCGGGCCAGCCAGTAAGAGCAGGCCGGCGCATCTCCTCTGCGCCATGGATGGCGCCCTTTCAAGCCCCCGATATTCCATTCCCGTACGCGCTCGGCAGCAGGCAGTGCACCGTTCGTCCACCGCATGCGGGCCGGGTCGCCACCGCATACAGCATGGGCGACGGAGGGGAAGAGCGGTCGCATTCATGGCGTCGGTCGGATTGCAAGGCTGACGATGTGGCCGGTTTCGATCCGGCAGCGCGGGATCGGATTTCATAAAAAGCTTGACATTGGTTCTAATTAGAACTAAATTTGGTTCTAGTTAGAACTAAATGGGCGTCAGATGAAACCGCAAGCCGAATACATGCCGACCGTGCAAGCCCTGGTGCAGTGCTATCAGGCATTCGAAGCGTATTCCGCCGCGGACATCCGCGCGCAGGGCCTGACGCCGCCGCAGTTCGACATCGTCGCCACGCTCGGCAACACCGCCGGGATGACCGCCACCGAGCTCGGCGAAAAAACCCTCATCACCAAGGGCACGCTCACCGGCGTGGTTGACCGCCTGGTCGATCATGGCTGGGTGGAGCGCGTTGCGCACGACAGCGACCGCCGCTGCCAGATCATTCGTCTGACCCCGGCGGGGGAAACCTTGTTCGCCAGGATCTTTCCGGCGCACATGGCGCATCTGGGGGCGTGTTTTGCCGGAACGAGCGCGGCCGAACACAAGCGTGTACAAACCGCCTTGCGTGTACTGAAACAGGCTTTCAGCAAGGAGGCGACATGACCGCCGGAATGCGTTATTCGACCCCGGCCATCGTCCTGCACTGGCTGGTGGCACTGCTGATTTTTGTGGCGTTTCCACTTGGCGTGTACATGCACGAACTGCCGCTGTCGCCCGGCAAGCTCAAGCTCTACAGCTATCACAAATGGATCGGTATCACGCTGTTGATGCTGGTGGCGTTGCGCGTGACGTGGCGGCTGACGCATACGCCGCCGCCCTTGCCGAGCGACATGGCTGCCTGGCAGCGCCGGGCAAGTCAGGCTGTGCATGGCCTGCTGTACGTATTGATGATCGCGATTCCGCTGTCGGGCTGGTTGATGAGTTCGGCCAAAGGCTTTCAGACCGTATGGTTCGGCGTGCTGCCGCTGCCCGATCTGGTCGAAAAGAATCGCGAGCTGGGCGACCTGCTCGCCGGGGTGCACCAAGCCCTGAACTTCACCTTGCTGGCCCTGGTCATCATGCACGTGGGCGCGGCCCTGCAGCACCATTTCATCGAACGCCGGCCTTTCCTGCAGCGCATGGGCTGGAATAAACAGGAGTGCACATGAAACGCATCTGGACGAATCCAGCCTTGTTCACGTTGCTTGCGGCGCTCGTCGCGCCGGCGGCGCATGCGGTGGAATACCATACGGTCTTGCCGAAGCAGAGCAGCATCGGCTTCGAATTCCGCCAGATGGGCGTGCCGGTGCAGGGCGGCTTCAAGCGCTTCGCGGCGCTGATGGCTTTCGATCCGGCCAGGCCCGAAGCCGCCAGCGCGAAGATCGAAATCGACCTGGCCAGCATCGACGCCGGTTCGCCCGAGGCCGACGACGAATCCGCCGGCAAGCTGTGGTTCAACCGCAGCGCCTATCCGAAAGCGACTTTCGTCTCCAGCCAGATTCGCCCGCTGGGCGGCAACCGTTACGAAATGCGCGGCACGCTCACGCTCAAGGGCAGAAGCCGCGAGCTGGCCGTGCCGGTGACGTTCGTGCCAGGCAAGGCGGCCGCCACGTTCGACGGCACGTTCGTTCTCAAGCGCCTGGACTTCGGCATCGGCGAAGGCATGTGGGCCGACGTCGCCACTGTCGCCAACGAAGTCAAGGTGAAATTCCGCATTGCCGCCACCGGCAACTAACCCGTTGTTCATTCTTCCCAAGGAGCTTTGCATGAAACGTCT
>NZ_JANJXQ010000263.1 GCF_024708915.1 Thiobacillus sp.
TACCGGCCCGGCGGCGTCTACCGTGATCTCCCCGACACCATGCCGCAATACCAGGCCCAGCACAGCCGCAACGAGCGGACGATGAAATCGATGAACGCGAACCGGCAGGGCTCGCTGCTCGACTTCATCGAGGATTTCACCCGGCGCTTCCCGACCTATATCGACGAATATGAAACCCTGCTGACCGACAATCGTATCTGGAAGCAGCGCACCGTAGGCATCGGGGTGGTGTCGCCCGAGCGCGCGCTGGCGCTGGGTTTTACCGGCCCCATGCTGCGCGGTTCCGGCGTCGAATGGGATCTGCGCAAGAAACAGCCCTACGAAGTCTACGACCGCATGGATTTCGACATCCCGGTCGGCACCAACGGCGATTGCTACGACCGCTATCTGGTGCGCATCGAGGAAATGCGCCAGTCTAATCGCATCATCAAGCAGTGCGTCGACTGGCTGCGCGAAAATCCCGGTCCGGTCGTCGTCGACAATCACAAGGTTGCGCCGCCCTCGCGGATCGACATGAAGCAGAACATGGAAGAGCTGATCCATCACTTCAAGCTCTTTACCGAAGGGATGCACGTGCCGGAAGGCGAGGCCTATGCCGCGGTGGAGCACCCCAAGGGCGAGTTCGGCATCTATCTGGTGTCGGACGGCGCCAACAAACCCTACCGCCTGAAAATCCGTGCCCCGGGCTACGCGCATCTGGCCGCGCTCGATGAAATGAGCCGTGGGCACATGATCGCCGACGTCGTCGCCATTATCGGTACGCAGGATATCGTTTTCGGAGAGATCGACCGCTGATGGCCAATCCTGACTTGAACAGCCTTCGGCTGAGTGCCGAATCCCTTGCACTGATCGATACCGAAGTCGCCAAATACCCGCCAGAGCAGAAGCAGTCGGCGGTAATGGCTGCGTTGCGCATCGCGCAAACCGAATGCGGCTGGCTCAAGCCGGAATTGATCGAGTATGTTGCGGACTACCTCGAGATGCCGTCGATCGCCGCATACGAGGTTGCCACGTTTTACAACATGTACGACACCCAGCCGGTGGGGCGCCACAAGATCACCGTGTGCACCAATCTGCCGTGCGCGCTGATGGGGGCGAACGAGATTGCCGAGCATCTCCGGCAGAAGCTCGGCATCGGCTTTGGCGAAACCACCGAGGACGGCCGCTTCACCCTGAAGGAGGGCGAATGCATGGGGGCGTGCGGCGATGCGCCGATGTGTCTGCACAATAACCATGCGATGCACACGCACCTGACCCCCGAGAAGATCGACGAGCTGCTGGACAAGCTGAAATGAGTCTGCTCGCCCCCACTTCCCAGGTCTGCAGCTGGACGCAGGCGCTCGACAATCCGGCATCGCTCGCGACCTATGTCGCCAACGGCGGTTACCAGGCACTGCGCCGCGTGGTGACCGAGCAGATGCCGGGTGACGCCATCATTGCCGAGCTGAAGACCAGCGCGTTGCGCGGCCGCGGCGGCGCAGGCTTCCCCACCGGACTGAAGTGGAGCTTCATGCCGCGTGCGTTCCCCGGCGACAAGTACATTGTCTGCAACAGCGACGAGGGCGAGCCGGGCACTTTCAAGGATCGCGACATCCTGCGCTACAACCCGCACCAGCTGATCGAAGGCATGGCGATCGCCGGCTACGTGCTCGGCGCGCGTGTGGGCTACAACTACATCCATGGCGAAATCTTCGAGATCTACGACATCTTCGAGCGCGCGTTGAAGGAAGCGCGCGAAGCCGGCTATCTGGGCGACAATCTGTTCGGTACCGACTTCTGTTTCCAGTTGCACGCGCACCACGGCTACGGTGCCTACATCTGCGGCGAAGAAACCGCGCTGCTCGAATCCCTGGAAGGCAAGAAGGGCCAGCCCCGCTTCAAGCCGCCGTTCCCGGCCAGCTTCGGTCTGTACGGCAAGCCCACCACCATCAACAACACCGAAACCTTCGCGGCGGTGCCCTGGATCATCCGCAACGGTGGGCAGGCCTACCTGGAGTGTGGCAAGCCCAACAACGGCGGCACCAAGATCTTCTCGGTCAGTGGTGATGTCAACCAGCCGGGCAACTACGAGGTGCCG
>NZ_JANJXQ010000259.1 GCF_024708915.1 Thiobacillus sp.
GCGCATCGCCCCGGAAGAAGTGCGCCGCGGCTTGCGCATCCAGGCGCTGGGCAACGAACTGATGGATCTGTTCGGCGCGCGTTCGGTGCATCCGGTCGGCATTCGCGTCGGCGGGTTTCACGGCGCGCCTTCGGTCGAGCGCATCGGCGCCATCCGGGAAAAGCTGCGCGCGGCGCTGCCGCAAGCCGAGGCATTGATCCGCTGGACCGCCGGCATCGCGGTGCCGCAGGACGATCAGACCTTCGTCTGCGTTGCCATGCGGCACCCGTCCGACTACGCCATCGAAAGCGGCGACATCGGCGCCAGCGACGGCCTGCATATCGGCACGGCGGCCTACGACGAGTATTTCGCCGAGCGCCACGAAGCACATTCCACCGCATTGTTCAGCAGCTACCGGGGGCACGCCTATCTGGTCGGGCCGCTGGCACGACTGAACCTCAACCACGACCGTCTGCCCGCGCGCATCAAGACGCTGCTGGCCGCAACCGGCCTCGTGCTGCCCAGCCGCAACCTGTTTCACAGCCTGGTCGCGCGTGCCGTTGAAATCCTGCTCGCGCTCACCGAGGCGCTGCGCCTGCTCGACGGTTATCGCGTGCCGGACTCGCCCTGGGTGCCGGTCACCCCGCGCGCCGGCGTGGCCGCCGGCTGCACCGAGGCGCCGCGCGGCCTGCTGTGGCACCGCTACGAGATGGATGCCGACGGCTGCGTGGTGAGCGCGCGCATCGTGCCGCCGACCAGCCAGAACCAGGCACGGATCGAAGAGGATTTGCGGTTGTCGCTGCTCAATTTCGGTCTCGATCACCCGGACGATGCGCTGCGGCTGCACTGCGAAAAAGTCATCCGCAACTACGATCCCTGCATTTCCTGCGCCACCCATTTCCTGCGCATGAACGTGGAGCGGACATGAGCGGGGTTCGCATCCTCGGCATCGGCTCGCCGTCAGGCGACGACCAGGCCGGCTGGCTGGTCGTCGATGCCTTGCTGGCCGGCGGCATGCGGGCCGGCAAGGCGCTCGTCATCGAAAAGCTGGATCGGCCGGGCGCAGGCCTGATCGGCCTGCTGGAAGGCGCCGAGCGGGTCGTCCTGGTCGACGCCATGCAAGGCAATGGCCAGCCCGGCCGGCTGGCGCGATTCGATCAAGAGGACTGGCCCCGGTACAGCCATGGCCTGTCCAGCCACGGCTTCGGCGTGCTGGCCGCGCTGACGCTGGCATGCGAACTCGACGGCCTGCCGTCGCGGCTGGAACTGTACGGAATCGAAATCGCTGCGGCGCATCCGGGCGCTGTGCCGGGGCCCGAGATTCAGGCCGCCGCGCGGCAACTGGCCGCGGTCATCGCGGCCAGTCTGGGGTGAGGCGGCTTACAGATCCTCGCGCCGCAGCATGAACACGAACTGGTCGCCGCCTTCGGTGTCGAGCCAGGTGAAGGGCAGGGCGGGATAGGCGGCTTCGAGGGCGTCGCGGTTGTGGCCGATTTCCACCAGCAGCAGGCCACCGGGGTTGAGATGGGTTTTGGCCTGAGCCAGAATCTGCCGGGTGGCGTCCAGGCCGTCTTCTCCAGAACCAAGCGCCAGCGCGGGTTCCGCCCGATACTCCGGCGGCAGTGCGGCGACCGCTTCGGCGTTCACGTAGGGCGGGTTGCTGACGATCACGTCGTACGTGCGGCCGTTCAGCGCCGCGAACAGATCGGACTCGATCAGCTCAATGCGGTCCGCGAGGCCGTAATCGGCGACGTTCTTCGCGGCGACGGCCAGCGCATCCCCGGACAGATCGACTGCATCGATGCGGGAATCGGGAAAGGCCAGCGCCGCCAGGATGGCGAGGCAGCCGGAGCCGGTGCACAGGTCGAGCGCGCTGCCTACCGCATCCGGATCCTCGACCCACGGCGCCAACTGCTCGTGCAGCAGCTCGGCGATGAAGGAGCGCGGCACGATCACGCGCTCGTCCACGTAGAAACGGTGCTCGCCCAGCCAGGCCTCGTTGGTGATGTAGGCGGCGGGCAGGCGTTCGCCCACCCGGCGTTCGAGCGCCGCCTGCACCTGTTCGGATTCGCCATGCGTCAGGCTGGCATCGAGGAAGGGTTCGAGCCGGTCGAGCGGCAGGTGCAGGGTGTGCAGGATCAGGTACGCCGCCTCGTCGAAGGCGTTGTCGGAGCCGTGGCCGAAAAACAGCTTCGCTTCGTTGAAGCGCGACACCGCGAAGCGCAGCCAGTCGCGCACGGTGATGAGGGATTCGGTGTCGTCGAAGTGTTTCATTTCTATCTCAAAAGAGTTATCCGCGAAGAGCGCGAAGAGACGCAAAGAAAAACAAAAAAAGTATGGTTTTCATGGCCAACCGTTTGGATGCGATTTTTAAGGATTGGCTTCGCGCACCTTCGCGTCCTTCATGCCCTTCGGGTATTCGCGGATAACCTCAACCCAGCAGTTTTTCCAGCGTCTTCTGGTAGATCGCTGAAAGTTTTTCAATGTCTTCCACCGCGATGTGCTCGTTCAGCTTGTGGATGCTCATGTTGAGCGGGCCGAATTCGACTACTTCGCGGCAGATGTCGGCAATGAAGCGGCCGTCCGAGGTGCCGCCGGAGGTCGACAGTCCGGGGGTGAGGCCGGTGACCTCGCGGATCGCCTCGCTCAACTTGTCGCACAGCGGTCCGCGCGGGGTAAGGAAAGGATTGCCCGACAGGCTCCAGTCGATTTCGTAATCGAGGCCGTGGCTGTCGAGGATTTCGTGCATCGCGTCCATCAGGCCTTCGGCCGTGCTGGCGGTGGAAAAGCGGAAATTGAACTGGATCTCGACCACGCCG
>NZ_JANJXQ010000005.1 GCF_024708915.1 Thiobacillus sp.
GCCGCCTGCTTGCCGCGCCCGCCGCGCTTCTGCGCGCGGTAGTCGTCGATCGGCTGCGACTTCATGTAGCCGCCGTGCGACAGCGTCACCACCATCTCCTCCGGCTTGATCAGGTCTTCCATCGACATGTCCTGCGCGTTCTCGACGATGGCCGAGCGGCGCGCGTCGCCGAACTGATCGCGGATCTGGGTCAGCTCCTCGCGGATGATCTGGGTGATGCGCGCCGGGTTGGCGAGGATGTCGAGCAGGTCGGCGATCTTCGCCATGATCTCCTTGTACTCGCCGATGATCTTGTCGGATTCCAGATTGGTCAGGCGCTGCAGCTGCATTTCGAGGATACGCTGCGCCTGGACTTCGGACAGGTGGTAGCCGTCGGCGTGCAGGCCGAACTCGGGGCCGATATTCACCGGGCGCGAATACTCGGGGTCGATGCGCGCCAGCATTTCCTCGACCATCGCCGACTTCCAGGCGCGGTCGAGCAGGCGCTCCTTGGCGATCACCGGGGTTTCCGAACTCTTGATCAGCTCGACGATCTCGTCGACGTTGGCCAGCGCCACCGCCAGGCCCTCCAGGATGTGGCCGCGTTCGCGCGCCTTCCTGAGATCGAACACGGTGCGGCGGGTGACGACTTCGCGGCGGTGGCGCAGGAAGGCGTCGAGCATCTCGCGCAGATTGAGCAGCCGCGGCTGACCGTCGATCAGCGCCACCATGTTCATGCCGAAGGTATCCTGCATCTGCGTCTGCTTGTACAGATTGTTCAGGATCACGTCGGCGTTCTCGCCGCGCTTCAGCTCGATGTAGACGCGCATGCCCGACTTGTCGGATTCGTCGCGCAGGTCGGCGATGCCGTCGATCTGCTTTTCGCGCACCAGTTCGCCGATCTTGATCAGCAGGTTGGCCTTGTTCACCTGGTACGGCAGCTCGTCAATGATGATCGCCTGCTTGCCGCCGGCGCGGTCGAGATCCTCGACGTGGCAGGTCGCGCGCATCACCACGCGGCCGCGCCCGGTACGGTAGCCGTCGCGCACGCCGGAGAGGCCGTAGATGATGCCGGCGGTCGGGAAGTCGGGCGCCTTGACGATGGCGATCAGCGACTCGATGTCGATCTCGGGATCGTCCAGCAGCGCAAACAGCGCCGTGCAGATATCGGTGAGATTGTGCGGCGGGATGTTGGTCGCCATCCCTACCGCGATGCCGGACGAGCCGTTGATCAGCAGGTTGGGGATCTTGGCCGGCAGCACCAGCGGCTCGTGCTCGGAACCGTCGTAGTTAGGGCCGAAATCGACCGTTTCCTTGTCGAGGTCGGCCAGCAGTTCGTGCGCGATCTTCGCCATCCGCACTTCGGTGTAACGCATCGCCGCCGCGTTGTCGCCGTCGACCGAGCCGAAGTTGCCCTGGCCGTCGATCAGCGGGTAGCGCAGCGAGAAGTCCTGCGCCATCCGCACCATGGTGTCGTACACCGCGGTGTCGCCGTGCGGGTGGTATTTACCGATGACGTCGCCGACCACGCGCGCCGACTTCTTGTAGGCCTTGTTCCAGTCGTTGGAAAGCTCGTTCATCGCGTACAGCACGCGGCGGTGCACCGGCTTCAGGCCGTCGCGCACATCCGGCAGCGCGCGCCCCACGATCACGCTCATGGCGTAATCGAGGTAGGAGCGCCGCATTTCCTCTTCGAGGCTGACCGGGAGGGTTTCCTTGGCAAACTGTTCCATAACCGGCTTTTTATTGACTTAAAGCCCGCGATTTTAGCATGGCCGCCCGTCCCGCCCGCCTTTGCCAAACCACGCCCAAACAGTGAGAATGCAGGCCACCATGAAAGCCCCCGCCGACCTCCTTCTCCTGCCGCAATGGGTGGTGCCCGTCGAACCGGAAGGGACGCTGACCGACCATGCCGTGCTGGTGCAGAACGGCCGCATCCTCGACGTGCTGCCTGCCGACGCCGCCCAGGCCCGCTACGCCGCCGCGCAGACGGTTGCCCTGCCCGGCCGCGCGCTGATTCCGGGTTTGGTCAACCTGCACGGCCATGCCGCGATGACACTGATGCGCGGCTTTGCCGACGACCTGCCGCTGATGGCCTGGCTTAACGGACACATCTGGCCAGCCGAAAAAAAGCACGTATCCGAGGCCTTCGTGCGCGACGGCACCCTGCTCGCCGCCGCCGAAATGCTGGCCGGCGGCGTCACCTGCTGCAACGACATGTATTTCTTCCCGCAGGCAGCGGGCGAAGCCTTTCTGCAGGCGGGGATGCGTGCCACGCTGGGCATGATCGTGCTGGAACACCCCAGCGCCTATGCCATGGACGCCGACGATTACCTGGCCAAGGGGCTCGCCTTGCGCGACGATCTGAAGGAAGAGCCACTGCTCTCCTTCGCTTTTGCGCCGCACGCGCCCTACACCATCGCGGACGCCACCTTCGACCGCATCAACACCCTGGCCGAACAACTCAGCCTGCCCATCCACACCCACATCCACGAAACCACCGACGAAATCCGCGACAGCGTGAATCAGTATGGCGTGCGCCCGCTGGAGCGGCTGGCGCGGCTCGGCCTGCTGGGGCCAAATTTCATCGGCGTCCATGCCGTGCATGTCAGCGACGCCGAGATCGACCTGCTGGCGCAACACGGCTGCCACGTGGCGCATTGCCCCACCTCGAACCTGAAACTGGCCTCCGGCATCGCGCCTGTGGCCAAGTTCGCCGCGGCAGGCATCAATCTCGGCCTCGGCACCGACGGCGCCGCCAGCAACAACCGTCTCGACCTGTTTGCCGAGATGCGCCTGGCCGCCTTGCTGGCCAAGGGCGCCAGCAATGACGCCGCCGCCCTGCCCGCCGCCGCCGCGCTGAAAATGGCGACCCTCGATGCCGCCCGCGCGCTCAACCTCGACGACCGCATCGGCAGCATCGCCCCCGGCAAACGCGCCGACCTGGTCGCGGTCGACCTGCAAGCCCTGTCCAGCCAGCCGGTATTTGACCCGGTCTCGCACCTGGTTTACGTTGCCGGACGCGCCGACGTCACCCACGTCTGGGTCGACGGCAAGCTGAAACTGAATGACCGCCGTCTGGTCGGCCTCGACACCGACGACCTGACCGCCCGCGCCGCCTACTGGCGCACCAAACTTACCGCCTGAGGTTCCTGATGAGCAACGTCGACGCTGCCGAAATCGCCAAATTCTCCGAACTTGCCCACCGCTGGTGGGATCCGAATTCCGAGTTCAGGCCGCTGCACGAAATCAACCCGCTGCGTCTGAAATGGATCGACAAGCTGGCGCAGCTGAATGGAAAGAAAGTGCTCGACGTCGGTTGCGGCGGCGGCATCCTGTCCGAGGCGATGGCCGGCGCCGACGCCACCGTCAGCGGCATCGACCTGTCGGAGAAGGCGCTCAAGGTCGCCCAATTGCACCTCTACGAATCCGGCAGAAGTGTCGACTACCGGATGGCGTCGGCCGAAGACTACGCCGCGCAGCACGCCGGCGAATTCGACGTCGTCACCTGCATGGAAATGCTCGAACACGTACCCGATCCGGCTTCCGTCGTCGCCGCCTGCGCCCGACTGGTGAAGCCGGGCGGCTGGGTGTTTTTCTCGACGCTCAACCGCAACGCCAAGAGCTACCTGTTCGCCGTCGTCGGCGCCGAATACATCCTCAAGCTGCTGCCGCGCGGCACCCACGACTACGCCAAGTTCATCCAGCCCGCCGAGCTCGCCCGCATGGCGCGCGAATCCGGGCTGGACACCGAGGAGCTGATCGGCATGACCTACAACCCGCTGACCAAGGTCTACAAGCTGGAAGCCGATACCGGCGTCAACTACCTGCTGGCGACGCGCCGGGGAGAGTAAAACCGTGAAGCTCGAGAACATCCGCGCCGTGCTGTTCGACCTCGACGGCACCCTGGTCGACACCGCGCCCGATCTCGGTCACGCGCTCAACCTGCAGCGCGCGCGCCACGGCCTGCCGCCGCTGGCCGACGCGGTCATCCGGCCGCAGGCCTCGCACGGCGCGCGCGGCCTGCTTGGCGTCGGCTTCGACCTGCACCCGGAAGACTCGCGCTTTGCCCGCATGCGCGAGGAATTCCTGCAGCTCTACGCCGACAACATCTGCCGCCATTCGCGCCCCTTTCCCGGCATCCTCGATCTGCTGACCGAACTCGAAGCGCGCCAGCTGAAATGGGGCGTGGTCACCAACAAACCGGCGCGCTTCACCGAACCCCTGATGTCCGTGCTCGACCTCGCCGAGCGCGCCGCCTGCATCGTCTCCGGCGACACCTGCCCGCAGCCGAAGCCGCATCCGGCGCCGATGCTCGCCGCTGCCGAACTGTGCGGCGCGCCCCCCGCGCAGTGCCTGTATCTGGGCGACGCCGAGCGCGACATCCAGGCCGCGCGCGCTGCCGCCATGCCCGCGCTGGTCGCCGCCTGGGGCTACCTCGACGCCGCCGACCAGCCGCATACCTGGGGCGCGCAGGCGCAAATCCGCCATCCGGCCGACACCCTCGACTTTCTTGGCTGAGCAATGGCCTACCTCATCCTCAAGAACCTGCACCTCACCACCATCGCCATCACCCTGACGCTGTTCGTGCTGCGCGGCGCCTGGATGATGGCAGGCTCCTCCTTGCTGCAGGCGCGCTGGGTGCGCATCGTTCCGCACGTCAACGACAGCCTGCTGCTCGCCAGCGGCATCGGGCTCGCCGTACTGATCCAGCAATATCCGCTGACGCACGGCTGGCTCACCGCCAAGTTTTTTGCGCTGATCGCCTACATCGTGCTCGGCACGATTGCCCTCAAGCGCGGACGGACCCGGGGCCAGCGCATCTCCTCCTGGTTCGCCGCCCTGCTGGTGTTCGGCTACATGGGGGCGGTGGCGCGTGCGCACACCCCCTTCCCCTTCATGGGCTGAGCCAGTCAAATAGAAATTTCTCCCGGCGCCGGAACTTTGCCTCCGCCCCGCCCTCTATGCGGTACACTTGTTGCAGTAAGACAAGGGACCGACCTGGCTTCGACGTGGGTTGCAAAGCAGCGTAGGGCATACCGAGGGTCAGAGCACCTCGTAAATCCAACTGAAAAACTTTAGTCGCAAACGACGAAAACTACGCCCTGGCCGCTTAAGGTCCAGGACTCACA
>NZ_JANJXQ010000034.1 GCF_024708915.1 Thiobacillus sp.
GGCGATGGCGGCACCCTGGGTTGTCCCCCTTCAGCGCTGCCGATTTGGTGTGGGCGGGCGGGGAAAAAGCGGAACCGTGTCCGAGCTCCGCAGCAAGGCACGTTTTGTGTGCCTTGCCAGGGCGAGTTGGTGGAGCGCCCGCCCGCGCGCGCCAAATCGGGAACCCGCAGGGCAGCGATGTGGGGTCGCCTTTCTTTGGTTACTTTCTTTGGCGAAGCAAAGAAAGTAACTCGGCCAAAGGCGAAACAGAGCGATCGCATCCCGCAGGCGAAAAGCGAAGCCCTCGCGAGGCTCGCATAACCATGCCCTTCTTCGACTACCGCGCCATCGACCAGACCGGCCGCACCACCCGGGGCACACTGTCGGCCGTCAACGACGTCGACCTCGAACTGCGCCTGAAGCGCATGGGGCTCGACCTCATCACGCTTTCCGAGCTTTCGCGCCAATACGCCCCCAGCGGCCGCGAGCGCGTCACCCGCCGCGACCTGGTCACCTTCTGCATCCACATGCGCTACATCACCCGCGCCGGGATTCCGCTGCTCGAAGGCCTGCGCGACCTGCGCGACAGCATGGAAAAACGCGGCTTTCGCGATGTGCTGACCGCGCTGCTGGAAGACCTGGAGGGCGGCAAGGTGCTGTCGCAGGCGCTGGCTGCGCACCCGGCGGTGTTCGGCGCGGTGTTCGTCCACAGCGTGCGCGCCGGCGAGCAGACCGGTCTGCTGGATGCGGTGTTCGAGCGCCTGGGCGAATCGCTGAAATGGCAGGAAGAAGTCGCCGCCAAGGCCAGGCGGCTGATGATCTATCCGGCGCTGGTGCTGGCCGTGGTCGGCGCGGCCATCCTGTTTCTGCTGGTCTATCTGGTGCCGCAGGTGCTCTCCCTGGTCGAGACCATGGGCGTGGTGCTGCCGCTGCCGACCCTGATCCTGATGGCGGTATCGAGTGCGTTGCGTTCGTACTGGCTGGTCGGGCTGCTGCTGGCGCTGGCGCTGGGGGTCGGGCTGCCGTTATGGGCAAGCAGGAGCGAGGCGGGGCGCGACTGGTGGGACCGCACCCAGTTGCGGCTGCCGATCCTCGGGCCGATCGTGCAGAAGATCGTGCTGTCGCGCTTCACCAACACCCTGGCGATGATGTACCGCTCGGGGGTGACGGTACTCGATGCCTTGCGCGCGGGCGAGATGGTCGCCGGCAACCGGGTGATCGCTGGCGGCATCCGCCGCGCCGCGCAGCAGATTGCCGATGGCCGCGGCCTGTCCGAAAGCTTTCAGTCGCTGGCGCTGTTTCCGCCGCTGGTGATCCGCATGCTGCGCGTCGGCGAGACCACCGGCGCGCTCGACGAAGCGCTCGACAACGTGACGTATTTTTATAACCGCGAAGTGCTCGACTCGATCGAAAACGGCCTCCGGATCCTGGAGCCGCTGCTCACCGCCATCCTCGGCCTGCTGCTCGGCGGCATCCTGGTATCGGTGCTGCTGCCGATTTACGACCTGATCGGGAACCTGCCACTGTGATGCTCGACCACCGCCTGATTCTGCTCGCCACCCCCCGCCAGATCGGCGTGCTCGACTGGCGTCCCGGGCATCTGCACTGGCTGGGCGATTTTCCCGCCAGTACCGAAGGGCTGGCGGCATTCCACAGGGTCGTGGTCAAGCATGCGCAGCTGCCGGTGCTGCTGGTGGTCGACACGGTGGACGAGGATTACCGCAGCGAAATCCTGCCGCACGTGCAGGGACGCGCGCGCGACGAACTGCTGGCGCGCAAGCTCAAACAGGTGTTCCGCAATGCGCGTTTTACCGGCGCCTGGCGGCAGGCGCGCGAGACGACCGGGCGCCGCGACGACCGTTATCTGCTGGCCGCCCTGCCCGACGCCGACTGGCTGACGCCGTGGCTCGGCGTGCTGCACCGCGAACGCGTACCGCTGACCGGCATCGCCCCGCTGGCGCTGGCGTGCCAGCACCTGCTGGACAAACTGCGGATACAGGAGCCTCACGTGCTGCTGGCCTGCCGCCTCAACAACAGTTTGCGGCTGTCTTACTACCATCACGGCTTATTGCGTTTTTCGCGCCTGATCGGCGGCGACACCCCGACCCAGCTGCCGGGCAGCGCGGCCGACGAAATTGCCAAGACGCAGCTTTACCTGACCGGCCAGCGCATCCTGCCGCGCGAAGCCCGCCTGCATGTGCTGCTGCTCGACCCCGGCGGCCAGCTGGACAGCGCGCAGGCGCCGCTCAACGCCGATCCCGCGTTCAGCACGCGGCTGATCGACATGGCCAGCCTCGCGCGCGCTCTGCGCATTCCGGACGACTTTCTCGCCGCCACGCCGGAAATCGCGCCGCTGGCCGCGATTGCGGGCGAGGCCATGCAGTTGAACCTGGCCCCGCCCGAACTGCTGCAACGCCATACCGAATTCCGCTGGCGGCGTGGCCTGCACGCGGCTGCGGGCATCATTGCACTGCTCGGAACAGGCATCACGGCCGCCTACTGGCTGCACGCGCAAGACCTGACCGACCAGGCCAGCCAGATGCTGCAGCAACAGCAACAGCTCGACGCCCGCTATCTGTCCATCGCGCGCACGTTTCCCATCCAGTCGGCGGCGCCCGAACAATTGGCCCAGACGGTGGCGCTGGCGCGCCAGCTCGGCAGCGGCCAGCCCGATACCGGCGCGCTGCTTGCCGCCATCGGCCGGGCCATCGACGCGGTGCCCGACATCACGCTCGACAAGCTGGAGTGGGCCGACGACGCGCTAACGGCCGGTGACGGAACGCGGGTCAGCCTCGACGCCTCGCTGGTTCCGTTCGACGGCAATTACCGCGCGGCCATGCAGCGCATCGACCGGTTCATGCATACCCTGCAAGCCGTGCCCGCCCTGCATGACGTGCGCTTGCGCAGCAGCCCGGTGAACGCCGATTCCGCCAGCACCCTGTCGGGGCGAACGCTCGATGCCGGCGCGGGCGAATCCCCCGCCGCGCGTTTCAGCCTCGGCCTGCGTTACCGCGAGGCCCGGCCATGAAGCACCCGCCGTTCGCCGCGCTCAAGCTGCCGCTGCTGCTGGTACTGGCGGCACTGCTGCTGGCCGGGGGCGGCATACTGTGGAGCCGCGGCCAGGCGCAAGACGCCGGGCTTGTCCTGCAGCAGCAACGCAGCGCGCTCAACGGCGCGCGTCAGCAGCTCGACCGCAGCCGCCAGCAGCAGCAACTCATCGCCACTCACCTGGCCGATTATCAGGCGCTCGCCGCACGCGGCTTTATCGGCGCAGAAGACCGGCTGGCCTGGATCGAAGCGGCGCAACTGGCCTACCGCGATGCCGGGCTTTATAGCCTGGATTACCGGCTGACGCCGCGCGCCGCTTCGCTTCCCGCGCTCGCCCATGGCCTGCCGCTGGGGCAGACGACCATGAGCCTCACCCTGCCGCTACTGGTGGAGACCGATCTCACGCGCTTCCTGAACGCGCTCAAGGTGCGCGCACCCGGGGTCTACCGGGTGCAGGGCTGCCAGCTGTCCCATCCGGGCGATGCGCCATTCGAGCCGGCCAACCAGCCGCGCCTGCTGGCCGAATGCGAACTGCTGTGGTTTACCGTTGCGGCAAAATCGGGGACTTTGCAATGAACATCCATTCGCCCCGGGGGCACAGAAACACAGGGCACAGCAGGTCCATTCGGCGCGGAATGGGCCGTTACGGTTCAGCCTGGGTTTTCTCTCTGGCCCTGTGCCTCTGCGGTTCAGGGTTTGCAGCAACCGCCGACCCCGGACGCCTGTTCTACACCCCCGAGCAGCGCGCCCAACTCGAAGCCGCGCGCACCCGCAACCTCACCCAGCCGCGCGGCCAGAATAAAACCACCGCCCCCGCCACGCCGGCACCCCTGCGTTTCGACGGCATGCTGATCCGCTCCGACGGCAAGACCACGCGCTGGGTCGACGGCAGGCCGCAACTCGACGGCGCGGCCGTATCGGGGCTGAAGCCGGGACAGATCCGTGCCGACGGCCACGTGTACGAACCCTACCAGGTATTGCGCCCGCTCCCACCCACGCCGTCCGCCCCCGGCGAGAAGGAATCCGCACCATGAGTTCCCAGCGCGGCTTCACCCTGATCGAACTGGCCATCGTGCTGGTCATCGTCACCATCCTGATCGGCGGACTGGCGATGCCGTTGTCGACGCAGATCCAGGCGCGACGGATTGCCGAAACCAAGAAGACGCTGGAGGAGGCGCGGGAAGCGATCATCGGCTATGCGATGACCCATCAGACCTCAGGCTCGCCTCCCAGGCCCTATCTCCCCTGCCCCGACGCCAACGCAGACGGCATCGAGGAAGCACGCGACGTCGCCGGCGATTGCCCGCAACGGGCTGGCTGGCTGCCCTGGGTCACCCTCGGTACCGCCTCCCAGGACGCGTGGGGTAACCGCTTGCGCTACACAACCCATGAAGATCTGACCAACAGCAACAATGGTTTTTTTAATGGCAGCGAAGCTGCGGCCACGTCAACGTGGAACCATGTCTGTTCCCTGGCCGACTGTCCGACGGTGGATGTGGCCGCCGGCATGCCGGTCGTCCTCGTATCGCATGGCCCCAATGGCCGGGGGGCCCGCAATGTCAACATTCCCTTTGGCAGCCCCACCCCTGCGCTGCCCCCCGGAACCAGCGCCAACGAAATCGAGAACCTCGACGCCGACCACCGCTACGTCAGTCGCCCCCCCTCCAGGCCGGGCGACGCAGCAGGCGAGTTCGACGATCTCGTCGCCTGGCTGCCGTTCAGCGTGCTGATCAACCGGGTATGCCCGGCGGGCGGTTGTCCGTAGCCTGCAGGCGGAACGCCACCCGCCCCGCTTGGTTGTCCGGCAGTTCCAGCCGATAGCCGGTGCGCGCCGCCTGCCGCGCGGCCTGATACAGCCCCACTCCGAGACCGAAATCCGAGGCCACCGGGCTCAGGAACAGGTTGCGCGCCACGTGCTCGGGTGCCGGCGCGCCGCTGTCGGTCACCGTCAGGCTCACCAGCGGCTGCAGTTCCAGGCGCACCGCCACCGCCACGCCGGGCTCGGCCTGGCGCTTGCGCAGCGCGTTGGTGAGCAGGTTGTCGGCGACGCTGTCGAACAGATCCTGCGGCAACGGCGTGTCGTCGAGCGCCTTGGCGAAGAACTGCACGTCGTCGTGTTCGTAGCGCGTCTGCAGCTCCGCCCACCACGCCTGCGCCGGTATGTGCGCGACATCCATTTCGGCCGGCTGCTTCAGCTTGTCGACTGTCTGCGACAGCCGCGTCGCCAGCTGCGGCAACTGGCGCTTCATCAGTTCCAGCAGACGCTCGCTATCCTCGGGCGTGGACATGTCGGCGGCGGCGAGCAGGGTTTTCAGCGACTGCAGGATATTCTTCACGTCGTGCGTCAGCCGCGCGCCGGTGTCATGGATCGCCTGGCTGTAGGCCTGCTCGCGCAAGGTCTGTTCGCGCACCTTGGCGGCGTAGAAATAGCCCAGCAGCTGCGACAGCAGCCGCACATGCAGCGCCAGCGCCGGG
>NZ_JANJXQ010000042.1 GCF_024708915.1 Thiobacillus sp.
CGGTCGAGCAGACCGGCCTTGAGGTAATCCTGCCCCAGTTCGCTCATCGCCCGCAGGCGCTGGTCTTCGGCCAGGCCTTCGCGTTCCAGCAGGTTTTCGTGCATGCGGATGGCGCGATCGAGTTCGCCGCGGCGGCGGAACAGGCCACCCAGCGCAAAGTGCAGGTCGATGGTTTCGGGTTCGAGCTTGACGACTTCGAGAAAAGCCTCGATGGCCTTGTCAGGCTGCTCGTTGAGCAGAAAATTCAGGCCGCGGAAATACGAATTGGGCAGCGCGCGCGATTCGGTCACCACCTGACGAATGTCGACCCGCGCCGCCAGCCAGCCCAGCACGAAAAACAGGGGGAACGCCAGCAACCACCAGAATTCGAATTCCATGACGCGTTACACGACAGGCATGTCGGTTTGCGTGCCCGTGTCCGACTCGACCACCTGCGGTTTGCGGGCAAGCTCGCGGCGCAGGCGGAACAGGGCCGGCAGCAAGGCCAACACCCCCATTAGTGCGCCCAGCACGAACGTCAGCCCCAGCATGACGATCAGCGGCGCTTGCCACACATAATCCAGATAGGAATAGAAAATGACGGTGTGGCTGTTTTTCAGGGCAAAACCCAGCACCAGCAGAAATACCAGCAGTTTCGCCGCCAGCACCAGATAGCGTGTGAGATTTTTCATGGTTATTCGCGTGAGATTGAGCCCATTCTACCTTTGCCGGCGGGCTTCAAAAAGCGCGGCGGCGGGCGAAAAAAGAAAACGGCGCAAAATGCGCCGTATTCACCTGCCTTGCATCACGCTCACAGCGGAAAATCCACCCGGTCGCGCAATTCCTTGCCTGCCTTGAAATGCGGCACATACTTGGCCGGCACCTGCACACGCTCGCCAGACTTGGGATTGCGTCCGAGACGGGCGGGACGGAAGCTCAGGCTGAAGCTGCCGAAGCCGCGGATTTCGATACGCTCGCCGCGCGACAGGTTTCTCGCCAGCGCGTCGAGGATCGTCTTCACTGCCATCTCGATATCCGCAACCGAAAACTGCGAATGCCGCGCCGCCAGTTGAGCAATCAGCTCGGACTTGGTCATGGATTACTGCTCGGCGTTCTTGTTGTCGAGCTTGGCCTTGAGCAGCGCGCCGAGGTTGGTCGAACCGCTGGCGGCCGCGGCGGATTCGGCGGCGAATTTCTTCATCGCGGAATCCTGCTCGGTCATGTCCTTGGCCTTGATCGACAGGTTGATCACGCGGTTCTTGCGATCGACGTTGATGATCATCGCTTCGATCTCGTCGCCTTCCTTGTAATGGCTGCGCATGTCCTCGACACGGTCGCGCGAAACTTCGGATGCGCGCAGGTAACCTTCCATGTCGCTGTCCAGCTGCACGGTGGCGCCCTTGGGCTCGACGGTCTTGATGGTGCCCTTGACGATGCTGCCCTTGTCGTGGCCGGTCGCATAGCTGGTCAGCGGATCGCCTTCGAGCTGCTTGATGCCGAGCGAGATGCGCTCGCGCTCAAGGTCGATGCCCAGCACCACGGCTTCCACGTCCTGACCCTTGCGGAAGTTGCGCACGGCTTCTTCGCCGGGCACGCTCCACGACAGGTCGGACAGGTGGACCAGGCCGTCGATGCCGCCAGGCAGGCCGATGAACACGCCGAAGTCGGTGATCGACTTGATCGCGCCGCTGACCTTGTCGCCCTTCTTGTGGTTCATCGAGAAGTCTTCCCACGGGTTCGACTTGCACTGCTTCATGCCCAGCGAGATGCGGCGCTTGTCCTCGTCGATGTCGAGCACCATGACTTCGACTTCGTCGCCCAGCTGGACGATCTTGGAGGGGCTGACGTTCTTGTTGGTCCAGTCCATTTCGGAGACGTGCACCAGGCCTTCGATGCCCTCTTCGATCTCGACGAACGCGCCGTAGTCGGTCAGATTGGCAACCTTGCCGAACATGCGGGTGCCCTGCGGGTAACGGCGTGCGATGCCGACCCACGGGTCATCGCCCAGCTGCTTGATGCCGAGCGAGACGCGGTTCTTCTCGGTGTCGTAGCGCAGGATCTTGGCTTCCAGCTCCTGGCCGACGTGCACCACTT
Organism: Thiobacillus sp.; assembly: GCF_024708915.1. Next base: position 2,074 of record NZ_JANJXQ010000042.1, read on the forward strand.
CGGACGGGTGCTTGACGCGGCGCCAGGCCATGTCGGTGATGTGCAGCAGGCCGTCGATGCCGCCCAGGTCGACGAACGCGCCGTAGTCGGTGATGTTCTTCACCACGCCCTTGACGATGGAGCCTTCCTTCAGGTTCTCCATCATCGCTTCGCGGTCGGCGCCCATGGTCTCTTCCAGCACGGCACGGCGCGACACCACGACGTTATTGCGCTTGCGGTCGAGCTTGATGACCTTGAATTCCATTTCCTTGTATTCGAAGGGCGTGGTGTCCTTGACCGGGCGCATGTCCACCAGCGAACCCGGCAGGAAGGCGCGCAGACCGCCCACCAGCACCGTCAGGCCGCCCTTGACCTTGCCCTGCACCATGCCGGTGACGATGCGGCCTTCGTTCATCGCCGCTTCCAGATCCAGCCACGCCGCCAGCTTCTTGGCGCGCTCGCGCGACAGCTTGGTCGCGCCGAAACCGTCTTCGATCGACTCGATGGCGACCGAAACGAAATCGCCGATCTTGGCTTCGATTTCGCCCTGGTCGTTCTTGAACTCTTCGAGGGGAATCAGGCTCTCGGACTTGAGGCCGGCGTTCACCGTCACGAAGTTGTGGTCGATATCGATGATTTCAGCGGTGATGACTTCGCCCTGGCGCATTTCCTGGTGCGAGAGGGATTCCTCGAACAGGGCGGCAAAGCTTTCCATGGAAGCGGGAGCGGAAGAAGCGATAGCAGTAGACATTAAAAAACCTTCATTTCCGTCGGTAAGGACGGGGTTGGTTGCACATCGTCAGCCAGCGGGCACGGGCCGACACGAATCGAATCAGACTTGATGCATTACTTGCCGCGGTAGTGGCTCAGCACCGCCTGCACCGCCGACTCGACATCCATCCGGGTCGTGTCGAGCAATAGCGCATCCGGCGCGGGCTTCAGCGGCGCAACGGCGCGACCGGTATCGCGCGCGTCGCGGGCCTGCATATCCGCAACAAGGGCCGGTAGACTAGCAGAGTTCCCCTTTTCGATCAACTGCTTATACCGCCGCTCGGCGCGCGCCTCGGCGCTGGCGGTGAGGAAGATTTTGGCCGCCGCATCGGCGAACACCACCGTCCCCATGTCGCGTCCGTCGGCCACCAGGCCGGGCGCCTGGCGGTAGGCGCGCTGGCGGTCGAGCAGCGCCGCGCGCACCGCCGGCAGCGCCGCCACTTTCGACGCGCCGTCGCCCACCATCTCGGCACGGATCGCGTCGCTGACATCCTCTCCCGCCAGCCACACCGTGCCGTCGCGGAATACCGCCGGCAGCGTGGCCGCCAGTTGCGCCACGCGGGCCGCATCGTCCAGCGCCACGCCGTGCCGCATCGCCGACAGCGCGGTCAGCCGGTACAGCGCGCCGCTGTCGAGGAAATGGAAACCGAGCGCAGCAGCGACCCGCTCTGCCACGGTGCCTTTGCCCGACGCCGAGGGGCCGTCAATGGTGATCACGGGCGAGGGGTGAGGGGTGAGGGGTGAGGCAACGTTCACTGGGCAATCCCCGCAAAAACCCTGAAATACTCCGGGAAGGTCTTGTTCACGCACGCCGGGTCGTTGATTCGCACCGGCACGCCGCCGAGCGTCACCAGCGACAGGCACATCGCCATGCGGTGGTCGTCGTAGGTGTCGATTACAGCGTGAGGGGTGAGGCGTGAGGCGTGAGGCGGCGCGATGCGAATGTAGTCGGCGCCCTCCTCCACCGTCGCGCCGACCTTGCGCAATTCGGCCGCCATCGCCGCGATGCGGTCGGTTTCCTTGACCCGCCAGCTGGCGATGTTGGTCAGCGTGGTCGTGCCGTCGGCGAACAGCGCCGCCACCGCCAGCGTCATCGCGGCGTCGGGAATGTGGTTGCAATCGAGGTCGACCGCCTTGAGCCGGCCCGACTCGGGCGCGCGCGCCTCGATCCAGTTCGGCCCCATTTCGATCTGCGCCCCCATCAACGCCAGCGCATCGGCAAAGCGCACGTCGCCCTGCACGCTGTCGCGGCCGACGCCCTCCACCCGCACCGGGCCGCCGCCGATGGCGCCCGCGGCGAGAAAATAGGACGCCGACGACGCATCGCCTTCCACCCAGATTTCGCCGGGGCTCTGGTAGCGCGCCGCTGCCGGCACGCCGAAGCGCTGCCAGTCGTCGCGCGCGATCTCCACGCCAAAGCGGCGCAGCATCGCCAGCGTGATGCCGATGTAGGGTTTGGAAATCAGCTCGCCCACGACCTCGATGGTGGTATCGCGCTGGCGCAGCGGCAGCGCCATCAGGAGACCGGTGAGGAACTGGCTCGACACATTGCCGCGTACCTCGGTGATGTCGCCGGCGATTTCTGCGGGATGAATCTTCAGCGGCGGAAAGCCTTCCTGGCCGAGATAGTCGATGTGCGCACCGAGCCGCCGCAAGGCGTCGACCAGATCGCCGATCGGCCGCTCGTGCATGCGCGCCACACCTTTCAGCTCATACTCGCCGCCCGACAGCGCGCACGCGGCGGTCAGCGAACGGAACGCCGTCCCGGCATTGCCCAGGAACAGTTCGGCCTGCTTGACCGGAAACGCGCCACCCACGCCTGTGATTTCATAGTCATCGGAATCGCTCACCCGCGCGACGCCCACGCCCAACACGCGCAAGGCATCGAGCATGACCCGTGTGTCGTCGGAATCGAGTAGCGCCCGCACGATGGTCGTGCCTTGCGCCAGCGCCGCCAGCAGCAGCACGCGGTTGGAAATGCTTTTGGAGCCCGGCAGGCGCACTGTGCCGCGCGCCTCGCCGCTTGCGGGTAAATCAAGAAATTCCATCAAGAATCCTGAGCCTTAATCCAGTTTTCACGGGCATTGCGGGCGCGCGAAAACATCTTCAACAATGCATCAGCATCTTCCGCATCGACTGCCTGGCGCAATGCTTGCAGCGATGCGAGGTAGGCATCCAGTTCGGCCAGCACCGCCTCCCGGTTCGCCAGCGCGATGTCGCGCCACATCTCCGGGCTGCTGCCGGCAATCCGGGTGAAATCGCGGAAACCGCTGGCGGCAAAGCGG
>NZ_JANJXQ010000044.1 GCF_024708915.1 Thiobacillus sp.
ATGGACGGCCCGCCCGAAGGCGGCGGCAGGAACCTCGGCGTGCGGCCGATGGAAATGCTGCTGCTGGGCCTCGGCGGCTGCTCCGCCTACGACGTCGTCCACATCCTGAGAAAGGGCCGCCAGCAGGTCACCGACTGCGTCGCCGACATCGACGCCAGCCGCGCCGAAACCGACCCCAAGGTCTTCACCAGAATCCACGTCCACTTCACCGTCACCGGCAAGGCACTCGACCCCAAGCGCGTTGAACAGGCGGTGAAACTCTCCGCCGATAAATACTGCTCGGCCAGCATCATGCTCGGCAAGGCGGCCGAGATCACCCACGATTTCGAGGTGGTGGAAGGCTGAAACAAAACGGGCGCCACAAGGCGCCCGTTGCTTCCTGCCCTTGCTTCTGTTTCATTCCCACAACACGCCAACGGGATACTCCCCCATCACACGGTCGGTTGACACCAGCGTGAGGCCTTCGTAGCGGGCCTGCGCGACGAGCATGCGGTCGAACGGGTCGCCGTGGCTGGCCGGCAACATGCCCAATTCCCGAATATGCGCCAACCCGACAGGCAAGGCTTTCAGCGTCCCATTGTCGAGATAGGCTTCAGCCAGCGCGACAGGTGATATCGGCGGGCGCATCTTGCCCAGCGCCGTCTTGATCTGCATTTCCCACACGCTCGCCAGGCTGAGAAACACCTCGTTCCGGCCATCCTCGCATGCCTCGCGCACCCCCGCCGGAATGCGTGCATCCGCCGAATCGAGCCACAAAAAAACATGCGTATCCAGCAACAGCCTCATGTCCGTTCCCGCCCCAGCCAGAATTCATCCGTCAGCGGAGCATCGAAATCAGGGGCCACATAAAAAGGCGTGTCCTTGTGCAACCCGAACGTGCGTTTTTCTTGTTTGGGCAGCCCCACCGGCACCAGCTTCACCACAGGCTTGTTGGCACGCGAGATGACGACCTCTTCCCCCGCCTCGGCTGCGGCGATCAGCGCCGACAGGGCCGTTTTTGCTTCATGGATATTGACCGTCTTCATGACCCCTCCTGTTAGCTAACAAGTTAGTCAGATCGTAAGGTCGCTGCGCCCAAAACTCAAGCGTCGCAAACCCGGCCCTATCCGACTCAGAGCAGGGATCGCCTTCCCCAGAAGAACAGGAATGGGAAGGCAGGAATGAGGTCGCCCATTATTCTTCCCGAAAGTGGCGCAGGCCACCGATCTTGAAGTGCCAATGGACGGGTTGCGTCGTTTGTACTAACATTTTGTCTGATGTACGTAATCATGGAGACCTATCATGTCCACCGCTTCTGCGCCTGTTCGTTCCGCACGCCTCGGGCTGCGCGCCACCCCCACACAGGAAACCGTGCTGCGTCGTGCCGCCGAAGTGGCACACAAATCGCTGACGGATTTCATCCTTGACGCGGCCTATCTGGCGGCCGAACAGACCTTGCTCGACCAGCGCTTGTTCATGGTGTCGGGCAGCCAGTACCGGGCAATTATGGAGATGCTGGATCGCCCCGAGTCCGACAACCCCGGCCTGACCGAGTTGTTTTCCCGCCGTCCGGTCTGGGCTGAAAAATGAGTCTTTCCGCGCCGCAGCCGCTGGATGCCCGCCATCAAGTGGAAGCGTTTGATTGCGGCAAGCCTGCGCTCACGGACTGGCTGCTACGCCACGCCCGGCAAGCTCAGGGCGGCGGTTCGGCGAGAACCTTTGTGTCGTGCGATGGCGAGCGCGTCACGGGGTATTACAGCCTGACTGTCGGCCAGATCGATACGCTCGATGCGCCCGAGCGGGTGCGTCGCGGTATGGGGCAGCATCCGATCCCGCTGGTCATTCTGGCCAGGCTGGCGGTTGATCTGGATTATCAAAGGCGCGGTCTGGGCTTCAGCCTTTTGCAGGATGCCATCTATCGTGCCATTGCAGTGGCCGAGCACGCAGGTATTCGGGCACTGCTGACGCATCCTCTTGATGCCGAAGCGGAGGCGTTTTACCGGCGTTTTGGCTTCGAGCCCACGCCAGAAAACGAGCGTCAACTGATCCTGCTGCTCAAGGACGCGCGACGCCTGGCCAGGATGCCGTGAAGCTTTGCGCCTGGCTTCATCGGCGAACAGCGTTGCCAGGAAACAAGAGAAAACAATGGGGTCACCCATTATTCTGTTGATAAAAAAACGGGCTCCCGCAGGAGCCCGTTTCAGCTTCGTCGTTCAAACCGGGTTGCCCCGGCGTTGAATTAGAAGGTGTGAACCATACCCAGCGAGAAGATGGAAACGTCGCCGCCGCACGTCGTGCAGCTGCCAATACGGTCGCTGCCGCCGGCGCCGCCACCGAAGGCGATGTGTTCGCCGTCAGCGTACAGTGCGTAGAGCGTGGTGCGCTTGGACAGGTTGTAGTCGGCGCCAATGGTCCACTGCTTGGGATCATCGGAGGCGCCGTCTTCGTCGCCGTCCATGTAGTTGGCCTTCAGGACCACGTTGCCCATGGTGTAGGCAGCGCCCAGCAGCCAGGAATCGAAGTCAGAGGAGCCGGTCTCGGCGTCCGACTTGTCGTACTGGCCGACCACCTTGAAGTTGCCGAAGCTGTAACCGGCAGCCAGACGCCACTCTCTGTCGACGTTGACGGCTTCGAGCGCGTCGCCGTCGCTATAGGCCAGACCCACGAACAGGGGACCGTTGGTGTAGGTGCCGTTCAGGCTCCAGGCGGAGTTGTCGTTCTTATCACCAGCGCCAGTAGTGGCATCCGCATCCATCGCGTTGCTGTACTGGGCAGCGAAGGCCAGGCCGCTGAAGCTGGGCGACATGTAGGTCACCGAGTTTCTGCCGCGGGTGTCGGAAGCGACTTCGGTCACGTTGCGCGAGTCGGCCATGGTGTCGCCGAACAGGTCGATGTTGCGGCCGATCAGTTTCAGCGGGGTGTCGTAGTTGCCGATCATCACGGTGCCCATGGCGTCGCTCTTCAGGCCGAGGAAGACGTTGCGGCTAGCCCAGCTGCCGTTCGCCTCGTCCATGTTGATGCCGGTCTCGATCTGCCAGATGGCGGCCAGGCCGCCGCCGAGGTCTTCGGAACCCTTGAAGCCGATGCGGCTGGCGTTGGAGGAAAATTGCAGATCTTCGGTACCATCAGTCTGGTCATCGAAAAGCGACGCGGACACGTGCAGCTTGCCGTACACGTCGACGTTGCTGGTGGCCGCGAAAGCGGGAGCGGAAACGACGCCGGCAACGGCCAGGGCGATCAGGGATTTTTTCATTGCTTTCTCCTAAGAAAGTAAAAATAAAAACCAGTTATGGTTTCAAGCTCTGCAGAGCTGTCCCACACGGATATGTGCTTGTTGGACGAGGTCGATTATCCAGACCCGGGGCCGGGCAGCAAGGAAACCTGTTGTTTTTTCTGCAGCGACCGAGGGAAAGTGTTGTTTTGTTGCACCAACACAACGGATAGCGCCGCCGCCTGTTCCTGTTGAGGCGCAGCACCATCAAACACCCGTGGCTACAATACGCATGCCTCATTACTGCAGGGAGAATCCCATGCGCTGGGAACGCGGACGACGCAGCGACAACATCGAGGACCGGCGCGGCATGCGCGTGAGCGGCAAGGGGATCGCCGGCGGCGGCATCGGGGCGATCGTGCTGGCGCTGGTGGCGATGTATTTCGGGGTGGACCCGGCGGTGGTGCTGAACCAGGCGGGCACGCTGGCGCCGACGCAGGCCGAACAGCAGCCGGCGGCGTTCAGCCCGGAAGAGGAAAAACTCAAGGAATTCATGTCGGTGGTGCTGGCAGACACGGAAGACGTGTGGGGTACGCTGTTCCAGGGCTCGGGCCAGCGCTACCAGCAGCCGAAGCTGGTGCTGTTTTCCGGCGCGGTGCAGTCGGCGTGCGGCTTCGCCGAGGCGGCGATGGGGCCGTTCTACTGCCCGGGCGACCAGAAGCTGTATCTGGACATGAGCTTCTTCAACGATCTGGCGCAGCGCCACGATGCGCCGGGCGACTTCGCGCAGGCCTACGTGGTGGCGCACGAGGTGGGGCACCACGTGCAGACGCTCTTGGGCGTGTCGGAACAGGTGCACGCGGCGCGAAGCCGCGCGGGCGAGACCGAGGGCAACGCGCTGCAGGTGCGGATGGAGCTGCAGGCCGACTGCTTTGCCGGGGTGTGGGCGCACCACGCCAACAAGCAGCGGCAGATCCTGGAGCCGGGCGACACCGAGGAAGCGCTGGCAGCCGCGGCCGGGGTCGGCGACGACCGCCTGCAGAAACAGGCGCGCGGATTCGTGGTGCCGGAATCCTTCACCCACGGCTCGTCGGAACAGCGCATGCGCTGGTTCAAGCGCGGCATGCAGCGCGGCGATCCCGCGCAGTGCGACACCTTCAAGTCAGCGCAGCTGTAGGGGGATTACTTGCAGGCCGGAGCGGCCTGCTGCGGCCATCCCGTCGCCGGTTCGCGGGAGGCCGCCTGCTTTCTCACACCCGGCGCCCCAGCCCGGTCACGCCCAGCAACATGCGCACGATGCCGTAGGCCAGCCGCGACAGCATGCGCTGCGGCAAGGAACGGCGCCGCCAGTCGGCGGGATCGAGCGGGGCGGACCGGGCGATGGCCTGCTGCAGCCGCTGCCGCAGGTCACGGGCAAAATCCGCGTCGTCGACGACGATGTTCGCCTCGCGCGCCAGCAACAGGCTGAAGGGGTCGATGTTGCTGGAACCCACGGTGGCCCAGTGGCCGTCGACCACCGCCGCCTTGGCGTGCAATTCGCTGGCCTGGTATTCGTAGATCGCCACACCGGCCATCAGCAGGTTGTTGTATAGCGCGCGCGAAGCGGCCTGATAAAAGCGGTGGTCGGTATGGCCCTGCATCAGCAGCTGCACCCGCACGCCGCGCGCGGCGGCTTTTTTCAGCAGCTTGCGAAAACGGTTTCCCGGCAGGAAATAGGCGTTGGCGATGAGGATGCTTTCATGCGCCAGCGCCAGCGCGGCGAGGTAGCTGCGTTCGATGTCACGGCGGTGGACGAGGTTGTCGCGCACCACGAAGGCGGCGCGCATGCGGCCATCGGTGGGCCACGACGGCTCGAGCGGCGGCGTGCGCTCAGCCTCGGGCTGCAGCTGCGTCAGGGCCACCAGCCGCCACAGGTGGCGCGCACTGCGGTGGATTTGCACGATCAGCGGCCCCTGCACTTCGACGCTGTAATCGAGCCGTGGCGCAGCGAAACGCACCGGCTCGTAATCGTCGATCAGGTTCATGCCGCCGATGAAGGCGATGCGTGCATCGATCACCGCCAGTTTGCGGTGCAGCCGCCGCAGGTTCTTGGGATTGGCGCGCCAGCCGTTCACCAGCGGACGATAGATCCGCACGCCGACGCCTGCCGTTTCGAGCGCAGCCCGCCAGGCGGCCGGCAACTCGCGCGAGCCCACGCCGTCGATCAGCAGGCGCACCCGCACGCCGCGCTGCGCGGCGCGCATCAGGGCATCGCGCACCGTCGCGGCAGTCGGGTCGGAACTGAAAATATAGGTTTCGAGATGAACTTCAGCGCGTGCGGCGTCGATCGCCGCGATCAGCGCCGGGAAGAACTCGGCGCCGCTTTGCAGCAGCCGTATCCGGTTGCCGGGAACCAGCTCGACGCCGCGAAAAAACAGCGCGCGCAAGCGGTTGCGTGCGGTCATCCAGCCGGTTTCAGCTTGGCGCTCAGCGCTGCGTGGTCGGAAATGCGGTGCCAGGCGTTGCCGGTGTGGACGTGCGCGGCTTCGATGTTGAAGCGCCGCACATAGATGCGGTCGAGCTGGAACATCGGCAGGATGGACGGATAACTGCGCGCGGATTTGCCGTGGTGGGTTTCGAATACTTCGGCCAGCCCCAGCTCGTCTTCGAAGTAGCGGCCGACGCGCGTCTGCCAGTCGTTGAAATCGCCGGCCAGGATCAGCGGCGCGCCGTCGGGCACCATCTTGCGCACGCGCGCGACGATCATCGCCAGCTGGCGCTTGCGCCCGCCTTCGTTGAGCGCCAGGTGCACGTTGATGCAGTGCACCGGGGCGGCCAGGCCGGGCACCTCGATTTCGCAGTGCAGCATGCCGCGGCTCTCGTAGGCGTGGGAGGAGATGTCCTCGTTTTCCCAGCTCAGAATCTTGTAGCGCGACAGGATGGCGTTGCCGTGGTGGCCGGTATCGTAGACGCAGTTCTTGCCGTAGGCGGAGTCGCTGTAGACGTGGCCCGCCAGAAACTCGTGCTGCGGCCGCCCCGGCCAGTGCTGGAAGCGGCGGGCGCGCAGGCCGTGGCTGCCCTGCACTTCCTGCAGGAAGACGATGTCGGTGCCCAGCGTGCCGAGACGGTCGCGCAGTTCGTGCACGGTCAGCCGCCGGTTGAATTGCGACAGGCCCTTGTGGATGTTGTAGCTGGCGATATGCAGCGGAGATTCCATGGCTTCCATTATAAACGTGTGGGCAGCAGACGAATCGCTGCCGCGTTGCTGGGCGAAAAACAGCGCGCCGCAGCTACTTTCCATGGCAGCCACCGGTAATGCAGGTGCTCATGGGTCGCAACTATGACCGGTTGCGCTACGGGAAGTTTCAGACCGAATACATGCTCGGTATTGTGGGTCACGCCCGGGGCATAGCGGTGGCGCCAGCGTTCGTAGATGGCGTAGCGGTTTTCGATGCCCCAGCGCGTCAGTTCGAAGGCCGCGGCGTCGAGCCCGGTTTCCTCGCGCACTTCGCGTATCGCGGTCTGTTCGAGCGTTTCGCCGGCGTCCTGCGAGCCGGTGACCGACTGCCAGAAGCCCGGTGCGTCGGCGCGCTCCATCAGCAGCACCTGGCCGTCGGCCGTATGGATGACGACCAGTACCGAAACAGGAATCTTGTGCGCGATCACTCGATACGGGCGTTGAGCGGGCTGCCTGTCGCCAGGACGGCGATCAGGCGGTCGATGTTCGGGTGCTTGCCGGGGTTGCGGCTGGCATCCTCGGTGTGCTCGGCGAAAATCGCCAGCCCCTCGGCGGCGGCCTCGGCGTCGATCGCGCCGTATTGCTGTGCGAGATGCGCATACACCCGGAACGAGCCGGCGCTGCCGGGCGCATTGGCGATGGTTGCGACCTCGACGCCGGCCGCATCGGTCAGCAGCAGCTTGTCGCCCGCGAACTCGGGCAGGGTTTTCAGGGTGTCGGCGAATTTCATTTCAAAATCCTTTGTCCGCGAAGGACGCGAAGAGACGCGAAGAGACGCGAAGGAAACCCCAATGAAACCGTCATTGCGAACGCAGTGAAGCAATCCAGGGGCGCCGCGGGACTGTATTGGATGGCTTCGCTGCGCTCGCCATGACAGGCAAGGGGACTGGTATTGTTTTTCCTTCGCGTTTCTTCGCGTCCTTCGCGGATGAAAAAAGGTTTAAGCCGCCTTGTCCGCCGGATTGACGTTGCGCAGCCGGATATGCAGTTCGCGCAGCTGCTTTTCGTCGACCACGTTGGGCGCGTTGGTCATCAGGCAGGAGGCGCGCTGGGTCTTGGGGAAGGCGATGACGTCGCGGATCGATTCGGCGCCGGTCATCAGCGTCACCAGTCTGTCCAGCCCGAACGCCAGACCGCCGTGCGGCGGCGCGCCGTACTGCAGGGCATCGAGCAGGAAGCCGAATTTTTCACGGCGCTCCGCCTCGCCGATATTCAGCGCGGCGAACACCTTTTCCTGCACGTTTTCGCGATGGATACGCACCGAGCCGCCGCCGACTTCCCAGCCGTTCAGCACCATGTCGTAGGCCTTGGACAGGCACTTGCCGGGGTCGGTGGCGAGCCAGTCCTCGTGGCCGTCCTTGGGCGCGGTGAAGGGATGGTGCAGCGCGTCCCAGCGGTTCTCGTCCTCGTTGTATTCGAACATCGGGAAGTCGACCACCCACAGCGGCGCCCAGGCGCGGCCGTCCAGATAGCCCTTCTCGTGGCCGACCTTGGCGCGCAGCGCGCCGAGCGCGTCGTTGACGATCTTGGCCTTGTCGCCGCCGAAGAAGATGAGGTCGCCGTCCTCGGCGCCGGTACGCGCAAGGATTTCGGCGAGCGCAGCGTCGTGCAGGTTCTTGACGATGGGCGACTGCAGGCCGTCACGCCCTTTCGCTTTCTCGTTGACCTTGATCCACGCGAGGCCCTTGGCGCCGTAGATCTTGACGAACTCGGTGTAGCCGTCGATTTCGCCGCGCGAGAACTCGCCGCCCTTGGGCACGCGCAGCGCAGCGACGCGGCCGTTGGCGGCGTTGGCGGGCGCGGAGAACACCTTGAAGTCGACGTCACGCATGACTTCGGTGAGCTCGGTGATCTCGAGCGTCACCCGCATGTCGGGCTTGTCGGAGCCGTACTTCGCCATCGCCTCGGCGTAGGACATGCGCGGGAACGGGAACGGCAACTCGATGCCCTGCGCCTTCTGCATCATGTCGCGGATCATGCCCTCGACCAGGGTCATGATCTCCTCCTCGCCCATGAACGAGGTCTCCAGGTCGACCTGGGTGAACTCGGGCTGGCGGTCGGCGCGCAGGTCCTCGTCGCGGAAACACTTGGTGATCTGGAAATAGCGGTCGTAGCCCGCGACCATCAAGAGCTGCTTGAAGAGCTGCGGCGACTGCGGCAGCGCGTAGAACATCCCGTCGTGCACGCGGGACGGCACCAGGTAGTCGCGCGCGCCTTCCGGGGTCGAGCGCGTCAGCATCGGCGTCTCGACCTCGATGAAGCCGTTGCCGTCGAGGTAGTCGCGCATCAGCTTGGAGACGCGGTAGCGCAGGCGCATGTTCTTCTGCATCGGCTCGCGGCGCAGGTCGAGGTAGCGGTACTGCAGGCGGATGTTCTCGTTGACGGCCTCGTCGTCGAGCTGGAACGGGGGCGTAAGCGACGGGTTGAGGATCTCGATGCCCTGCGCCAGCACCTCGACCATGCCGGTCGCCTGGTTGGGGTTCTCGGTGCCGGCGGGGCGCGGGCGCACCCGGCCTTCGATCTTCAGCACGAACTCGGCGCGCACCTCCTCGGCGAGCTTGAACGCCTCCGGGGTATCGGGGTCGACCACCACCTGCACCTGCCCTTCGCGGTCCCGGAGGTCGATGAAGATGACGCCGCCGTGGTCGCGCCGGCGGTGCGCCCAGCCGCACAGGGTGACGGTGTTGCCGATGTCGGCGGCGGTGACGGCGCCGCAGTAATGAGTAC
>NZ_JANJXQ010000056.1 GCF_024708915.1 Thiobacillus sp.
CAACTGCCGCTTCATCAGTTCCAGCAGACGCTCGCTGTCCTCGGGCGTGGACATGTCGGCGGCGGCGAGCAGGGTTTTCAGCGACTGCAGGATATTCTTCACGTCGTGCGTCAGCCGCGCGCCGGTGTCGTGGATCGCCTGACTGTAGGCCTGCTCGCGCAGGGTCTGTTCGCGCACCTTGGCGGCGTAGAAATAGCCCAGCAGCTGCGACAGCAGCCGCACATGCAGCGCCAGCGCCGGAGTGAGCGGACGCGCGGATTGCCAGTTGAGGCTCAAGCCATGAAACGCATGGCTGACGGCGTGTTCGGCGGGCTCGCCGAAACTGCCTTCGCCGCGTGCCGCCTGCCAGCTTCCGCCGCGGATCCAGGTCAGTTCGTGCAGGTCGGCCAGCGCATCACGCACGAAGGATTCCGGATCGCGCTCGCGCTCGGCCAGCGTCGCCAGGCGTTGCGCCCAGCCCTCGAACGGCAGCCCCACCGACAGCAGATAACGCGAAGTGAGCTGCCCCAGTCCGGCAAACCCGGCACGCGGATTCCACAGCCACGACAAGGTCAGCAGCAGCGCCGCCATCCCCAGCAGGGTCTGCACCAGCGCCCACGCATAACTCACCCCCGCCACCGCCACCACGGCAAATACGCCCAGCGCCATCACCATGATGAGCAGCGACAGCATCAGGCCGTAGATGAAATCGAGCGTCGACGAGGCGCCGCGCTGGCGGCTGACCGGCAGGAACAGGATCACCAGCGGCAGCAGCGGCAAGCCGTAGCGCACCGCGGCTTGCAGCGCATCCGGCAGCCCGGCGCCGCCCAGGCTTTGCGGCAGCACCCAGGCCAGCAGCAGCGCCAGCAAATAGGCCAGCGCGAGCAGGTAGGCCAGCCGCTGGCTGCGCGCGTTTTGCGACGCCGCCACCGCGCCCACCAGCCCCGCCAGAATCGCCAGCCACAGCGCCATCACCCAGGTGCCGTCGACCAGCACCAGCAGCGCCGCCATGGCGAACACCGGCAGCGCGAGGCGCGGCTCGATGCGCGCCTCGCTGCGCACCAGCGGCTGCCACAGTAGGAACAGCCCGTAATGCGCCAGCAGGAAGGCGCGCGTCACCGCCGCTTCGGCGTCGAACACCACGGCGGCGTGCAGCGCCAGCAGCATCAGCGCCAGCCAGCGCCCAGGCGCCACCCGCGTGAAAAAACCGACCAGCGCGGCCAACCCGGCCTGCCGCGGCCTATTCTCAGCGGACTCGGTCATATCAGGCCACGACGCGGGAAATTCAGCATGACACTGCTATCGGCAATCCATCGGGGAAATGCAGTCCGGCTGCGGCTATGCGCAATAAAAATCTGACGGAATTCCGGCGAGCGCGTCGTATTTTCATCAATCCAGGCCGGGGCAATGCACATTTAATCTCGTTTTTTTATTTTAAATCAATCAATTATGAACATCGATTCGGTGGCATGCATTTTGCAAAAAAGCACGTCAGGCAATAACACAACGGAGCCTTCCACCATGCCGCAGCCCCACTTCCCGCAGCGCCAGTCGGGTTTCACCCTGATCGAGATCGCCATCGTGCTGGTCATCATCGGCCTGCTGCTCGGCGGCATTCTAAAGGGCCAGGAGTTGATCACCAGCGCCCGGGTCAAGAACATCATTGCCCAGATTGACGGCACCAAAGCCGCGTTCTTTGGTTTTCAGGACCGGTATCGTGCCTTGCCGGGCGATTTCAGCGCCGCCGCCACGCAGATCGCCGGCGCCGCTCAGAACGGGAACGGCGACGGGGTCATCAGTACCTCAGAATCGATCGCTGTGTGGGACCACCTTTCGCATGCCGGCTTCATCAATGGCACCTACGTTTACAACGCGACGGAAAGCGCGGCCACCACACCCAATAATCCTTATGGTGCCCGCATTCAACTGATCAATGACGACACGTACGCTGATACAGGCACGGCGACGTCCCGGCTGAACCTCAAGACCGGCCCCCAAATCCCGGCGGCCATCCTGGCCGAAATCGACCGCAAGATCGACGACGGCAACGCGCTTCGAGGCAGCATGCGCTTCTCGGTCTACGCTGCCGGCGGCACAGCACCGACCGCCGCCAACTGCTACAACACCACTACCGGCGAATGGTCCGGCGGCAGCGGCGAAACCAACTGCGGGGCTGCCATCCTCTTCTAACCCTACAGCACCCTGAATTCCGCTGTCGCCACCCTGGATCCGGGTATCGGCCGGGGATCCACCCCCTTGATCCCCTGGCGCCGGATCGCCACCACTTCCGCCAGCAACCCGTCCAGCGCCAAGTCTTCCAGGCTGCGCCCCACCGCGGCCGAGCCCGGCGTAACCAGCATGGTATGCAGGCGCGGCAGGCTGAATTCCAGGCCGATGGAAAACATCAGAAACACCACGCCGAACTCGGCCAGGCAACGCTCTTCCTCGCTGTCCGGAATCCATCCCGGCGCGAACGGGCCGATGGCGATTCCGTTCACCAGGTAGCCGAGCATGGTCGGCAGCCGCAAGCAGGATCAGCACGAGCTGGAGGCTGCTATGCATACGATCTTTCATGGGCTTCAGCCCATAGTAAAGTCGCCCCCCTGCCCGGCATCAAGGAAAGCGCGGTCGGAAAGGCAGGCTTTAGTATACTTGCCGACCATGCACCCCCACTCCACTTCCCCCGAACATTTGCTGGTACTGGCGCGCCAGGTACTCGACATCGAAGCCGCCGCGCTGCGCGCCGTGTCCGACCGTCTCGACGCCGGCTTTGCCGACGCCGTGCAGCTGATCCTGGCGTGCAGCGGCCGCGTGGTGGTGTCGGGGATGGGCAAATCGGGGCACATCGGCAGCAAGATCGCCGCCACCCTGGCGTCCACCGGCACCCCCGCCTTTTTCATGCACCCGGGCGAAGCCAGCCACGGCGACCTTGGCATGATCGCGCCCAACGACGTGGTGCTGGCGCTGTCGAATTCGGGCGAGAGCAACGAAATCGTCAGCATCGTGCCGCTCATCAAGCGGCGCGGCGCCAAACTCATTGCGATGACCGGCAACCCCGGCTCGACCATGGCGCGCGAGGCCGATGTGCATCTCAATGCCGGCGTCGACAAGGAAGCCTGCCCGCTCAACCTGGCGCCCACCGCCAGCACCACCGCGGCGCTGGCACTGGGCGACGCGCTGGCGGTGGCATTGCTCGACGCGCGCGGCTTCTCGGCCGACGATTTTGCGCGCACCCACCCCGGCGGCAGCCTGGGGCGGCGGCTGCTCATCCATGTGCACGACGTCATGCACACAGGCGACGCGCTGCCGAAGATCGACAGCGCCGCATCGCTCAAGCTCGCCCTGCTCGAAATGACGCAAAAAGGGCTCGGCATGACCGCCGTGGTCGACGCTGCCGGCAAGGTGGCGGGGGTATTCACCGACGGCGACCTGCGACGGGCCCTGGAGCACGCGCTCGATCTGCAGCAGGCGCAGGTGGTCGACCTGATGACCCGAAACCCCAAGACAATCCGTGCGGACGAACTCGCCGTGGCGGCGGTAGAAAAAATGGAAACGCTGAAAATCAACGGCCTGCTGGTGGTCGACGCCGACAACACGCTGGTGGGCGCGCTCAACATGCACGACCTGCTGAAAGCGGGGGTGGTTTGATGGCTGCCGACGGGATGAATGCGGCGCTGATCGCCCGCGCACGGAAAATCAGGCTGATCGCATTCGACGTCGATGGCGTGATGACCGACGGCACCCTGTTCCTGGCCGACGACGGACAGGAATACAAAGGCTTCAATTCGCTCGACGGCCACGGCTTGAAAATGCTCAAGAGCAGCGGCGTCGAGCTTGCCATCATCACTGGACGCAGTTCGCGGGTGGTGGAACACCGCGCCAGGAATCTCGGCATCGAGATCGTCCATCAGGGCGCGCACGACAAGCTGGCGGTCTATGAAACGCTGTGCCGCGAACTCGGCATCGCCTGCGAAACCACCGCCTACATGGGCGACGACGTCGTCGATCTGCCGGTGATGCGGCGCGCCGGCCTGGCGATCACCGTGCCCGCAGCGCCCGATCTGGTCAAGGCGCACAGTCACCTGGTCACCACCCGCGAAGCCGGGCGCGGCGCGGTGCGCGAAGCCTGCGAGCTCCTGATGCGCGCGCAGGGCACGCTGGACGCGGTGCTGGCACCTTATCTGAAATGACGCACCGTGCACGCGCCGCCGGTTCGAGGGCGATATGATCGCGCGGGGGTCGTTATGGCTTCCGCTGGCCATGTTGCTGCTGCTGGCTGCGCTCAGTTTCTGGATCGAGCGTTCGGTGGAACTGCCGGACAGCGACACTCCGTCGACCCAGACCGATCCCGAAGGCATCATGGAAAACTTCGATGCGCTGCGCACCGACCTGGCAGGCAACCCCCACTATCGCTTGTCCGCCAGGAAGCTCAAGCATTATTCCGGCAGCAAACGCACCGAACTGGAGTCGCCCCGCTTCATCCAGCTGGGCGTGCAGGCCGGCGAAGTGAGCGCAGAGGCGCGCGAGGCCACGGTCTCGCCCGACGGCCACGAGGTGGACCTGCGCGGCAACGTCATCGTGGAACGCGCCGCCCGCCCGGGACAATCCGCCATGTTGCTGCGCACCGAACGGCTGCTGGTTTTTCCCGAACGCGACCAGCTGCGCGCGCCGGGCGCGGTGGACATTCGCGATGCCACCTCGAACTTGCGCGCCAGCGCCATGGAATACGACGCCAGGCAACGCGTCATCAAACTGACAGGACGGGTGCAGGCCCGTTATATTTCCGGAAAAAGCTAAGAGCTGAGTTGACGCCATGCAAACATTGAAAACAGGAGTTTATGCGGTTCTGTGCGCCGTCCTGCTGATCTCGCCCGCCCACGCCGAGAAAGCCGACCGCGACAAGCCGGTCAACCTCGAGGCCGACACGGTCACCCTCGACGACATCAAGAAAATCAGCGTCTACCAGGGCAATGTGATCCTGAGCCAGGGCACGCTGATGCTGCGAGCCGACCGTGTGCAGGTGACGCAGAATGCCGGCGGGCTCGACAAGATCAGCGCCGTCGGCCGCCCCGTGGCGTTCCGCCAGAAGCTCGACGGCCGCGATGAATTCATCGAGGGATTTTCCGATCGCATCGAGTTCGACAGCGCCAGCAGCCAGCTCGAACTGATCGGCCAGGCCCGCTTGCGGCGTGACGGCGACGAACTGCGCGGCGCGCAGATCTCCTACAACGCCGACACCGAGTTCTACAAGGTCGTCGGCCAGCCCGGCGCCCAGACCCCGAGCGGCCGCGTGCGCGCCGTGATCCGCCCGAAACCGCGCGCCGAGCAGCCCGCCGCCAAGCCATGAGCCGAATTTCCGCCCAAGGCCTGCGCAAGACGTATGGCAAACGCACCGTGGTGCACGACGTCTCCTTCGAGGTCGAAAGCGGCGAAGTGGTCGGCCTGCTCGGCCCCAATGGCGCCGGCAAGACCACCTGCTTCTACATGGTGGTCGGACTGGTCGCAGCCGATGGCGGCAGCGTGCAGATGGACACCCACGACCTCACCCACATGGCGATCCACCAGCGCGCGCGGCTGGGGTTGTCCTACCTGCCGCAGGAGCCGTCGATATTCCGCAAGATGACGGTGGAGGAAAACATCCGCGCCATTCTGGAACTCAAGCCTTACAGCAAGGACGAGCGCGACGAGCATCTCAACAATCTGCTCGAGGATCTGCACATCGAACATCTGCGCGATGCCGCCGCGGTCAGCCTGTCCGGCGGCGAGCGCCGCCGCGTCGAAATCGCCCGCGCGCTGGCGATCAACCCGCGCTTCGTTCTCCTCGACGAGCCCTTCGCCGGGGTCGACCCCATCGCCGTGATCGATATCCAGAAGCTGGTGCATTTCCTGATCGAGCGCGACATCGGCGTGCTCATCACCGACCACAACGTGCGCGAAACCCTCGGCATCTGCGACCGCGCCTACATCATCAACGAAGGCCGCGTGCTGATCGCCGGCACACCCGACCTCCTCATCCAGGACGACAACGCGCGCAAGGTCTATCTGGGTGAAAATTTCCGCCTGTAGGCGCGACCTGCACTGCGGAACGCGGTACACTCGGCTCAAGTCGGCACGATTTTTGCCGTAGTCGAGACTCATGAAACACAGCCTTCAACTCAAACTCGGTCAACACCTTGCCCTGACGCCGCAACTGCAGCAGTCGATCCGGCTGCTGCAGTTGTCGACGCTGGAATTGAACCAGGAGCTGGAGCAGATACTGCAGGACAACCCGCTGCTGGAACGCGAGGACGAAGACGAAGCCGGTTACGCCGTTGCCGACGCACCAGCGCATACCGCCGAAGCCGAAACGCAAAGCACGGAAACGCCTGCGCCGGAAAATGTCGAATCCGAACCATCCACCGCACTGGACGATGCCGACTGGAACGACTACAGCGCAGCGAGCGGCGACGACGAAGACAACGACTATGCGCAGGGCTCGGTTTCGGGCGCGACCTTGCGCGAACACCTGCTGAACCAGTTGATCGTCAGTCCGCTCACCCTGCGCGACCGCACCCTGGTCGCCGCACTGATCGACGACCTCGACGAAGCCGGTTTCCTCACCCAGCCGCTGGCGGACATCGTCGTCGGCCTGCAGGCCGAACTCGAAGAACTCGAACCCGAAGAAGTCGAGACCGCGCTCAAGCATCTGCAAAACATGGATCCGACCGGAGTCGGCGCACGCAATCTGGCCGAATGCCTGACCCTGCAACTGCGCGCCCTGCCGCCCGACACCCCGGTGCGCGATGCGGCCATGCGTCTGACCACGCATTATCTCGATCTGCTGGCCGCACGCGACGTCGGCAAGCTGAAGAAAATGCTCGGTATCGACGACCTCACGCTGCGCGCCGCCCGTTCCCTGATTCTTTCGCTCAACCCGCGTCCGGGTGCAGCTTTCGGCGCCGACGAAACACACTACGTCATCCCGGACGTGTATGTGCGCAAGGTCAAGGGCATGTGGATCGCCAGCCTCAACGCCGACGCCATGCCCAAGCTGCGCGTCAACCGCGTCTATGCCGACATCCTGGCGCGCCACCGCGAGTCCGGCGGCAGCCAGCTGGCCAGCCAGCTGCAGGAGGCGCGCTGGCTGATCAAGAACGTGCAGCAGCGCTTCGACACCATCCTGCGCGTTTCGCAGGCTATCGTCGACCGCCAGAAACATTTCTTCGAGCACGGCGAGGTGGCGATGCGGCCGCTGGTGCTGCGCGAGATCGCCGACGTGGTGGAGCTGCACGAATCGACCATTTCGCGCGTCACCACGCAAAAATTCATGATGACGCCGCGCGGGCTGTACGAACTGAAATATTTCTTCGGCAGCCACGTCGCCACCGATAGCGGCGGCGCCTGCTCGTCGACCGCCATTCGCGCGCTCATCAAGCAACTGGTCGCCGCGGAAAACGGCAAGAAACCGCTGTCCGACGGCCAGCTGGCCGAGGTGCTCGGCCAGCAGGGCATCGTGGTGGCCCGCCGCACGGTTGCCAAGTATCGCGAATCGCTGCAGATCCCGCCCGCCAACATGCGCCGCGCGCTTTGATCGCAAAGGCTTTTCGCGCGGCGCCCGCCCGAAAAGGCGCCCCACGCTTGAATGTGTCCGGCTTTCGCTCCACAATGAAATCGAGCGTGACGAATCGCTCCTGAAGCCGGAACAGAACACCGGCACTCAGTATTTTTCAGCAGACTCTAGGAGGCTCTATGAATTTGAAGATTTCCGGTCATCACCTGGAAGTGACCCCAGCCATCCGCGACTATGTTTCCGAGAAGCTCGACCGCGTCAAGCGCCATTTCGACCACGTCATCAACCTGAACGTCATCATGCAGGTGGAAAAGCTGGTGCACAAAGCGGAGG
Source organism: Thiobacillus sp. (assembly GCF_024708915.1). The sequence continues at coordinate 7,862 of NZ_JANJXQ010000056.1, forward strand.
CCACATTGCACGTCAAGGGCCATGATTTCCATGCCAGCAGCGAAGACGGCAACATGTACGCCGCGATCGATCTGCTGGCCGACAAACTGGACCGCCAGATCGTCAAGCACAAGGAAAAAATCTCGGATGTCCATCAGGACGGCGGCAGTTTGAAGCATCAACCGACGGAAAGCGCCGCCTGACGCCGAACCGCTTGCATCAAGGCCACGCGTGCCGGAGGCAGTTTGCCGCCTCCGGGCGTATAATCTGCAGGTGCCGGATTTTCCAACCGGCTTTGCAACCGGCATGAACCTAATCGCCCCCCTCATCACCCCCGACACCACCTTGCTGGATGTGAGCTTTACCAGCAAGAAAAAACTGTTCGAACACGCAGCCGAATTGTTCGCCAGAACCCACGCGCTCAAGGCCTCGGATATTTTCACCAGCCTGTTCGAGCGCGAACGCCTCGGGTCGACCGCGCTCGGCCACGGAATCGCCATTCCGCACGGCCGCATCAAGGGCCTGAAGGAGGCCGGCGGCGCATTTTACCGGCTGCAAACCCCGCTGGAATTCGACGCCCCCGACAACCAGCCGGTTTCCCTGTGCTTCATCTTGCTGGTTCCCCAGGACGCCAACGAACGCCACCTGCAAATCCTCGGGGAGCTGGCGCAGCTGTTCGGCGACGACGCCATGCGCGCGAAAATGCTGGCCGCCGCCGCCCCGCACGACCTCATTGCGCTGCTCGGCGCATGGACGAGCTAAGCTGCGTTTCGGTTGCAACCCTGTTCCGCGACATGGCGGAACAGCTTGGCCTGCAGTGGGTGGCCGGACTCGACGGCGGCCAGCGCATCCTGTCCTCCGAAACCATCCAGAAACCGACCCTGGCCCTCATCGGCCACCTGAATTTCGTACACCCGAACCGGGTGCAGGTACTGGGACCCGCCGAAATGGATTACCTGCGCGGCCTGTCCGAATCCGGCCTGCAGGAAGCCATCGACCACCTGTTTTCGACCGAACTCGCAGCCATCGTCGTCTCCAACGGCGAAACCGTGCCGCCCCTCTTGAGCGATAGCGCAGAACGCACCGCAACGCCGTTATTCACCTCGAACCTCGCCAGCCCGATCCTGATGTCCTATCTGGGGCATTACCTGACGCAGCACCTGGCCGACGCCACGTCGATCCACGGCGTGTTTCTCGAAGTCCTCGGCACCGGCGTGCTCATCAAGGGCGACGCCGGGGTCGGTAAAAGTGAACTGGCGCTGGAACTCATCACGCGCGGACATCGGCTGGTCGCCGACGACGTGGTCGAATTGAGGCATGTCGCGCCGGAAACGCTGGAAGGCAATTGTCCGCCGCTGATCCGTGACTTTCTGGAAGTGCGTGGACTCGGCATCCTCAACATCCGCTACCTGTTCGGCGAAACGGCGGTCAAGCTGCAAAAGAACCTCAAGCTCGTCGTCGAACTGGTGCATCCGCAGGAAATCGGCGAAGTCGGCCTCAACCGGCTCGATATGGTGGCCTCCACCGAAACCATCCTCGACGTCGCCATTCCCAAGGTGCGCATCCCGGTAGCGGCGGGCCGCAACCTGGCGGTGCTGGTCGAAGTGGCAGTGCGCAATCACATTCTGAAAAGCCGCGGCATCAACCCGGTCGAGCAGTTCATCCGGCGCCAGCAGGCCGCCATCGATGGGGGCGACTGAGATGCAGATCGTGCTGGTTTCAGGCCTGTCGGGCTCGGGCAAAAGTATCGCCATCGCGGTATTGGAAGACGTTGGCTACTACTGCGTCGACAACCTGCCGCTCGCCATGCTGCAGCCGCTGGTCGACTACCTGAAGCGCGAAGGCCACGAGCGCATCGCCATCGCCATCGATGCGCGCAGCGGCGCAAGTTTCACGCAGCTGCCGCTAATCGCCGAAACGCTGCGCAACCAGGGCGCCGATCTGCGGGTGATCTTTCTCGAAGCGAAAACCCTGTCGCTGGTCAAACGCTTTTCCGAAACGCGGCGGCGGCACCCGCTGTCCAGCGACAGCGTTTCGCTGCAGGAGGCCATCCAGCTCGAACGCGAGACGCTCGCCGAGATCGCGCCGCTGGCGCACCGCATCGACACCAGCGACCTCTCCGCCTCGGCGCTGCGGCTATGGATCAAGGACCTGATCGGCCAGGACCGTTCGCGCATCACCCTGCTGTTCGAATCCTTCGGCTTCAAGCACGGCATTCCGCTCGACGCCGATCTGGTGTTCGACATACGCTGCCTGCCCAATCCGCATTACGTCGCCGAGTTGCGTCCGCTCACCGGGCGCGACCGGCCGGTGCAGCACTTTCTCGAAGCCAGCGCCGACGCCATGGCGCTGCTGGCCGACATCCGCGGCTTTGTCGAAAACTGGCTGCCGTGCTTCATCCGCGACCACCGTGCCTACCTGACCGTGGCCATCGGCTGCACCGGCGGCCAGCACCGCAGCGTCTATTTCGCCGAAACGCTGGCCGCCGCCTTCCGCGAACGCGAGCAGGTGCTGGTGCGGCACCGCGAACTGAGCTGATGCTGCTGCGTGCCGGCGATATCGGCGTGCTGCTGGCGGGCGGCGGCATCGTCGTCGCGCTGGCGGTGTTTGCCTGGAGCGGGGGACGCGGCGACACCGTCGTCATCCGTGCCGCCGGGCAAGTGGTGGAAACCACGGCGCTCACCCACGCGCAAAGCATTGCCGTTGACGGCCCGCTCGGCACCACGCGGATCGAAATCGAACCCGGCCGCGCCCGTGTGGCGGCCGATCCTTCGCCGCGCCAGTTGTGCGTGAAGCAGGGCTGGCTCACGCAATCGGGGCAGGCGGCCCTGTGCCTGCCGAATCAGGTCAGCCTCGAAATCCGCGGGCATGCCTCGGCCTATGACACACTCGGCTATTGAGTTGCCCGTCACCGCGGACGACCGCCGCATCGCGCGGCTGGCGGCACTGGCGATCGGCCTGACGCTGGCCGAAGCGGCGATCCCCAGCCCCATCCCGGGGGTGAAACCCGGACTCGCCAACATCGTCGTCCTGCTGGTGCTGCTGCAGCACGGCTGGCGCGCGGCGGCCTGGGTATCGGGTTTGCGCGTGCTGGCCGGCAGTCTGCTGCTGGGCAGCCTGTTTGCGCCGGGCTTCTGGCTGTCGGCGGCCGGCGCGCTCGCCAGTCTGGCGGTGCTGGCACTGGCGCGCCACCTGCCCGCGCGCGCATTCGGCCCGGTCAGCCTGTCAGTGCTGGCGGCGTGGGGGCACATCGGCGGACAGCTTGCACTGGCAGGCGCATGGCTGCTGCCGGGCGCAGCGCTCATCAAACTGCTGCCGGTGTTTGCCGCCGCCGCGCTGGTTTTCGGTGCAGTCAACGGCGTCATCGTGGCGCGCCTGCTTGCCGCTCCGGAAGCGGACGGGCAATCGCCGCCCGGCATCGCAGCGGGCGCCCGCAAGCGTCAGGTGTGATCCGTATAGCCTGATCGGGGCGGCAGAGTAGATTATTGGCGGCATCCAAGCGACAATTCGCGCCATGCACCCGCCCCTCAATACCGTCACCCTCGCGCTTTCCGGCGCTTCCGGCATGGCCTATGGCCTGCGCCTGCTCGAATGCCTGCTGGCTGCCGACCTGAATGTTTACCTGCTGGTATCGCAGGCCGCCCACCTCGTCGCCAAGCAGGAGCTCGGCGTGACGCTGCCCGCACGCGCGGGCGATCTCGAGAAGCAGTTGTCCGCAGCCCTCCGTGCAGGCGACGGCCAGCTGCGCGTGTTTGGCCGCGAAGACTGGAATGCCCCGCTCGCGTCGGGCTCCAACCCGGCCGACGCGATGGTGGTGTGCCCGTGCTCGATGGGCACGCTCGCCGCAATCGCGCACGGCCTCTCCGACAACCTGATCGAGCGCGCCGCCGACGTCATGCTGAAGGAACAGAAGAAGCTGATCCTCGTTCCGCGCGAAGCGCCGTTTTCCACTCTGCACCTGGAAAACATGCTGGCGCTGTCGAGGATGAACGCCGTCATCCTGCCCGCCAACCCCGGCTTCTATCACTGGCCACAAAGCGTCGAGGATATCGTCGACTTCGTCGTCGCGCGCATCCTCGATCAACTGGGCATCCAGCACGCGCTGATGGCGCGGTGGGGCGACGACCATTGAGCGCCACGCCCAGCCAGGCCAGGTTGCCGCTATTCCCGCTCAATACCGTGATCTTCCCGGGCGGGCAGCTGCCGCTGCGGATTTTCGAGCAGCGCTATCTCGGCATGGTCAAACAGGCCATTGCCGAAAGCACGCCGTTCGGCATCTGCGCCATTCGCGAGGGCGCCGAGAGCGGCCCCCCTGCCGTTCCCTACCCGGTCGGCACGCTTGTCCGCGTCACCGACTGGGACATGCCGCAAACCGGCATCCTGCATATCGGCACCCAGGCGCAGGAACGCTTCGTCATCCGCAGCACCCATACCGAGCCCGGCGGCCTGCTGATCGGCGCGGTGGAAGCCGTCAGCAGCGAGGCCGCCACCGCGGTCCCGGAAGAACTGGAACTTGCCGTCGAGATCCTGCGCCACATCATCGACGAATACGGCGACACGCGTTTCCCCGCGCCGCACGAATTCGACAACGCCGTATGGGTGGGCTACCGGCTGTCCGAAGTGCTGCCGCTCAAGCTTTCCATCAAGCAGAGTCTGCTGGAAATGAATGACAGCGTGACGCGTCTGCGCATCCTCACCGAATTCCTCAGAAAGCAGACCAACTGATGGCACGCTTCTATCCCGTACTCGAAGCCAGACACCGTGCTTTCATCGCCGCACAGAAACTGTTCTTCACTGCCACCGGCACCGCCGCCAGCCGCATCAACCTGTCGCCCAAGGGAATGGACAGTCTGCGTGTGCTTTCCGACACCCGCGTCGCCTATCTCGACCTCACCGGCAGCGGCAACGAAACCGCCGCCCATCTGGCGCACGATGGCCGCATGACACTGATGTTCTGCAGCTTCGACGCCGACCCGCTGATACTGCGGCTGTATGGACGCGGCCGCGCCGTGCGCCGGCAGGATGCCGAATGGGGCGAGTTGCGCCGCCATTTTCCCGCTCTTCCCGGCGAGCGCCAGCTCATCGTCCTCGACATCGAATCGGTACAGACCTCGTGCGGTTACGCCGTGCCAAGGTACACCTACGCAGGCGAACGCGACACGCTGGCACGCTGGGTCGACAAGAAAGGCCCGCTCGGCCTGCTGGATTACTGGCGCGAAAAGAATCAACTCAGCATCGACGGTCTACCCACCGGTTTACTGGAGGATGCATGATGAAAGCGACCCTGATTCCGCTCGTATTGATCCTGGCCGGCTGCGATCCCACCCCGCCGCCACACCCGGAAACCGAACGCACCCCCAGCCCGGCATTCGCAACGCAGGCTCAGGCGCTGGAAAAAGCGCGCGCGGTGGAAGCCCGGCTGATGGATGCGGCGGAGGCGCAGCGCACGCAGACGGAAAGCGCGACGCCGCCGTAAGTAGGTGTCACGCGGCCAGCAGCCGCTGCACCACCGCTCCCGCCAGCATCAGACCGAACAGCGGCGGCATGTAGCTGATGGTGCCGTTGACCGCGCGGGCACGGCCGCGCCCCTCGACCGGCTGCGGCGGCAACGGGGCGCGCCCGGCTTCGTCGGAAAACACGGTGAGCACGCCCCTGGAGATGCCGCGCTTGCGCAGACGCTTGCGCATCACCGAAGCGAGCGGGCACATGCTGGTTTTCGAAATATCGGCGATCCGGATGCGGCCAGGGTCGAGCTTGTTGCCGGCGCCCATGCTGGACGCCACGCGCAAGCCGCGCTCGACGCTGCTGGCGACCAGCGCGACCTTGCAGTTGAGCGAATCGATGCAATCGATGACGAAATCGACATCGCCAGGCACGATCCCGGCCACGGTTTCGGGAATCAGGAATTCGCGGATCACGCTGAGTTCGCAGGCCGGGTTGATGTCGCGGATGCGCGCTGCCATCAGCTCGGCTTTCGACTGTCCGACCGTGGACAGCAGCGCGGGCAGCTGGCGATTGATGTTCGATATCGCCACGACGTCATGATCGATCAGGGTCAACCGCCCCACCCCCGCACGCGCCAGCGCCTCGGCACAATACGAGCCGACGCCGCCCAAACCGGCCACCAGCACGTGCGCATTGGCAAGCCGCGCCTGCTCGCCGGCATCGAGCAGAATCCGGGTACGTTCAAATTGCGGCGGCAAGACTGCGTCCATCGGCTAAAATTCCCTCATGGTCAAATGGCTGGTCACACTCGTTCTGGCATTATTGGTTTTGGGGCTGCTCACCCCCTGGCTCAACCGCCTGGGGCTGGGCCGGCTGCCCGGCGACGTCCAGATCAAGCACAAGCGGGGCGTATTCTACTTCCCCTTTACCAGCGTCATTCTCATGTCGCTGGCGCTCTCCCTGCTGGTTTACCTGCTGGGCCGATGAATCGAACGCCCGCCCCCATGTTGCCTGCACCGAAATGAACAAGGCATTCGTAAAAGAAACCGATGCCCCGGATGCCGATGAAGATGATCTCATCGCGCCGGCGCTGCCCGCCGGGTCGAAGAACTACATGACGCCCGCAGGTTACGCACAGCTGGACGCCGAGTTCAATCAGCTGTGGAAAGTCGAGCGGCCCAGGCTGGTGGAAACCATCTCCTGGGCCGCGAGCAACGGCGACCGCTCGGAAAACGGCGATTACATCTACGGCAAGAAGCGGCTGCGCGAAGTCGACCGCCGCATCCGCTTCTTGTCCAAGCGGCTGGAGCACGCCGAGGTTGTCGACCCCGCCTCCCGCGAGGATACCGATCAGGTATTTTTCGGCGCCACCGTCACCGTCGCCGATCGGGACGGCAGCGAATCCACCTATGCCATCGTCGGCATCGACGAAGCCGACGCCGGACGCGGCCGCATTGCGTGGATATCACCGATGGCTCGCGCACTGCTGAAGGCGCGCGAGGGCGACAGCGTCAGCGTACAGACCCCGGATGGGTGGCGCGAGGTTGATATCGTCGCGGTGCGCTACGTCGCGCTGGACTAGGGCCAGGGGTCAGGAAAGGATTCAGGCTATCCACTGACCCCTGCGATCAGTTCAACGCACTCGCCAGCAGGCGCCGGTAACGGCTCACCAGTTCGCCGCCGCCCAGCAGGGTGAATACCGACAGCAGGGTTTTGCGGCCGATGTCGTCCTCGAAGCCGCGGTCACGGCGGACGATTTCCAGCAGCTGCGCCATGCCAGGCTCGAACCGGCCGGCCGCCACATACAGGTTGGCGAGCCTCAGCCGCGCCTCCAGATCGTTTTCATCCGCCGCCACCCGCGCGTTCAGCGCAGCTTCGTCTGCGTCCGCCGTGCCGACGAACTGTAGCCGGGCCTTGAGTTGCGGCGCACGCGGGTCGGCGTCGTCCGGCACGCTCGCGAGCAGGCGGCGGGCTTCGTCGGCTTCGCCCAGATCGAGCATGATTTCGGCGGCATCGAGCCGTACGCCGACATGGGCGGGGGCGATTCTTGACGCATCGGCCAGCCGCTGCAGCGCGGTCGTGGCATCGCCCGCAAGGCGCAGTTCGGCGGCCTGCGCACGCAGCTCGTCCGCCGGACCCGGGACGAGGCGGTCGAGAAAGGCGCGTACCTCGCCTTCCGGCAGCGCGCCGGAAAACTCGTCGACCGGTTCGCCGTCGATGAAGGCCTTGACGCTGGGAATGCCGCGCACGGCGTAACGCGCAGCGAGTTCCTGATTGTCGTCGGAATTGATCTTGGCGAGCAGAAACTTGCCGCCGTATTCCACAGCGAGTTTTTCCAGGATGGGTTTCAGCGACTTGCACGGGCCGCACCAGGGCGCCCAGAAATCGACCACCACCGGACGCCGCTTCGATTCTTCGAGGACGTGTTGCTGAAAGTCGGCAAGGCCGACGTCGAGTGCGTGTTCGGACATGGTGACTCCGCTTCGATCGCCGGACTGCATCGATCCGGCTTAAATAGACTGCCTTAAATCTGCCTGGCCAGCTCGGCCGCCATTCCGGTATAGGACGCCGGCGTCAGCGTTTTCAGGCGCGCCTTCTCGGCATCCGGAATCGTCAGGCCGTCGATGAAGCCATGCAGCGTGTCGCGCGTCATGCCGGCCTTGCCGCGCGTCAGCGCCTTCAGTTGCTCGTAGGGATTGGCCACGCCGTAACGCCGCATCACGGTCTGGATCGGTTCGGCCAGCACTTCCCAGTTGGCGTCGAGATCGGCGGCGAGCGCAGCCGGGTTGGCTTCGAGCTTGCCGAGTCCGCGCAGGCAGGATTCGTAGGCGAGCAGGCTGTAGCCGAAACCGACGCCCATGTTGCGCAGCACCGTGGAATCGGAGAGATCGCGCTGCCAGCGTGAGACCGGCAGCTTTTCAGTCAGATGCCGCAGCACTGCGTTGGCCAGCCCCAGATTGCCTTCGCTGTTCTCGAAGTCGATCGGGTTGACCTTGTGCGGCATGGTCGAAGACCCCACCTCGCCTGCCTTGACCTTCTGCTTGAAATAGCCGACCGAGATGTAGCCCCATACGTCGCGGTTGAGGTCGACGAGGATGGTGTTGGCGCGCGCGATCGCGTCGTACAGTTCGGCCATGGCGTCGTGCGGCTCGATCTGGATGGTGTAGGGATTGAAAGTCAGTCCCAGCTCCATGACGAAGCTGCGGGCGAAGCCTTCCCAGTCGAGATCGGGGTAGGCCGACAGGTGCGCGTTGTAGTTGCCGACCGCGCCGTTGATCTTGCCCAGCAGCTCGACCGAGCCGATGGCATCCCACGCCCGCCGCAGGCGGTAGACGACATTCGCCAGCTCTTTGCCGACGGTGGTGGGCGAAGCGGGCTGGCCGTGGGTGCGCGACAGCATCGGCAGGTCGGCCAGCTCGTGCGCCAGATCGCTCAGGCGTGCAATCAGTTTTTCCAGCGCCGGCAGCAGCACGCCGTCGCGCGCGCCCTTCAGCATCAAGGCATGCGACAGGTTGTTGATGTCTTCCGAGGTGCAGGCGAAATGGATGAACTCGGCTACCGCAGCGATTTCTGCGTTGGCCGCGGTTTTTTCCTTGAGGAAATATTCCACCGCCTTGACGTCGTGGTTGGTGGTCGCCTCGATGGTTTTGACGCGCTCGGCATCGGCTACCGAAAACGTATCGGCGATGCCGTCGAGCAAGGCGATGGCCGCGGCAGAAAACACCGGCACCTCGGCGATGGCAGGCTCGGCGGCGAGCGCCTTCAGCCATTCGATCTCGACGATGACGCGATATTTGATCAGGGCATACTCGCTGAAGAAATCGCGCAGCGGCGCGGTCTTGCCGCCATAGCGGCCATCGAGCGGAGAAAGTGCGGTCAGTGCATTGAGTTCCATC
>NZ_JANJXQ010000072.1 GCF_024708915.1 Thiobacillus sp.
GGCGATGGCCTGGTCGCGGGTGTCGCCATAGGCGATCAGCTTGCCGATCATCGAATCGTAATGCGGCGGCACGTAGTAGCCGTGGTAGACGTGCGAGTCGACGCGGATGCCGGGGCCGCCGGGCGCGTGGTAGTTGGTGAGCTTGCCGGGGCTGGGGACGAAGGTGCTCGGGTGCTCGGCGTTGATGCGGCACTCGACGGCATGGCCCTTGAATTGGATGTCCTTCTGCTTCCACGGCAGTTTTTCGCCGGCGGCGACGCGGATCTGCGTCTGCACGATGTCGATGCCGGTGATGAGTTCGGTGACCGGGTGCTCGACCTGCACCCGGGTGTTCATCTCGATGAAATAAAACTCGCCGTTCTCGTACAGGAATTCGAAGGTGCCAGCGCCGCGATAGCCGATCTTGCGGCAGGCCTCGGCGCAACGCTCGCCGATCCTGTCCCTGAGCTTGGGGTCGAGTCCGGGCGCGGGGGCTTCTTCCAGCACCTTCTGGTGGCGGCGCTGCATCGAGCAGTCGCGCTCGCCCAGGTGCACCGCGTTGCCGTGCTCGTCGGCGAGGATCTGGATCTCGATATGGCGCGGCGTCTGCAGGAATTTTTCCATGTAGACCATGGGATTGCCGAAGGCCGCGCCGGCCTCGGTCCGGGTCATGCTTACCGCGTTCAACAATGCGGCCTCGGTATGCACCACGCGCATGCCGCGCCCGCCGCCGCCGCCTGCCGCCTTGATGATCACCGGGTAACCGATGCGTGCGGCCGTCTTGACGATTTCGTCGGGGTCGTCCGGCAGGGCGCCGTCGGAGCCCGGCACGCAGGGCACCTTGGCGTCGATCATCGCCTGCTTGGCGGCGACCTTGTCGCCCATCAGGCGGATGTTGTCCGGACGCGGGCCGATGAAGGCGAAGCCGGAGGACTCCACCCGTTCGGCGAAATCGGCATTTTCCGAGAGGAAGCCGTAGCCGGGATGAATGGCGGCGGCGTCGGTGACTTCGGCGGCGGCGATGATCGAGGGCACGTGCAGATAGCTCTGCGCCGACGGTGCCGGGCCGATGCACACCGACTCGTCGGCCAGCTTCACGTACTTGGCGGTGCGGTCGGCCTCGGAATACACGGCGACCGTCTTGATACCCATTTCGCGACAGGCGCGCTGGATTCTCAAGGCGATTTCGCCGCGATTGGCGATAAGGATTTTTTCGAACATGGTGGCGTGAGGCTCGGTGAGGGGTGAGGGGAGAAGTGTGAGGGCGGCTGCGCCTGACTCCTGACGCCTGACTCCTTACCCGATAACAAACAGCGGCTCGCCGTATTCAACCGGCTGGCCGTTTTCGACCAGAATGGCCTTGATCACGCCGCCCTGGTCCGCTTCGATTTCGTTCAGCAGTTTCATCGCCTCGATGATGCACAGCGTGTCGCCGGCATTCACGCTCTGGCCGACTTCGGCAAAGTTTTTCGAGCCCGGGGCCGGGGCGCGGTAGAACGTGCCCACCATGGGCGAGCGTACGACGTGGCCTTCGGGGATGGCGTCTTCCGCCGGGGCGGCGGCTGCCGCCGGTGCCGCCGGGGCGGCTGCGTGGATATATTGCGGCTGGGGAGACATCATCATCGGCGCGCCCGCAATGCTTTTGGCGATGCGGACTTTTTCTTCGCCTTCGGTGATTTCCAGCTCGGCAATGCCGGAGGCTTCGACCAGGTCAATGAGTTTTTTCAGTTTTCTGAGATCCATGGGAGGTCCTGTTTTGGAGATGGCGCAGCGCGTATTCCAGCGCCAGTTCGTAGCCGTGCGCGCCCAGACCGGACACCACGCCGACGGCGAGGTCGGAAAAGTACGAGTGATGGCGGAAGGATTCGCGCGCGTAGATATTGGAAAGATGAACTTCAACGAAAGGGATGGCGGTGGCTGCCAGGGCGTCGCGCAGGGCGACGCTGGTGTGGGTGTAGCCTGCCGGGTTGATGACGATGAAATCGACGCGGTCGCGCACGGCCTGATGCACCCGGTCGATCAGGGCGCCTTCATGATTGTGCTGAAAGGTTTCGACGTACGCGCCGGCGGCTTTCCCGCGGCTGGCCAGCGTGCGGTCGATGTCGTCGAGCGTGGTGAAACCATAATGTTCGGGTTCGCGGCTACCCAGCAAATTGAGGTTGGGGCCATGCAAAACCAGGACATGCGGGTACGGACTGGGGACCGATTTAGCCGCGGCGCGGCTGGTTCGTTTAGTCGTCATGGCGGCGAGTTTGCCGTAAATGAAGGTAAATTGTCCAGATATTGACGCTATTGACACGGCCCGACGATGTTTGAACCCGCCCTGTATTTCTCACGGCATCCTGCTTTGACCGGTTCGCTGGCCCGTCTCAATAGAACGCTGTTTTTAATGCTTATTGATTCGGCCTCCCGCGCTGCCACACACAGCCCGGGCAAGCCGAACCTTGATGCCACTTCAAACTCCATCTGGCCGAATCAATAAATTGCAACTATGCGGCGATTTTGCGCAAGGTGGCTTCAAGCGTGGCGCGGGATAATCGCCCCAGGTGGCGCAGCACGATGTTGCCGTTGCGATCGAGCACGATCGTGTAAGGCAGCGCTCCGCCCGGATTGCCCAGTTGCCGTGCCAGGCCATGGGCGGCGCCTTCGCCGATCAGGATCGGGTAATCGACCGGCTGGCGCCGCAGGAACTGCGCGACGTTGGCCGGGTTGTCGATGGCGATGCCGAGAAATTCGACCCCATGAGGCCGATATTGCTCGCGCAGGGCGGCAAAATCCGGCATTTCCTCGCGGCACGGTGCGCACCAGCTGGCCCAGAAATTCAGCACCACGACCTGACCGCGCCATTGCGACAGGTGCTGCGTCTGTCCCTGCAGGTCCGGAAAGCCGAGTTGCCACAGCGCGGCGACAGCGGGTGCCGCAGGCGCGCGCGGTGCGTAGCGGGCCTGGGCCAGCCAGATCCCCGCGGCCATGGCGGCCAGCGCCAGGGGGATGAAATAAAGCAGTTTTTTTCGCATGGCTGCATTGTCCGCGAGCGCGTCGCGCCGCCGCAGGCGGGGCGACGGCGGGCGCCTCAAACATTCCGGGTTGCGTCGGCTGCCGGCGTTGCGGACGCGACCGGCGCGGCGCGCGTCGGCTGCATCGTCGGTTTCATGCCGGACGGCGGGGCAGCGGCGTTGCCCATCGGGCGGCTGATCTTACAGCGTGCCGTAGGAATGCAATCCCGACAGGAACATGTTGACGCCGATGAAGGCGAAGATGGTGACGAACAGGCCGACTATCGCCCACCAGGCCAGCATCGGTCCGCGCAGGCCCTTGACCAGGCGGATGTGCAGCCAGGCGGCGTAGTTCAGCCACACGATCAGCGCCCAGGTTTCCTTCGGATCCCACGACCAGTAGCCGCCCCAGGCTTCGGCCGCCCACATCGCGCCGAGGATGGTGGCGATGGTGAAAAAGGCAAAACCGATGGCGATGGCCTTGTACATGACGTCGTCGATCACTTCCAGCTTGGGCAGGCGGCTGGCGAGGATGCCGCGCCCCGCAAGCAGGTAGGCGACGCCGAGCATGGCAGCAATGGAGAAGGCGCCGTAGCCGATGAAGTTGGCAGGCACGTGCAGCTTCATCCACCACGATTTGAGCGCAGGCACCAACGGCTGGATTTCATGCGCACCGCGGTCGAAGGTGTACCACAGGATGAAGCCGACCGCGGCGGAGATCACCAGCAGCACGAAGGCGCCCATCTGCCGGGTCTGGTAACGCGCTTCGTAATACAGATACATCATCGCGGTGATGAGGCAGAACAGCACGAAGACCTCGTACAGGTTGGACACCGGAATGTGGCCGACGTCGGCGCCGACGAGATAGGACTCGTACCAGCGCACCATCAGGCCGATGAAGCCCATGGCCACCGCGACCCAGGTCAGCGTGCTGCCGGTCTTCATGGTGAATTCGGAGCGCGCCAGCATCCCGCCCCAGTAAGCCAGCGTCGCCAGCCCGAACAGCGCGCACATCCACATGATGGCGGCCTGGCTGGAAATCAGGTATTTGAGGAAGAAGGCCTCCTCCATGCGCGCCAGACTGCCGCCGTACTGGCTGACGGCGAACAGGCTGACCGCACCGACCACGATGAACAGCGGGCGGAACGGTTTCCAGAACCAGCCGAATACCGCCAGCGACGGAATCGCCGCCAGCAGGATGGCTTTTTCATAGATGTCCATGTAGTCGCCGAAGCGCCACAGGGCGAACAGGGCGCCCGTCGCGACGATGGCGGCAAACAGCCAGTCGAACCACGACAGGCGCTTCAGCAGCGGGGCGGGTTGGTTGAGGGCGAGTTCCATGGCGGTATCTCCGGGTTATTGGGTTATTGCCCAAGCGTGTTCAAAAACATTTTTTGTCCGCGAAGGGCGCGAAGGCGCGCGAAGAAATTCTCTTCATGGCGACTTCGTCTGGAGACAGCCATCGACTCCTGTTTCTACTTCGCGTCTCTTCGTGTCCTTTGCGGATACGTTTTTATTTCACCAGCGTATCCAGCGCCTGCGCGTGCCGGGTGAATTCCTTCTCGAAATCGATCGTGTGCTTGGCCGACGACATCGCCAGCAGCGCGTGCCCCGGTTTGATGCGCAGCCAGACCCGGCGCTCGCGCACGTAGAGCATGAAGAATACGCCGAGCGTCAGCAAAAGCGAACCGAAATAGACCACGTTCTTGCCGGGCGAGCGGGTGAGTTGCAGGCCGCTTGCCTTGACTTCGTCGTACTGCATCAGTTGCAGATAGACCGGCGCGCCGTAGACGAACATGTCGCTCACGCCGTTGAGGGTGTCGCGCACCAGCCAGCCGGTCGCGTCGTCGGGTTTGGGCGCGGGCAGCCCGTCCTGGCGGTTGGCAACTTGCAGCGCCTCGAACGCGGTGAGTTCCAGGATGCGCAGATAGGTGCCGGCCGCCTTTTCGCGTTCGGCTTCCGGTACATTGGTCTCGATGAATCCGCCCAGCGCCTGGAAGCCGCCTTCGGCAAACAAAGCCAGCACCTGGGCGGCACTGGATGTCAGCTTGTCTTCGATTTCGCTGCCCCAGGCATCCTGCGGCAGCGCCTGGCGGGCGAAGCGCGCGGCAATTTCGGGGCGCAAGCCGGCATTCAGCAGTGCGCCGCGCAGCCGCATGAAACTATCGATCTTGCCGTCGGCATCGAGCGGCATGCGCATGTAGCGGAAGGACTCGTTCGGCGACTCGCGCACGCCCGACATCATGTACCAGCGGCCGTCCAGTTCCAGCGGCAGCATGTAGTTGGAAAACTCGCGCGCCTGTCCGCGCGCGTCGCGCAGCTTGTACTGGAAGCTCGGGCCGACGTTGCGCAGATGCCGGTTGTCGCTGACCGGGCTGCCGCCGAGCACGCTCATGGCGTTGCCGGACGCGGCAATTTCGCCGCCCATGTTTTCGATGTTGAACGGGCGGAAATCGATGAACTCGATGGTGTAGTCGCCCGCCGCGCTGGTCAGCGTGGCGCTCTGGAGCACTGTACCTTCGATGGGGAAAGATGCGGCCGTGGGGGCGAACAGATTCCAGCCGCGCAGCGTCAGGCGGGTGCCGCCGTCGGCAAAGCTTGCCTGGTAAATCGCGATGCCGTCGTGGATCAGCGGGTGGTTGACGGCGATCGTCGCTTCCCTGATTTTTTTGCCGGAAGGGTCGAACAGCTCGATGTCGCTCTCGAAGCTTTTGGGCTGCCCCGTCGTGTAGTGCTCGATGCGGAACTGCTTCAACGCCACGGTAAACGGCAGGTCCTGCACCAGGTAACCGTCGGCCACATTCAGGAAGGCCACGTCCGCGCTGGAGCCTTCGGGAATTTGCACGCTGCCGCGGAACGACGGGTTGGACGGGGCCAGGCGCGAAATCGCCGGCACCTGGCTTTGCGGGATGTCGCGCGTCTCGATCTTCTTGTAACCCAGCAGTTGCTGCACCTTGAACACCAGATTGCCGTCCATCAGGCCGCCGATGCAGATCATCACGATGGCCGAATGCGCCAGCAGATAGCCGAGGCGGTTCCAGCTGCCGGCTTTGGCGGCAAGCAGCACGCCGTCTTCGCGCGGCAGGTTTTTGACTTTGTATCCCTGGCCTTCGAGATAGCGTTGTGCGCTGGCGGCGAGCGCGGCGGGCGGGTGTTCCGTGGCGGCTTCGTGCCGGTGCTTGAACGCATTCAGCGACTGTTCGCTGACGTGCTCGCGAAAGCTCTTCATCTCGCGCACGAAGTTCGGCGCGTTGCGATAGATGCAGACGCTGGTCGAAACGACGAGAAAGGTCAGGATGAGTAGAAACCAGGCGGCGTGATAGACGTCGTACAGCCCCAGTTTTTCAAACACCTGGAACCAGAACGGTCCGAACTGGATGATGTAGTTGTTGTACGGTTCGGCCTGTTTCAGCACCGTGCCGACAATCGAGGCGACTGCCAGGATGGACAGCAGGCTGATGGCAAAACGCATCGAACTCAACAGTTCGAACAGGGACTTGCCGAAGGAGTGGGAGGCAGTGTTCATGTGGTGGCAATAAAAAAGGGTGACTTGCGTCACCCTTCCGTCGACTTAAGCAAGTCGGATAAGTTCACCCGCAAGGGGTAGGCCGTGGTTGTAAAGCCGATGAATCCCTGAAGGACTCCGATCCGCTATGGGTTGAAACCCATGCGGAATCGTATGCGGCAACAACCGCGCTCTAACGCAAGCCCTGAATATAAGATGCCACTGCCTTCATGTCGGCGTCGGTCATCTTGGCGGCGATGCTGCGCATCATCTTGGCCGCGTCGTTTGCACGCTCGCCGACGCGGAAGCTGTTCAACTGGGCGTAGATGTAGTCGCTGTGCTGGCCGGCCAGGTGCGGAAACTGGGACGGAATGCCCTTGCCCTGCGGGCCGTGGCAGGAGGCGCAGGCTGGCACGCCGGCGCCTTGCACGCCGCCGCGATAGATTTTCTGGCCAATCAGCGCGAGTTCCTGATCCGCGGACGTGCCGGGCTTGGGTTGCTGGGCACTGTAATGGGCAGCCAGATTCTGCATGTCCTGCGGGCTGAGGCTGGCGACCATGCCCGACATGATGGCATTTTTACGGGCGCCCGATTTGAACTCGGCAAGCTGCTTGTAAATGTATTCGGAATTGAGGCCCGCCAGATTGGGGTTGGCGGCGGCCGCGCTGTTGCCGTCCACCGAGTGGCAAGCCGCGCAAACCTGGTTGACGATGCTTTCTGCCGCCTTGGGGTCGCCTTTATTGGCAGGGGCCGCGGCAAAAGCGGAGGTGGCGGCCAGAGCGGCGACCAGAGAGACGACGAGTTTCATCAAAAGGCTCCTGAGGCTTGCAAAACTTGGGAAAAAGGGTAGTTTAGCGGCAACTAATATGACTGCCAAGCCCGTGCTCAATCGCGCCCAATTCCATACCTCGGTCGCCCAGCTGCGCGATTTGCCCTACAGCCGTGCCGAAATTGCGTTTGCGGGGCGGTCCAATGCCGGAAAATCGAGTGCAATCAATCTGTTGACGCGTAAAAACCGTCTGGCGTTCACGTCCAAAACCCCCGGCCGCACGCAGCTGATCAATTTTTTCGAACTGGATGCCGACACCTATCTGGTCGACCTGCCGGGCTACGGTTATGCAAAAGTGCCGCCCGAAGTGCGGGCGAAATGGGAAGGGCTGCTGTCGCGTTATCTGCAGGAGCGCGAAGCGCTGGCCGGAATGGTGCTGATCATGGATGCGCGCCATCCGCTCACCCCGCTGGACCGGCAGATGCTCGACTGGTTCGCCCCCACCGGCAAGCCGGTGCATATCCTGTTGTCCAAGTCGGACAAATTGTCCAACAGCGAGAAAGCCCTGACATTGCGCCGCGTCGAACAGGAACTTGCGGCGCTGGACAGCGTCACTGTTCAGTTGTTTTCCAGCCTGTCCCGGCAGGGCGCGGAAGAGGCGGCCGCTTTGCTCGAAGGGTGGCTCGCCCAGGCCCGGCAGGGGGAGCCGCAGACAAACGGATGACTACGCCGGCGCCGCCCAACAAAAAGCCCCGACCAAGGGAGGGATCGGGGCAAAAAATGCCTTAAGGGGATTAAGGCATCCCGCTCAGGGAGGAGAAGCGGGAGACGATACGAGACCGTCTGCATGATAGAGCGAGGGGCCCTTGAAAAAGTTCCACGACACCATGCGAATTCTTTGGAGACCTTTGTGAACCTGCCTTTTGGCCCATTTCCCGCCCGCCGCATGCGTCGTATGCGGCGCGACGATTTTTCCCGCCGTCTCATGTGCGAACACACGCTCGCATCAAGCGACCTGATTTATCCGGTGTTTGTTCTGGACGGGCAGGACAGGCGCGAACCGGTGGCTTCGATGCCCGGCGTCGAACGGCTGTCGCTGGACCTGCTGCTGCCGGTGGCCGAAGACTGCCTGCGGCTGGGCATCCCCGCACTGGCGTTGTTTCCGGTGATCGATGCCGGCTTGAAAACGCCGGGGGCGGATGAAGCGGTCAATCCCGATGGTCTGGTGCCGCGTACCGTGGCCGCACTGAAAAACCGTTTCCCCGAACTGGGTATCATCACCGACATTGCGCTGGATCCCTATACCAGCCACGGCCAGGATGGCCTGACCGATGCCAGCGGCTATGTAATGAACGACGAGACAGTGGCGGTGCTCGCCCGGCAGGCGGTTGTGCACGCCCAGGCCGGCGCCGACGTGGTCGCGCCATCCGACATGATGGACGGCAGGGTGGCGGCCCTGCGCAGCGCGCTCGAGGGCGCCGGTCATATTCACACCCGGATTCTGGCCTATGCTGCCAAGTATGCTTCCAGCTTTTACGGTCCGTTCCGTGACGCCGTCGGCTCGGCTGCCAACCTCGGCAAGGGCAACAAATATACGTACCAGATGGACCCGGCCAACAGCAACGAAGCGTTATGGGAGGTCGGAATGGATCTCCAGGAAGGCGCCGACATGATCATGGTCAAACCCGGCATGCCTTATCTCGACGTCATCCGGCGCGTCAAGGACGCGTATGGTGCGCCGACCTATGCGTACCAGGTCAGCGGCGAATACGCCATGCTGAAAGCCGCGGCGCAAAATGGCTGGCTGGATGAGCGCGCGTGCGTGCTGGAAGCGCTGCTGGCATTCAAGCGCGCCGGAGCGGACGGCGTGCTGACCTATTTTGCGCGGGATGCGGCGCGATGGATGCGCGCCCAGGCCTAAATTTTTGCCTGCGGCGGGCCGATAGAAACGAGTAGGGGGGAATGCTTTCCCCCGTGTGTCAGGAGGGTCAAAGGTGACGCTGAATTTGAGCAAGTTGATTGGGCGTGGCCGGAGCGTTGCCGATGATTTCGATCGAACCATCATCAGCTTCGAGTCGCCCTACCGCCTCAAGGATTTGAGTCCGCTTCCCGAGGGGGATGCCGAGGTCCAGGAAGAACGCATGGGGGAAAAACTCTTCAAGCTGCGCTTCGCGCAGCAGGATGAGGTTTTCAACCATGCCAGCATGCTGGTGCAGAAGCGTTACGCCTGGCGTGGTTTCCCCAAGGCGCACCTGAAGAAATATCCCAATCGCATCACCATCCTGTCGTTTCACCAGGAAAGGATCGTCGGCACCGTCACGGTCGGCTACGACTCGCCGGAAGGCATGCTGGCGGAAGAAATCTACAAACCCGAAATCGACGCCTTGCGCGCCCAGGGCAGGCGGGTCGGCGAGCTCAGCAAGCTTGCCATCGACGAAAACATCGGCAGCAAGCAATTGCTGGCAAGCCTGATTCATATCGCCTATCTGTATGGCGTCATCCATGAATGTACCGACGCCATCATCGAGATCGTTCCCCGCCACAAAACCTTCTACGAAAAAATGCTGGGTTTCAAGCAGATCGGGGAAGAAAAAATGAACAACCGGGTCAATTTCCCCGTGCTGCTGATGCATCTGGAGCTGGAATACATGCGGCAGAAGATAGAAGCGCTCGGCGGCAAGGGCAAGGCAGCCAAAGACCGCAGTCTTTATCCCTACTTTTTCTCGGCGCACGACCAAGAAGGCATTCTGGGGCGCTTGCTGAAAGAGGATGCCTGAAGCGTCATCGTGCGGGCTTTCGATTACAACGAGGCATTCGGCCGTAACCTTGGCTGGCTGACCCCACACGAGCAAACCACGCTGCGCGGTAAAAAGGTCGCCATAGCCGGCCTCGGCGGCGCCGGCGGCGTGCATTTGCTGACTCTGGCCCGGCTGGGCATCGGCCGCTTCCATGTGGCGGATCTCGACCAGTTCGAGCTGGTCAACTTCAACCGCCAGGCAGGCGCCGGCATGAGCAGCATGGGGCAGCCCAAGGCGGAGGTCATGGCCAGACTGGCGCGCGACATCAACCCCGAACTGGACATCCGCGTATTCGACGATGGCGTGCAGCCGCATAACGTCGACGCGTTTCTGGACGGCGTCGACCTCTACGTGGATGGCCTGGACTATTTTGTTTTTCCCGCGCGCCGCCTGGTGTACGACGCCTGCCGCGCGCGCGGCATTCCCATCACCTTTGCCGTTCCGCTGGGGATGGGCGCGGCCGTGCTTAATTTTCTGCCGGACGGCCCGAGTTTCGACGACTACTTCCGGCTGCAGGGTACGCCCGAAGACGAATGGCCGACCCGTTTTCTGGTCGGCCTGGCGCCCGCCCTGCTGCACCGGGGTTATCTGGTTTATCCCGAAATCGTTGACTTCAAGACCCAGCGCGTGCCGTCAACCGGCCTGGCGTGCCAGTTGTGCGCCGGCATGGCGGGCACCGAAGCGCTGAAAATCCTGCTCGGGCGGGGAAAGGTGCGTGCCGTGCCGCACAGTCTGCAGTTCGACGCCTACACCGGCAAACTGAAGCGCACCTGGCGCCCGGGCGGCAATGCGCATCCGCTGCAGCGGCTGGCGATTGCCTACGTCAACTGGCGCCTGTCCAGAAAAACACCTGACTGAAAGGCTGAAAATCCGGTTGGCATCGGCCTGTCAGGCGGCCGGATGGACGACATAAAAAAAGCCAGAGCAGACGCCCTGGCTTTTTGCTGGGGTGAGCAGCGGTTCAGGCTTGCTTGAAGTAGCGACGGCCGAGACCCAGACCCAACAGACCCATGCCCAGAAGCGCCAGGCTGCCGGGTTCCGGCACGCGGTTGAATTCCACGCTGCCGTTCAGGGTGTTGGTGCGGGAAGCCGTGCCATCCGCAGCCACGGTCGGGACCAGTTGCGGGTCGACGTTGGTGTCGATGCGCGCGGCAATTTCGATGCCGGGCAGCGGCTGGCCATCGGTCCACAGGTCGAACCAGTTGGTGCCGTCGGCAAAGAAGAACAGGTTCTGCGCCAGCGCGTCCACGCCGGTGAAATCGACCGCCGCATTGAATATGGCGTTGCCAATGGTGCCGCTGCTGGACAGGACTTCCAGATTCATCACCAGTACCGAACTGAGCACGTTTTGGTCGATGTCCAGCACGTCGTAATAGATCTGGATCAGGTTGTCGCCATCCACCACGCCGTCGCCGTAGAAAGCGCCGATGCCCTGGGAGCCAGGCAGGTTCGTGTTGTCGACCGCCACCACCACGCCGTTGATGCTGTAATTGAAGGAAAGCTGCCAGTTGTCGCCCATGCCTTCGTCGAGGTTGTTGCCGGTCATGGCGATGCCATTGAACCCGAGCAGGCTGGAAACCGTGCCGGTGCCAGTGTCGTTCACCGTGTCGTTAACGGTGACGAAGGTGGAGGCGTTGGAGCCATTATAGGAACCATCCATATCCGTGTATGTGGACATGGCCTGGAAGTCGATGCCGAACTGGTAGGTGTTGGCGGTCTGGTTGTCCACGGCGCCATCAGGCACGATCATGTAAAACGGTTCGGCGTTGGCGCTGAGCGACAGGGCGGCGGCTGCGACCAGGGCGGAGAGTTGGGTCAGTTTCATTTCATCACTCCTGTGAGGGGTTGGGTGTTGAGGTTAATTCAACCTGCCTCTCATAAAGCACGCACCATGCCAGGTTTGCTTAATTCCTTATAAAACAGATTGTTGCCGGTTTTTCGGGCGGCTCGCCCAGGGGCTCGTGTAAAAAATTCCGACAAGGGAGGCGGCCGGGATAGCTTCGCTGCGGCAGTGCGAAGTGTACCGGTATGCGTACGCAGGGCTGCACGGGTTCACAGGCTGTCGAGCAAGGCCTTGGCGGCCTGCGTTTCGGGGAATGCCGGGATATCGGCCAGCAATTTTTGCAGTTCTGCGCGGGCGCGGGCCTTGTCCCCGCTGCGGGCCAGCGCGGCGGCGTAGTGATAGCGGATCGAGCCCGATTTGGGCGCGGCGGCGGCGGCGCGCCGCAGCAGGTCCAGGCCGCGCGCAGTTTGGTTGGTTTGCACCAGTATCCAGCCGAGGGTGTCCTGGACGTTGGGGTTGGCCGGAGCAAGTTTGAGTGCCTGTTCCGCCGTGGCCTGGGCACGGGGGTCCTGTTCGCGTTGATAGAGCGCGGCCAGATTATTGAGGACCAGCACGTTGGGCGCGCTGCGGTGCTGAATTTCCTGATAGTGGGCAATGGCTTCGCGGTTGTTCCCCGTCGTCATGGCGTAGTCGGCCGCGGCGGCGCGAACCGCGTTGTCTTCGGGATGCTGTTTCAGCCAGCCGGCCAGGCGCTGGGCGGATGCCGGGCCGGAGCCGGCCAGCACCTGGGCGTGGTGTAGCTTGACCAGCACGGACGATCCCGCGCCGCGCTGCATCGCCTGCTCGTAGGCGGAACGGGCGGCGGGGTAGCGTTTCTGCTGCATCAGGATGTCGGCTTCGAGTTCGTGGCCGAGGGCGGACTGGGGGTGGTCGGCCTGAATCTGGCGAGCAATGTTTACCGCTGCGTCGGGATTGTTCTGGCCGGCTTCAAGGCGCAGCAGGGCGACGCGGCTTTCCAGATGGCGGGGATCGATCTGCAGCGCTTTTTGCAGGGTGGTACGCGCAGCGGCCGGCTTCTTGTCGGCAACCAGGGCGCGTGCGAGGCCGAGACGGCTGTCGAAGGCGCGCGCGTCTTTCTGCACGGCCTTGCCATAGGTGGCGACCGCGCTGCCGGGATCGCCGGCGGCGAGTTGGGTCGAACCCAGCAAATTGAGCGCCTGGACATCGTCCGGGCGCGCGCTGACCATCGCGCTGGCGATGGCGAGCGCCTTGCGCGGCTGCTTTTTGATCAGGTAGTAGCGCGCCAGCGTGCCATTGGGCGCCATGGCCTGCGGGTGCGCTTTCGCCGCTTTTTCCAGCCAATTGACGTAATCGCTTTCCTGCCTGGTGAGTGCCGCGATTTCGGCCAGCGCCATCATGGCGTGCAGATTGTTCTTGTCCGCTTCCAGCAGTTTGGTGAAGCGGGCACGCGCGGCGTCGGTTTTTTTGTCGCGCATGTCGAGTTGCGCGAGGCTGGCGCTGGCGGGGAAAAAGGCGGCGTCGAGGGCCAGCGCGCGTTCGAAACTGGTGCGGGCTCCGGCAAGGTCGCCCTGCGCGAGGCGCGCGCGGCCGCGCAAATCGTGGGGCAGCGGGCTGCGCGGCAGCTGTTTTTCCAGTTGCTCGCAGATGGCCAGCGCCTGGCTGTATTGCTTGTTTCTGATGTGGGTCAACGCCAGCAGAACGTCGGTCTGCTGGATCCCGGGCTGCAGCGCGCGCGCAGCTTGCAAATCGGTGATGGCGGCGTCGATGTCGCCAGCGGACAGGCGATTGAGACCCTGCTGGGTATGAAATGCCGCGTTGCCGGGCTGGAGAAGTACGGCTTGTTGCAGCAGTTGGGCGGCCTGGCCCGGATCGTGCCGGGCCAGATGCGCCTGGCTGGCGAGCGCCAGCGCCGGCGCATCTTCTCCGTGGGGGGGGAGCAGCGGTGCCAGGGTGGCCAGCGCCTTGTCAGGCTGGTTTTGCTTGATTTGCGTTGCGGCCAGCACGCGGCGCGCATAAACATGGCCGGGGAAGTGCTTGAGGTAGCGGTTCAGGTAGGTCTCGGCCTGCTGCAGGGAATCGAGCGCATAGGCCGTAGAACCTGCGAGCAGGATGCCGGGCAAGTGCTCGGGGGCCGTTCTGAAAATGTCCTGCAGCAAATCGCGCGCTTCGGGATATTTTTTCTGCTGGAATTTCTGGAACGCCTGCAGGTATTTTGCGGTATTCGAGCCAGGCGCCAGTTTATTGACCGCGTCGATCGAGGTCTGGGCCGCTGTCATGTCGCCCAGCGTCATCTGCAGCGTTGCCAGGCTCTGCAGTGCGGCAATGTTGGATGGCTCCAGTTTCACCGCCTGCTGGTAGGCTGCCAGCGCATCCGGCGTGTTCTGGTTGAGTTGCTCGAAGTCGCCGATGAAGATCCAGGTTTCCGCCTGCCGTTCGTTCAGTTTCAGGGCATTGTCGAGCCAGGTCCGGGCCTCTGCCATCTTGCGCTCGGCAATGGCGCATTGCGCCAGCCCCCAATGGGCCTGCAGGCTGTCGGCATTGACCTGGCGGGCTTCCTGGAACAGGTTGCAGGCATCCCGGAATTTGCCGAACTTGAACAGGGCGCTGGCGCGCAAGGCCATGATGCGGCTGCGATTGGCCGGGGACATGGCGTCGGTGGGCTGGATCTCGTCCAGGATGCGCTTGTAGTGGCCCGTCAGCAACCAGGCTTCGCCCAGCAGGGGGGCGATGGTGTCTCGGCCGGTGCCGAGTTTCTCGGCGCGGGTCAGTTCCTTCTCGGCTTCCGCGCCGAACCCGGCCTTGAGGTACATCTGGCCCAGAAGCAGGCGCGCCTGCGGACTGTCCGGGTTCTTCTGAACGGCGTTTTTGAGTTCGATGATGCCGCTCTTGAGATTGCCTTTGTCTTCGAAGTCCTTGGCGCGCTGAATGTGTTCCTGCTCGGTAAGCTTGGCGGCCGGGTCGCAACCCCCCAGCGGTGCGGACAGGGCCAATACCAGAAGCGTGATCAAGGGGGCGGTGTGGCGGGTCATTGATGCAGGCTCCATTCAGCGATCAGGTGGGCGGCAGTCTAGCGCGTTTTGTTTTTCAGTTGGTCCAGCAGTGCGCGCGCTTCCTGCTCCTGCGGGAAGCGCGCGCCGCCGGTCAGGAGGCGCTCCAATTCTCCCTGCGCACGCGCGCGGTCGCCGGTTTTGAACAGGGCAACCGCAAGGTGATACTGGATTTCCGCGTTGTCCGGTGCTTTGGAAAGCGCCGTGCGCAGGTGGGGCAGGCCTTGGGCGGCTTGTCCCTGAGTGGTCAGGATCCAGCCATAGGTATCCATGACCATCGGGTTGTCCGGCTGCAGTTTCAGCGCCTGCCCGGCAAACGACGCGGCACGCTCGTCGCCCGCGCCATGCAGCGCCCACGCCAGATTGTTCAACACCATTAGATTGCCGGGATTGCTCTTGTTCAACGCCAGATAATGCCCGGCCGCTGCGGAGTACTG
Organism: Thiobacillus sp.; assembly: GCF_024708915.1. The sequence continues at coordinate 15,336 of NZ_JANJXQ010000072.1, forward strand.
CTGGCGCTTGGTCAGGCTTTCCGCCAGGGCGGCCCGGATGGCGGCGTCTTGCGGGTGGGTCGCGAGCCAGGTAACGAGGCGTTTTTCGCCCTCCTCGGCGCGCTGGGTGGCCGTGAAGGCCCGCAACTGGCGAACGAGCAGGACGCCCGCAGGAGCCCGCTTGTGCGCCTGCTCGAACGCCGCGATGGCGGCGGGGTAGTCCTTGCGCGCGAGCGCGGTGTCGCCTTCGAGAACGAACCCTGCTGCATTGTCCGGCTTTTGCTGCTGCACCTGACGGGCGAGGGCACGTGCTTCGTCGAAACGCGCGCGCTGGATTTCGACGTTGCCGAGCAGCATTTGCGCGTCGAGAGAGTCGGGCTGGATGCGCAGGGCATCCTGCAGGGTTTTATGCGCGCCGGGCAGATCCCCGGCGACATTCTGTACGGTGGCGAGCTTGATCAGCGGGGCGGCCTGGCCTGGCAGAAGCTCGATCAGCTTGCGGTAGCTGCCCTGCGCGTTGGTGGTGTCGCCGAGTGCCAGCTGCGTGGTGCCGAGCAGATCGTGTGCGGCAGGGTTGGCGGGCTGGGCGCCGACGGCTTCGCGCGCAACCGCAAGCGCCTTGTTGCGATCGCCCTTGGCGAGCAGGTGGCGCGCCAGGGCCGTCCGCGGCTGCAGGGCCTGCGGATGCGCCGCGGCCGCCTTTTCCAGCCAGTTTACGTAGGTCTTCTCGTCCTGGCTGCGCAAGCCCAGATCGGCCAGCGCAAGCATGGCATTGAGATGTCTGGGGTCGGCCTTGAGAATGCCTTCGAAGCGCTGGCGTGCGGCGACGAACTGATTGTCTTTCAGATCGAGTTGCGCCAGATTGGCGGCGGCGGGGAAAAATGCGGGGTCGAGTTTGAGCGCCTGGTTGAAGCTGTCGCGCGCACGCGCGATGTCCTGTTTGCCGAGATAAGCGCCCCCACGGTAGTTCCAGCTGAGCGGATTGGCGGCCTGTTTCTTTTCCAGAGCCGCGATGCTTGCCAGTGCAGCGTCAAACTGTTTCTGATTCAACTGGCTGAGGATGATGATGGTGTCGGCGCGGTTGCCGGCGCTGTCTCCTTCCATCGCGGCGGCGGTCTGCAGATCGGCCATGGCGCGCTGGTCGCCCAGGGCAAGTCGGGAAATGCCCAACTCGGTGCGGATGACGGCACTGTCAGGATTGCGTTGGGCGGCCTGTTCAAAATACGCCGCGGCCTGGGCAAAATCCTTTTTGGCCTGTGCAATTTCGCCGGCGACGATCAATACGCCGACGTCATGACCGGCCGATTTGAGCGCGGGGGCCAGCGTGCGCGCCGCATCGTCAGGGCGGCCCAGGCGCAACTGGGTAGCGGCAAGCAGACGCAGGGTGTACAGGTTGTCTGGCGCGGCCTTGCGCACCTTGTTGAGATGTGCCTCGGCAGTCTGCAGATTGCCTAATGCGAATTCGATCGAGCCGCCCAGCAGCAGCGCGGGCACGTAGTCTGGTGCTGCCTTCAGCACGCCAGCCAGATGATCGCGCGCCTGCGTGACCTGTTTCTCGTTGAAGTCGATGAGGGCCTGGGTATACCGTGCCTGCAGGTTTTTGGGCGTGACTTTCAACACGGCATCCACTTCCCTGCGCGCGTCAGCCAGCCGGCTCTCGCTGATGGCGATGCCTGCCAGCGCAAGCCGGGCCTGGGTGTTCCGGGGGTCGAGTTTGAGGAGTTCGTGGTATACCGCAGCGGCTTCGGCGGGATGCCGGGTGGCGCGCAACAGGTCACCCTTGAGCAGCAGGCTGTCGCGGTGCCCGGGGTCGGCACGCAAGGCTTGGTCGATCTGCTGCGAGGCCTGGTCGGCCTTGCCGTCGGCCAGCGCCAGATGTGCCAGCGCCAGATTCACTTCGGCATGGCCGGGCGTGGCCTGTTGCGCGTGCTGCAGGATTTTTCGTGCGTCCTCCTTGCGGCCCAGCCCGAGTTCGGCCGTAGCGCGCAGGGCATGCAGGGTGGAAGCGTCCGGGTCGCCGTCGGCCGGAGCCGGCAGCTCGTCCAGTACGCGCTGGTATTCACGCTGCCCCAGCAGCGTGCGTGCGATCATCGGATTGACAACGCCGGCGGCGTAGCCCGCGTTGCGGGCCTGCCGGAATTCCTTTTCGGCGCTGGGCAGGTCGAGCAGGTCGAAATAGAGCCGGCCCAGTTCAAAGCGGGCTTCGGCATTGTTTTCGTCTTCTGCAACGGCGTTCTTCAACTGAATCATCGCCGCCTTGTAGTCCCCCGCCGCGATCGATGCCCGGGCTTCGGCCACCAGCGGGCGGTCGCTGCGGTCACAGGCGGTCAGTAGCGTGCCGACAATCAGCAACGCGAGCAGTCGTTTCACAGGGGCAAAGTGCGGCATTGAAACCTCAAGAATTCCATGAATGGTGTGGGTGTGCAATGCAGATTCATTTCATCCCGATTTTCGCCATCAGGTCGTACAGCGTGGGGCGGGTGATGCCGAGCAGTTCGGCGGCCTGGGCAATGCTGCCGTCGCTGTGCGCGAGGGCGCGGCCGACGGCCAGCCGCTCGGCGTTTTCGCGCGCCTGGCGCAGGTTGAACGGCTGCGGTTCGGCCTGGGCGGCGTCCAGGCCGAGGTCGGCCGCGGTGATCTGGGTGCCGTCCGCCATGATGGTTGCGCGCTTGACGATGTTTTCCATTTCACGCACGTTGCCAGGCCAGACATGCGTTTCGAGCGCGCCCAGCGCATCGGCAGTGAACCCCCGGATGTTGCGCCCCTGCTCGCGCGCGTAGCGCTCGAGGAAGGCCTGCGCCAGGAGGACGGCGTCGCCGGGCCGTTCGCGCAGCGGGGGAATTTTTACCGTGATTTCGGACAGCCGGTAATACAGGTCTTCGCGGAAGCTGCCTTCGCGGATCATCTCGGCGAGGTCGCGGTGGGTGGCACAGACGACGCGCACATCGACCGGAATTTCACCGCGTCCGCCGAGCCGCTCGATCACGCGTTCCTGCAGGAAACGCAGCAGCTTGGCCTGCAGCGGCATCGGCAGATCGCCGATTTCGTCGAGAAACAGGGTGCCTTCGTTGGCATATTCGATACGGCCGATGGTCTGTTTGGCGGCGCCGGTGAACGCGCCTTTTTCATAGCCGAACAGTTCGGATTCCAGCAGGGTGTCGGGGATCGCCGCGCAGTTGATGGCGACGAAGCGCTTGCCGGCGCGCGGCGACAGTTCGTGCACGCCGCGCGCCAGCACTTCCTTGCCGGTGCCGGACTCGCCCAGCAACAGCACGGTTGCGTTGGCCGGGGCGACCTTCTCCACGGTGCGGCAGATCTTGAGCATCGGCTCGCTGCTGGTGATCAGGCCCTGCAGGGCGGAGCCGCGCTGCCTGGCGACCAGCAGGCGGTTTTCGGCCTCCAGCGCATGGACATGCAGCGCACGCGCAATCATCAGCGCCAGCACGTCGGGGTCGAACGGTTTCTGGAAAAAGTCGTAGGCGCCGAGGTGGATCGCCTTCACCGCATTGCTGCGATCGAGGTTGCCGGTGACGACGATGACCTTGGTGGCGGGGGCGAGCGAAAGAATCTGCTGCAGGGCGGCCAGACCTTCGCTGGCGCCGTCCGCGTCGGGCGGCAGGCCAAGATCGAGCAGCACCACGGCGGGCTCGTGGCGGCGCAGCTGGACGACGGCACTGTCGCGGTCGGCGGCCATCAGCAGTTCGTAGTCGGCAAGGCTCCATTTCAGCTGTTTTTGCAGCCCGGGATCGTCTTCCACCAGCAGAATCTTTTGTTTGGCGTCGCTCATGCGGCGTCTCCTCGGTTTTCAGGATGAGTGTCCAGCGGCAGGCTGAGACGGAAGCGGGTGCCGCTTCCCGGCGTGCTGTCCACCTCGATCGTTCCGCCCAGCGCGCGCAAGGTTTCACGGCATTCGTACGCACCGATGCCCATGCCCGCACCCTTGGTGGAGTCGAACGGCTGGAACAGGCGGGTACGGATGAATTCGTCGTCCATGCCGCTGCCGCTGTCGACGATTTCAACAATGGCCTGTCCGGACTCTTCGAATCCGCGCAGGGTGACCTCGCCGGTTGCCGGCGTCGCCTCCAGCGCATTCTGCAGCAGATGGCCGATGGCACGGACGAGCCGTTCGCGCTCGGCGCGCACGCGCAGACCGGACGGCGGCAAGGCCAGGATGGGCCGCAACTTGAACGCCTGCTTGCTGGCGGCGGCCTCGGTCAGGATGTCCGCCAGCGCCACCGACTGGGCGTGCGTTTCACCGCTGCCGCGCCGCAATTGCGTCAGCACCTTGTTCATGCGGGCAACCGCGCTTTCCACCGTGTCCAGCATGTCGGCCTGGAACTCGGGGTTATGCTTGTGCTTTTCGGCATTGGCCAGCAGCAGGGACAGCTGGGCGACGAGGTTTTTCAGGTCGTGGATGACGAAGGTGGTGGTGCGGTTGAACGATTCGAACTGGCGCGCCACGATGAGCTGGTTGGATGCACGCATCTGCGCCAGGTGCGCCGCCGCCTGGCGTGCCGCCACCTTGAGCAGGTCGCTGACTTCCCAGTTGAAGCTGACATTACCCAAAGAATGCTTGAGCACGACAAAGCCGAGCAGTTCGTCGTGCAGCATCAGCGGCACCACCAGCCAGGCGTCGTCGGCGTTCTGCAGCCATGTCGGCGTATCCAGGTCGCCATAGAGGTCGCTGCGCACTTTCATTTCATCCAGGTCCACCACCCATTGCTTGCTGGTGAGCCACTGAATGAAAGGGGAGCCGGTCGGCTCGGCTCCCTGGAGGTCAGCCCAGTTCCAATGGCTGGCGCGCTGATAGCCGGCGTCGCCTTCGCGCATCCACAGTGCGCCGCCGGGGCTTTCGATCAGCCTGGCAAGGGCCTCGACCGCCCGTTCGCAGAGTTGCTCGCCGGGCTGGCCTTCGGTGAGGGTGCGGGTGAAGTTGAGCCATTCTTCACGGTAGTCGTAGCGGTAGCTGAAAAAATGCTTGGACAGGAACACCCGCAGCCGCGCGCGCAGGGTGCCGGAAAACATCAGCAGCACCAGCAACATGGCAGCGGCGAAGACGAACACGGTCTGCACCACGTCGCCCCATTCGCCGCCGAATAGACGCAGGTAATAGCCGGCGCCCGCCATCAGCAGCAAATACACGCCGGCCCCCAGCAAGCTGGCGGTATGGAACGCCATGCTGCGCGACAGTCCGACCGGCGCCGCCCATTCCGGGTTGCGCGCCGCGGAGACCGCGATCAACGGTGTCACCAGCGCCGCCACATAGCCCCGCGCCGCCCATACCTGGGCATCCATCGCGCCGAACAGCGCGGCGTTGGCATGCAGATAAAAATCGTAAACGAACAATCCGCCCAGCCCCAGGCAGAGAAACTTGATCGCCCAGCGGTCTTCCGG
>NZ_JANJXQ010000137.1 GCF_024708915.1 Thiobacillus sp.
CTGCCGATGTTCCAGGAGGCGCAGAAATTCGTGCGTAAGCTGGCGTCCAACAAAGGCAACGTGCTGTTCGTCGGCACCAAGCGTGCTGCGCGCGACATCGTTCGCGAAGAAGCGCAGCGCGCCGGCATGCCCTACGTCGACAACCGCTGGCTGGGCGGCATGCTGACCAACTTCAAGACGGTCAAGCAGTCGATCAAGCGCCTGAACGACCTGGAGGCCCAGATCGCCGAGCCGGGGCGCCTGTCGAAGAAGGAAATCCTCACCGTGCAGCGCGAAGTCGACAAGTTGAACCGCAGCCTGGGCGGCATCCGCGAAATGGGCGGCCTGCCCGACGCGCTGTTCATCATCGATGTCGGCTACCAGAAGGGAGCCGTGGTCGAGGCCAGGAAACTGGGTATCCCGGTGATCGGCGTGGTCGACACCAACAACAGTCCGGAAGGCGTGGACTACATTGTCCCCGGCAACGATGACTCGGCCCGTGCGATCAGGCTGTACGCGCGCGGCATGGCCGATGCGGCGCTGGAAGGCCGTGCCCAGGTCATCAGCGAACTCGTCGGCGGCGAAGAGTTCGTCGAGATCGAGGAAGAAGGGGCGCCCGCTGCCGAATAAAGCGCGGCGCACCGCAACATCGCCGGGAGGGCTTTCCGGCGGATGGGTTTAGAGGAGGGGCGTCTGCCCCTCTTTCTGTATTGAATCGTTTGAAACTGGATGGGGAGTTCGAAATGGCTGAAATCACTGCAAGCATGGTCAAGGAGCTGCGCGAAAAAACCGATGCGCCGATGATGGACTGTAAAAAAGCGCTGTCGGAAGCCGGCGGCGACATGCAGAAGGCGGAAGAGATCCTGCGCGTGCGCTTCGGCAACAAAGCGGCCAAGAGCGCCAGCCGTGTCGCAGCCGAAGGCGTGGTGACGATCGCCATCGGCGCCGACGGCAAGTCGGCCGCCATGGTCGAAGTCAACTGCGAGACCGACTTCGTGGCGAAGAACGACGATTTTCTGGCGCTGTCGAACGCGCTGGCCGAGATGGTGTTGAAGCAGAATCCGGCCGACGTTGCCGCGCTGTCCGCGCTGCCTTACAAGGGCGTCACGGTGGAGGCCTTCCGCACCGAGCTGGTCGGCAAGATCGGCGAAAACATGGCGGTACGCCGTTTCGTGCGTCTGGACGGCCAGGGCAAGTTCGCCAGCTACATCCACGGCGGCAAGATCGGCGTGCTGGTCGACGTGACCGGCGACGAAGCGCTGGCGCGCGACGTCGCCATGCATATCGCGGCGTCCAAGCCGAAGTCGCTGGATGCGTCGGGCGTGTCGCAGGAGCTGATCGATACGGAACGCCGCGTCGCGATCGAGAAGGCCAAGGAAGCCGGCAAGCCGGAAGCCATGCTGGAAAAGATCGCCGAAGGCACGGTGCAGAAATTCCTCAAGGAAGTCACCCTGCTGTCGCAGCCCTTCGTCAAGGACGACAAGCAGACCGTCGAGCAGGTGCTCAAAGCGAAGAGCTCGCAGTGCCACGGCTTCGTGATGTACGTGGTGGGCGAGGGTATCGAGAAGAAAGTGAACGACTTCGCCGCCGAAGTGGCGGCGGCTTCCCAGGTCTGATCGGGCATGGCGCCGGTCCGTCGCATCCTGCTGAAGCTGTCCGGCGAGGCCCTGATGGGGCCGGATAGCTTTGGCTATCACGCCGGCACCATGGCCGGTTTTGTCGGCCAGATCCGCGAAGTGGTGGCGGCAGGCGTGCAGGTCGGTATCGTGATTGGCGGCGGCAACCTGTTCCGCGGCGCCACCGGCGCGCTGTCGGGGATGAACCGTGCCAGCGCGGATTCGATGGGCATGCTGGCCACGGTGATGAACGCGCTGGCGCTGAAGGATGCCCTGCAGCAAGCAGGGGTCGAGGCGCGGGTGCAGACCGCGGTCAGCATCGCCCATGTCGGCGAGGGTTTCGAGCGCGATGCGGCGGTGCGTCATCTGGAGGCCGGGCGGGTGGTGATCTTTGGCGGCGGCACCGGCAACCCGTTCTTCACCACGGATACGGCAGCGGCGCTGCGTGCGGCTGAAATCGGCGCCGATTTGTTGTTGAAGGCGACCAAGGTCGATGGCGTCTACACTGCCGATCCCAAGAAGGACGCAAATGCCGAGCGTTACGAGACGCTGAGCTTCGATCAGGCGATTGCCGGCAATCTGGGCGTGCTCGATACCGCTGCCTTTGCCTTGTGCCGCGAACAGAAACTGTCCCTGGTCGTGTTCAATGTCTTCAAGCCCGGCGCGCTGAAACGCGTGGTGATGGGCGAGAACGAAGGCACGCGGGTGACTTTGTAAGGAGTTGAAATGGCTGAAACCAGCATTGTCGAGATCAAGCAATCCGCCGAACAGAAAATGGGCAAGACCCTGGAAGCGTTGAAAAACGATCTGGCCAAGGTGCGCACGGGGCGCGCCCATACCGGCATCCTCGACCACGTCATGGTCGACTACTACGGCAACCCGACGCCGGTTCCGCAGGTGGCCAACGTGTCGCTGGTCGACAGCCGTACCCTCGGCGTGCAGCCGTACGAAAAGAACATGGTCGGCAAGATCGAGAAAGCGATTCGCGATGGCGATCTGGGCCTGAATCCGGCGACGCACGGCGATATCATCCGCGTGCCGATGCCCTCGCTGACCGAAGAGCGCCGCCGCGACCTGATCAAGGTGGTGCGCAACGAAGCCGAAGGCGCGCGCGTTGCCGTGCGCAACATCCGCCGCGACGCCAACGGCATGCTGAAGGACATGGTCAAGGCCAAGACCGCGACCGAAGACGAGGAGCGCCGGACCCAGGACGAGGTGCAGAAGCTGACCGACAAGTTCATCGGCGAAATCGACAAGATGCTGGCCGACAAAGAGAAAGACCTGCTCGCAGTCTGAGCATATCCGGCGTGGCTACCCGCAGCAAACAAGCGATTCCGGCAAGCGCCGATGTGCCGCGGCACATCGCCATCATCATGGACGGCAATGGCCGCTGGGCGAAGCGCCGGCTGATGCCGCGCGTCGCCGGCCATCGCAAGGGCGTCGAGGCGTTGCGCGGGGTGATCCGCGCCTGCGCCGAACGCGGCGTGCCGCATCTCACGGTATTTGCCTTCAGTTCCGAAAACTGGCGGCGCCCGCAGGAAGAAGTCAGCCTGCTGATGGAATTGTTCATGCGTGCGCTGGAAAATGAAGTCGCGCGACTTCATGAAAACGGCATCCGCTTCCGTGTCGTCGGCGACCTGTCGGGTTTTTCCGAGCGCATCCAGAGCCTGATCCGCGACGCCGAAGCGCTGACGCACAACAATGCCCGCCTCACTTTCACCGTGGCGGCCAATTACGGCGGACGCTGGGACATCGTGCAGGCGGTCAAGAAGCTGATGGCTTCCGGTGTGGCGCCGCAAGCGGTGAGCGAAGCCGCGCTGGCGCAACACCTCAGCATGGCCGATCTGCCGGAACCCGACCTGTTCATCCGCACCGGCGGCGAGCAGCGCATCAGCAATTTTCTGCTGTGGCAGCTGGCCTACACCGAACTCCATTTCACCAACGTGCTGTGGCCGGATTTCGACGCCGTGGCGCTGGATGCGGCAATCGCTTCCTATCGCACCCGCGAACGCCGCTTTGGCCGCACCAGCGAACAGGTGAGCGCGGCATCATGAATTGTTTCCGGGAACCGTATCGATGACGCCGCTTCGCAGCCGGGTGCTGACCGCCGCGTCCCTGCTGGCGGTGTTCGTGCCGGCCGTGCTGTGGGCGCCCACATGGTTGTGGATGATCCTGATCGCCGGCGTGGTCGGCGTGGCGGCGCACGAATGGGCGCGCCTGAGCCATTTCCCCGCTTTGCCGGCGCGCCTCTATGCCGCGCTGCTGACCGCGTGCGCACTGGCGCTGCCCTACGTTCTGGGTGCGCAGTGGCCGATTTTCCAGAATGCCCTCATCCTGCTGGCGGTTGTGTTCTGGCTCGGGGTCGCCCCGTTGTGGCTGCTGGGGCGCTGGCGCGCCGAACCGGCGTTTCTGCGCGCCGCGGTCGGCGTCGTGCTGCTGTTGCCCACCTGGGCGGCGCTGCTGTATCTGCATGCGCGCGGCCCCGGCGTGCTGCTGGCGGTAATGGCGATCGTCTGGATTGCCGACAGCGCGGCCTATTTTGCCGGACGCCGTTTCGGCCGGCATAAACTCGCGCCCGCCATCAGCCCCGGCAAAACCTGGGAAGGGGTGGCGGGAGCGCTCGTCGCGCTGGCGCTGTATGCCGGCGTGTTGAGCGGTACCGTCAACCTGCCGCTGCTGCCGTTGTTGGCCGCGGTGGCGGGCCTGCTGTACCTGTCGGTGCTGGGCGACCTGTTCGAATCCTGGATCAAGCGTGTCTCCGGGATGAAGGACAGCGGCGATTTGCTGCCCGGCCATGGCGGGATGCTCGACCGCATCGATGCACTGACCTCCACGCTGCCGCTGGCATCGGGCATCCTGATCTGGCTGGGGCGCACCGCATGAAGCCGCGCGTTCTCACCATTCTGGGCGCTACCGGCACCATCGGCGTCAATACGCTCGATGTGGTGGCGCGCCACCCCGGACGGTTCGAGATTTTTGCCCTGACCGGTGCAACGCAAGTCGAGCGCATGGTCGAGCAGTGCCGCATCCATCGTCCGCGCTTTGCGGTGATGAGCGAGCCGGCGGCGGCAGCGGCGCTGCGCGCGCGGATTGCCGAAGAAGGCCTGGCGGTCGAGGTGCTCGAGGGCGCCGCGGCGTTGACCGCGGTGGCGACCGCGCCCGAGATCGATACCCTGATGGCGGCGATCGTCGGCGCGGCCGGTCTGCCGGCGACGCTGGCGGCGGCGCAGGCGGGCAAGCGGATTCTGCTGGCCAACAAGGAGACCCTGGTGGTCTCCGGCCAGCTGTTCATGGACGCGATCGCCGCCAGCGGCGCCGAACTGCTGCCGATCGATTCCGAGCACAACGCCATTTTCCAGGCGCTGCCGCGCGGCTTCGGCGGAAATTTCCAGCAGGCCGGGGTGAAGGCGCTGTGGCTCACCGCCTCCGGCGGGCCGTTCCGCACCCTGTCGGCCGAAGCTATTGCCGCCGCCACCCCGGCGCAGGCGGTGGCACACCCCAACTGGGTGATGGGGAAAAAGATCTCGGTCGATTCGGCGAGCCTGATGAACAAGGGGCTCGAGGTGATCGAAGCGCGCTGGCTGTTCAACGCCCGGCCCGAGCAGATCAAGGTGGTGGTGCATCCGCAGAGCATCGTGCATTCGATGGTCGAATACGCCGACGGCTCGGTGATCGCGCAGATGGGCACGCCCGACATGCGCACGCCGATCGCCTATGCGCTGGGCTTTCCCGAGCGCATCGATGCGGGGGTGTCGGCACTGCAACTGATGGGCAGGCAGCTCACCTTCGAGGCGCCCGACACCGCGCGCTTCCCCTGCCTGCAACTGGCGTTCGATGCGCTCGCCGCCGGCGGCAACGCGGCGGCGGTGCTGAACGCCGCCAATGAAGTCGCGGTTGCGCGTTTTCTCGAAGGCGCCGCCACGTTCAACGCCATTGCCGCCAGCATTGCACACACGCTGGGCAAGCTGGCGGGCGGGGCGGGGCATACGCTGGACGACCTGCTCGAGGCCGACCGGCAGGCGCGCCGGGTGGCCGACGCGTATCTCGGACGGCTGCGCGCATGAGCCTGCTGCATACCATTCTCTGGTTTCTGGTCGCCATCGGCATCCTGGTGGTGGTGCACGAATTCGGCCACTACCTCGCGGCACGGCTGGCGGGAGTCAAGGTGCTGCGTTTTTCGGTCGGCTTCGGCAAACCCTTGCTCAGCCGCCGCTTCGGCCGCGACCAGACCGAGTGGACGCTGGCCGCGCTGCCGCTCGGCGGCTACGTCAAGATGCTCGACGAACGCGAGGGTGAAGTGCCTGCCGCAGAGGCGCACCGCAGCTTCAACCGCGCCACCGTGTGGCGCCGCATCGGTATCGTGGCGGCCGGGCCGGCCGCCAATTTCCTGCTCGCCATCGTGTTCTACTGGGCGCTGTTCCTGCATGGCCTGCCTGCGCTGAAGCCGCTGATCGGCGAGCCGCCCGCCGGCACGCCGGCAGCGCAGGCCGGCCTGGCGGCGGGCGACGAGATCCGCCGCGTCAACGGCACCGACACGCCGTCGTTCCAGGATTTGCGGCTGAATCTGCTGCGCGCGGGGGTGGCGGGCGGAGCGCTTACGCTGGAACTGGCCGACGGCCGCAGCGTGCAACTCGATGTCCCGCCGCTGCAGACCGAGAACCTGGAACAGGATACCTTGCGGCCGCTCGGCATCGTGCGCTATGAACCCGAGATTTCTGCGGTCATCGGCAAGGTGCTGCCCGATGGCGCCGCCGCGCGCGCCGGTCTCCAGCCGGGCGACCGGCTGATCACCGCCGATGGCAGGACAGTGGCGAACTGGCAGGGCTGGGTGCAGCTGATACGTCAGCGCCCGGCCCAGCCCTTGCGTATCGAATACGAGCGCCAGGGCCAGCGCCAGGCGCTGAGCCTTGAGCCCGACGCGGTGGACGAAGGCGGTCAGCGCATCGGCAAGATCGGCGCAGGCCCGCAGGTCGACGAGGCGATGCTGGCCGCGCTGATGACCGAGGTGCGCTACGGCCCGCTCGAAGCGCTGGGGCAGGGCGCCGTCAAGACCTGGGACATGAGCGTATTCACGCTGGAGATGATGGGCCGCATGGTGCTGGGCCAGGTGTCGTGGAAAAACCTTTCCGGCCCGCTGACCATCGCCGATTACGCAGGCCAGAGCGCCGCGCTCGGCTGGATCAGTTTTGTCGGCTTTCTGGCGCTGGTGAGCGTGAGTCTGGGGGTGCTCAATCTGCTGCCTGTCCCGTTACTGGATGGGGGGCACCTCATGTATTATGTTGCCGAAGTTTTTACCGGCCGTCCCGTGTCCGACCGCGTCATGGAGATAGGCGGCCGGATCGGTATGGCACTGCTGCTGCTGCTGATGTCGTTTGCCCTGTTCAATGATTTGCAACGCCTGATAGGCGGATGAAACAACCATGACCCCGAACCGTCTCGCGCTCGCCCTCGCAGCCGTATTTGCCGTGCAGCCCGTTTTTGCCGAAGAGCCTTTCGTCGTCAAGGACATCCGGGTCGAAGGCATCCAGCGTACCGAGGCGGGCACGGTGTTCAGCTACCTGCCGGTCAAGGTCGGCGAGGTGATGACGGACGAGAAGACGGCGGCGGCGATCAAGGCGCTGTATGCCACCGGATTTTTCAAGGATGTACGGCTGGAAGCGCGCGACGGCGTGGTGATCGTCACGGTTGAAGAGCGCCCCTCGATTGCCAGGATCACCCTGACCGGGATCAAGGAGTTTTCCGAGGACGATCTGAAAACCGGCCTCAAGCAGACCGGTCTGGCCGAAGGCCGCGTGCTCGACCGCGCGCTGCTGGACAAGGCCGAGCAGGAGCTGCAGCGGCAATACTTCAACCGCGGCAAATACGCGGTGGAGATCAAGTCCACCCTGACGCCGCTGGAGCGCAACCGGGTCGCCGTGCAGTTCGACGTGGTGGAAGGCGACAGTGCCAGGATCCGGCAGATCAACATCGTCGGCAACAAGGCGTTCAAGGAGAAGGAACTGCTGAACCAGTTCACTTCCACCACGCCGGGCTGGCTGACCTGGTACACCAAGAACGACCAGTATTCCAAATCGCGGCTGGGCGGCGATATCGAGGCCTTGCGCTCGTTCTACCTCAACCGCGGCTATCTCGAATTCAACGTCGATTCCACCCAGGTCTCGATCTCTCCCGACAAGCAGGGCATCTACATCACCGTCAACGTGACGGAAGGGCCGCAATACAAGATATCCGACGTCAAGCTGGCGGGGCAGATGCTGGTGCCGGAAGCGGAATTGCAGAAACTCGTCACGGTGAAGCCTGGCGAGGTATTCGAACGCGACCGCCTCACCGAGACCACCAAGAAAATCGCCGACCGCCTCGGCAACGACGGCTATGCGTTCGCCAACGTCAACGCGGTGCCCGAACTCGACAAGGACAAGAGCACGGTCGCTTTCACCCTGTTCGTCGATCCCGGCCGCCGTGTCTACGTGAACCGCGTCAACGTGACGGGCAACACCAAAACCCGCGACGAAGTGGTGCGCCGCGAGATCCGCCAGATGGAAGGCGCGTATTACGACGCCGAAAAAATCAACCGTTCGCGCGATCGCCTGAATCGCCTCGGCTACTTCAACGAAGTCAACATCGAAACGCCGAGCGTGGCGGGCACCACCGACCAGGTCGACGTCAACGTCGGCGTGGCGGAAAAGTCCACCGGCAACGTGATGCTGGGCGCCGGCTTCTCGTCGTCCGAAGGCCTGGTGCTGTCGGGCTCGGTGTCGCAGAGCAACGTGTTCGGCACCGGCAACCGGCTGTCGGCGCAGATCAACTCGGGTAGCGTCAATAAGGTGTATTCGCTGTCGTTCACCAACCCCTACTACACCATCAACGGCATCAGCCTGGGCTACGACCTGTACCGGCGCGACATCGACGCAACCGATCTCGACAATGTCGGCGACTACAAGACGTCCACCTATGGCGCCGGCGTGCGCTTCGGTCTGCCGGTCAATGAACGCGACTTCATTTCATTCGGTCTGACCTACGAGCAGACCTCGCTCACCACCAATCCGAGCAGCCCGACCATCTACCAGCTGTTCGAGCAGGAGTTCGGCAGCGACAACGATACCCTGCGCCTGGACACCTCGTGGGCGCGCGACACCCGCAACAGTTTCCTGTTCCCGACCAAGGGCCAGCTGCAACGGGTGGCGGCCGAAGTCGGCACCCCGCTGGGCAGCCTGGAGTATTACAAACTATCGTTCCAGCATCAGCAGTTCCTGCCGCTGAGCAAGCGCTTCACCCTGATGCTGAACGGCGAGGTGGGAATCGGCGGCGGCCTGTCGGGCAAACCGCTGCCATTCTTCAAGAACTTCTATGCGGGCGGCAACAGCTCGGTGCGCGGCTTCAAAAACGGCACCCTGGGACCGAAGGACCAGAACGACGATGCGCTCGGCGGCGACAAGCGCATCATCGGCAATGCGGAACTCTTTTTCCCGCTGCCGGGACTCAAGGATGACCAGTCGCTGCGTATGTCGGCCTTCGTCGATGCGGGCGCGACCTTCGGTCCCAACGATAACCAGGGCAGATACAAGGATTTCGCATTCGGGGATCTGCGTTATTCGGCGGGCATTGCTGTACTGTGGGTGTCGCCGCTCGGTCCGCTCAAATTCAGTCTGGCGCAGCCGCTGACCAGCAAGACGGGCGACCAGGAAGAAATGTTTCAATTCACCTTGGGCAATACGTTCTGAGGGTAGACCGTTACTGGAGTATTCATGATGAAATTCAAGCAGCTTGCCGTCTCCCTGATCCTGGCGTCCGCGTGTGCGGCCGCCCCTGCCCTGGCTAATACCAAGATCGGCTTCGTCAACACCGAGAAGCTGCTGCGCGAGGCGCCGTTATCGGTCACCGCGCAGAAAAAGCTGGAGCGCGAATTCGCCGCGCGCGACCAAGAATTGCAAAAGCTCGCCAAGCAGGCGCGCGACCTGCAGGCGCAACTCGACAAGGACGGCGTGACCATGTCGGACAGCGAGCGCAAGGCCAAGGAGCGCGACCTGGGTAATCTCAATCGCGACCTGCAGCGCCAGGGCCGGGAATTCCGCGAGGATCTCAACCTGCGCCGCAACGAGGAACTGGGACAGATTCAGGAGCGCGCGCGCAAGGCGATCCAGGACATCGCGCGCGCCGAGAAATTCGACCTGATCGTCGAGCAGGCCGTCTTCGTCGACCCCAAGAGCGACATCACCGACCGGGTGATGAAGGCCCTGGGCGGGAAGTAAAGTCTGGCCGCGGAAAACAAGTACCCGATGGCATCCACGCTGGCCGAACTGGTCGCGCATTTTGGTGGGGAACTGGTAGGGAACGGCGACGTTTCGATCCGTCAGGTCGCGCCGCTGGACCGCGCCGCAGCAGACGAAATCGGCTTCGTTTCGCAGAGCAAGTACCTGTCCCAGCTGGCCGATACGCGCGCCGGGGCGGTGATCCTGCCGGCGGATGCACGCGATGCCACTGGCCTGCCGCGCATCCTCACCCCCAATCCCTATCTTTATTTCGCGCGCGTCTCCGCCTTGCTGAATCCGCCGCCGCGCCCGCCGGCGGGTATCCATCCTGCGGCGACGGTCGCACCGGATGCAGAGGTCGCCGCCGATGCCAGCATCGCCGCCGGCGCGGTCGTCGGCAGCGGTGCGCGCATCGGCGCCCGCTCGGTGATCGGCCCCAACTGCGTGGTGGGCGATGGTGCGCGCATCGGCGCCGATTGCCTGCTGCACGCCAACGTCACGCTGTACCACCGCTGCGAAGTGGGCGACCGCGCCATTCTGCATTCGGGCTGCGTCGTTGGCGCCGATGGCTTCGGCTTCGCGCCCAACGAAGGCCGCTGGGAGAAAATTCCGCAGATCGGCCGGGTGCTGGTCGGCGACGATGTCGAGATCGGCGCCTGCACCACCATCGACCGCGGTGCACTGCAAGACACGGTGATCGAGGAGGGCGTCAAGCTCGACAACCTGATCCAGGTCGCGCACAACGTGACGATCGGCGCGCATACCGCGATTGCGGCCTGCACCGGGATCGCCGGCAGCACCCGAATCGGGCGCCATTGCACGATCGGCGGGGCAGCGATGATTTTCGGCCACATCGAGATCGCCGACGGCACCCGCATCTCGACCAACACGCTGATCACCAAATCGCTGCCGCGGGCGGGCACCTATACCTCGGCGTTGCCGTTTTCCGAACACGAGGTCTGGCAGAAGAACGCCGTCCACATGCGCAACCTCGACAAGCTGGTGAACCGGGTCAAACAGCTTGAAAAACGACTCAATGAACTCGAAGGCAAATCATGATCATGGATATCGAGCAGGTGATGCAGTACCTGCCGCACCGCTACCCTTTCCTGCTGATCGACAAGGTGACCGAACTCGAACTCGGCAAGTCCATCACCGCAATCAAGAACGTCACCATCAACGAGCCGTTCTTCAACGGCCACTTTCCGGGCGCGCCGGTGATGCCGGGTGTGCTGATCCTGGAAGCGATGGCGCAGGCGGC
>NZ_JANJXQ010000171.1 GCF_024708915.1 Thiobacillus sp.
GCAGGACCACTTTCTGTCGCCGCGGCGGATGCGTGAATGGCGCGACATCCACGGCCAGCTGCACGCGCATGTTGCCGAACTCGGCCTGCGCGAGAACGACAAGGACGCCGGCTACGACGCGATCCATCAGGCGCTGCTGACCGGTCTGCTCGGCAACATCGGCTTCAAGTCGGACGACGCGAAAGGCCGCCCCAAGCCCGGCGAGGGCAACTATCAGGGCGCGCGCGGCATCAAGCTGTCGATCCACCCCGGCTCGGCGCTGGCGAAGAAGGCACCGAAGTGGATCATGGCGGCCGAACTTACCGACACCGGCCGGCTGCTCGCGCGCACCGTCGCCGAGGTGCGGCCGGAATGGATCGAGGCGGCGGGGCGCCATCTGCTGACGCGCATGTACATCGAGCCGCACTGGGAGAAGGACGGTGCGCGCGTGGTGGCGTTCGAGCGCATCAGCCTGTACGGCATCACCCTGGTGCCGCGGCGCAAGATCCACTACGGCCCCGTCGATGCGGCGCTGTCGCGCGAGTTGTTCATCCGCGGCGCGCTGGTGGCGGGCGACTACGACACCAAGGCGCCGTGGTTCGTGCACAACCGTGCGCTCATCAAGGAAATCGAAGACCTCGAACACAAGGCGAGGAAATCCGGCGTGTGGCTGGACGATGAGCGCATTTTCCGCGTGTTCGACGCGCGCATCCCGGCCGGTCTCCACAACGGCGCCGCATTCGAGGCCTGGCGTGCCGAAGCCGAGGCCGCCGATCCGGAAATCCTGTTCCTGCGGCGCGAGGACATTCTCGGCGAGGGGCTCGGCGCCGACCACACGCTGTTTCCCGAGACGATGGCGATCGACGGCGCGGCGTGTCAGCTCAAATACCGCTTCGAACCCGGCCACCCGCTCGACGGCGTGACGCTGCGCCTGCCGCTGTATCTGCTCAACCGGATCGAGCCGGCGCAGGTCGACTGGCTGGTGCCCGGCCTGATCCGCGAGAAGCTCACCGCGCTGCTGAAGTTCCTGCCCAAGGACAAGCGCCGCCCGCTGATTCCGCTGCCGGATGCGGTGACGGCGTTTCTGAGCGCGGCGAAACCCGGCGAGCAGACGCTGACCGATGCGCTGACCGCCTTCATCCGCAGAAAAAACGGGACGGACATTCATCCCGGCGACTGGGCGGGCGAGCTGCCGGCGCACCTGAAGATGAATCTCAGCGTGACCGACGACAGTGGGCAGGAACTCGCCAGCGGCCGCGATCTCGCGAGCCTGCGCCAGCAGCTTGGCGGCGCGGCCCGCATCACCTATGGCGGCGGCGCCGAGGACAGCGGGTTCGAGCGCACCGGCCTCGCCGAATGGAATTTCGGCGACCTGCCCGAGCAGGTCAAATTCAGGCGCAGCGGACGCGAGCTGATCGGCTACCCGGCGCTGGTCGACAATGGCGAGGGCGTCGACCTGCGCCTGCTCGACGCCGCCGACGTGGCGGAGGCCGAGACCCGGCGCGGCGTGGTGCGGCTGCTGCGCATCGCGCTGGCCGCACAGTTCAAGCAGCTCGACAAGGATCTTTCACGCGAGACCGCGCTGGCGCTGAAATACCGCAGCTTCGGCAGCGCCGAGCAGCTGCGCGCAGCCCTGATCGATGCGATCGCCGTGCGCGCGCTGCTGGGCGACGACGACACGCCGCGCGACGAGAAGCGCTTCGGCAAGCAGAAGGAGCGCGCCAAGCCGAGGATCTCCGTGGTGAAGCAGGCGTTGCTGCGCGACGTGGCGGAGATACTCGACCTGCACGCGCAGGTGGCGGCGCGCCTCAACGCCAAGCCGCAGTTCACCGCCGCGATGCGCGACGAGCACGCGCACCTGGCGGCGCTGGTACCGGCGGACTTCATCACCGCCACGCCGTGGGCGCACCTGAAGGACCTGCCGCGCTACCTGCGCGGCATCCTCAAGCGGCTGGAGAAGCTGCCCGCTGCCGAGCAGCGCGATGCGCGCGGTATGGCGGGCGTGCTGACGCTGCAGAACAAGTACCTGGCGCGGCGTGGTCAGGTGAAAGGCGAGCCCCCCGCGGCGCTGGACGACTTCCGCTGGCAGCTCGAAGAACTGCGGATTTCCCTGTTCGCCCAGGAACTCAAAACGCCCTATCCGGTGTCGGTGAAGCGGCTCGACAAATTGTGGGATGAGCTTGCCAGGCAGCCCCTGAATTAAGTAGCGTTCAACTATGAGCGAACGCGTCTTCAACCTGCCCAACGTCATCACCCTGGCGCGCCTGGCGGCAGTGCCGGTCGTGGGCTGGCTGATCCTGCAGCAGCGCTGGGAGGCGGCCTGCTGGCTGTTCCTCGCGGCTGCGGTGTCGGACGGCATCGATGGCCTGCTGGCGCGCCGGCTCCAGCAGACGACGCAGCTGGGCGCGGCGCTCGACACCGTCGCCGACAAGGCGCTGGGCCTGGTGACGCTGGTGCTGCTGACGCTCGAAGAAGCGATCCCGATGTGGGTGACGCTGGCGATCCTGCTGCGCGACAGCGTCATCGTGCTGGGCGCGCTGAGCTACCGCGGGTTGGCCGGCCATCTGGAAATCCATCCCACCTGGCTCGGCAAGACGCATATGTTTGCCGAGTTTGCGCTGCTGACGCTGGTGCTGGCGGGCCTGGCCGGTCTGCTGGCGCTGGAGGGCTGGCTGCTGCCGTTGTTCGGCATCGTGTTCGTCATTGCCGTGCTCTCCGGGGCGCAGTATGTCTGGATCTGGAGTGCCAAGGCGCGCGCGGCGGCCCGCTTCAAATCTCGCTGAGACGTTATTGAAAGGCAAGGCAGCGCTGGCGTTCCGACTCGCAGCCGGATTTGACCCGGTACATGGCGGCGTCGGCGGCGCGAATCAGCGTATCTTCGTCACTTCCGTCGTCGGGATACACCGCCTGGCCGATGCTGGCGTCGATGCCCAGATGGAGGTCGTCAAAGCGGGTGCTGTGGGCCAGGTTATGTTCGATCTTGAGCGCAGCGGCGACGCAGTCGTGCCGTCCCTGCACGCCTTCCAGCAGTACCACGAATTCGTCGCCGCCCAGGCGCGCAACCGAATCGGATTCGCGCACGCAATCCCGTAGCTGCTGCGCGACTTCCATCAGCACGGCGTCGCCGATGTGGTGGCCATGCCGGTCGTTGATATCCTTGAAGCGGTCCATATCCACATACAGGATACCCACCTTGCCGCCATAGCGATGGGCGTGGCGGATCGCCTGCTGCAGGCGGTCATAAAACAGCCGCCGGTTGGCCAGTCCGGTGAGCGGGTCATGCGTGGCCTCTTCGCGCAGCGTTGCCCGCGAGCGCTCGAGCTCCATCATCTGTGCGTCTATCTGCCGCGATTTCTGGCTGATTTTTCGTAGTGCATGCCTGGCGATCAGCAGGGCCAGGACGACCGCCGCAATGCCGAATGCCAGCGTGAGCAGAAAAGTGCGCCGGTAGGTTTGCTGCGCCTGCTGCTGGGCGATGAGATTGGCCTGCTGATAAAGATTGCGCATATCGGCCAGTTGCAGGTTGAAGGCTTCCTGGATAGGGATGGCTTCCTGCACCAATACCCGGTGCGCGTCAGCACTCAGCTCGGAGTTGAGCAGATCGACCACGCGACCCTGTACCAATTCGATGTTGTTGACCAGGTGGGTCTGGGTATTGAAGCTGCGTTGCTCGGCAGTGGAAAATCCCATCTGGCGCAGGGCGTTGCGCCCACTTCCGACCAGGAAACCGGCACGGTTGAATTCCATGAAATGGGTATCGCGTTCGAACGGGTCGTCGGCAAGCGCCATGCGGAACAGGCTGTCGGTACGGATATGCGCCGCCACCTGGGTTTGCGTGATGAGGTCGATCTTGCGGTTATGGTTCTCGACCACCGTGCGCATCTGCTCGCCCAGCGTTTGTAATTGCAGCAGACCGTTCAATGCCAGCCCGCAGATCAGGACGATCAGCGTGACGAAGGCCGCTCCGGTAGTGAGGGAGAATCCGCGTTGCATGGGCATAGACGCTTGTGTTCAGGCCATTATTGATGTTTAGTCCATTATTGGCCGGGTTGCAGCGCTGGCTGCGGCATATCGGCCTGCTGAAGGACCTGCAAGGCATGGGCCACCTGCTGCGCGTGGCGTGCCGGGTCAACCTTGCTGAAGCGTGCCGCGATACGGCCGTCGGGCGCGATGATGAAGGTATGGCGGCGGGCGAATCGCACGAGCCCAAGATTCAGCAGGCTGTCGTATGCTGCGGCCGTCCGTCCGCCCGGGTCCGACAGCAGGGGAAACGGCAGCCGGTATTTGCGTGCAAAACCGGCGTGCGACCGGGTGTCGTCGACGCTGACCCCGGCCACCGCTGCGTTGAATTTGCCCAGCACCCCGATGTCGTCGCGAAAGCGGCATGCCTCCTGGGTGCAGCCGGGCGTATCGTCCCTGGGATAGAAATACAGCACCAGCCAGCGCCCGGCATAATCGCTCAAACGATGAGTGCGACCGTCCTGATCCTGCAAGGCGAAATCGGGCGCGGCGCTGCCTTCCGTCCGCTGCGGGCCTGGCCGCAGCATCCACAAAACCGCGCTGGCCAGCAGTAGCAGCAACGCCAGTCCACCCAGCATGTATTTATTCATCGGTGCCTCCCGTTTGCATCATAGCCGGGTTGTGCGCCAATCGAGTGTGTCCGATAGGGTTCGGCAATCCACGCCGGATTCGGTAGAATGCGCGCCACGCCCCGGTAGCTCAGTGGATAGAGCAACCCCCTCCTAAGGGGTAGGTCGGACGTTCGATTCGTCTTCGGGGCGCCAACAAAAACAATAATAACAACAGGATACGATGCAATAGCTTGCTCTTGCTTTCCCTTGATTTATTTCAATTGTCACCCTACTGGGTGACGGGAAGGTGACAGATATTTGGTCGTCCTCTTCCGTTCTCGGAGTACGGAGCACGCGAGAGAATATTCTTGTCACCCGGTGCTTTATTTTTCGCTTTTCGAGCCGATAATGTTTTTATGACCCGCGCATTTTGCGCGTGAGCCGCAAGGCTCCGGAGAACGCTAAACCATCCCCTTTGGTGATCGCGCTCCACTCACTCGGTTAGGACCCGGGTACAAAGGGGGATGGCGCTCCGGAGAGTGTCATGCAAGACCTCATCAACGCCGCGTTTCCGCCGGCACTGCCGCCCGTCTTGGGCGTCGAAGAGCTGTCCAAGCTCATCAAAAAGTCCCCCGCCAGCATCATCGCCGACCGCTCGCGCGCACCGTACCGGTTGCCGCCGAGCTGCGAGCCGCCGAAGAGCCGTCAGCCGCTCTGGCTGCTTTCCGACGTGCTCGACTGGCTGCGTCACTACCAGCGTCCCTCAGTGCCGCCGCCGGCTGCGTTCGCGCAGCCCAGGTCTGCAGACACCCGGCATCGGCGCGGACGCCCTACCAAAGTCGAGCAGACGGAGGCGAATAAACTAGGCATTAGCGTTCGTGAACTTCGTGAACGTTCAGGTGAAGGGGCACAGAAATGAGCGCCTTCCCGTTTCGCCCCTGTTCGCGGACTGTCCGACGACTTGTGCGCATAGGCGCTTTGCCAGCTGGCGTACCGCACACGCCGAGAGAAATTCAGGTTGCACGCGACAGGATAGCGCGTGGGATCGCAAGCCTTGTCGACCAAGGTTTCTTCAAGGGTCAGCATCGGCGACCCAGGAATGACGAGGGCTGGCACGAATGGCTGCGCCTTCAGGCCTCTGCTCGATCCAACGCGGCGAGCGGGTCGGAAGTTGTCTTTGGTGGGCTTTGAAATGGGGACCATTAAGGGGGTTCCCGATCCCGGGTCGCAACACTCACTAGGTGATGCCTTTTCCCGGATACAGCAGCGCGCCGCCGAGGCGGCGGCTCGCAAAGAGAAGAGAGGCGAGGCACCGCCCACGCAGAGGCTTTTCCTGCCTGGTTTGGCCGAATTCATGCGAGCGGTCCCCAACCACGTCGCCAGATCCTCCCTGTTTGCGCCAATTGCTAGAGGCCGTCGCAAGTTTCATCATGAGACATTGCTTGTCACGCGCGCCGATGCGGTCATGCGATATACCGGTGAACAGCTAGACGAAGCAGATGCCGATCTGACTTTGCAGCTGATTTACGAGGCCATTCAGTTCCCGTTAGGCGTCGCGGTAACGCTGAATCGAGCGCGCTTACTGCGTGCGATGGGGCGAAGCACTGGCAGAAACGACTATGAATGGCTGCAACGACGTATGAAAGCCCTGACTGTGGCGACGCTCTTCATAGAAGCGAGACGGCCGGATGGATCCGTCAAATTTCGCGTAGGCCATCTTGAGGCATTCCATATCGTTCAGAGCTTCCGCTATGACGACGCATCCGAAACGTACTGTTTCATGATGGATCCCCGTTGGGTGCAATTGTTCAGCAATCGCGAGTTCGCGTTGATTGACTGGGCTAAGCGGCTCGAAATTCGACGCGGCCAGGACATGGCGAAGGCATTCCAGCGCCTTATAGCCACGTCATCCAATCCGGTGCAGCGATACGCGCTGGACTGGCTCAAAGACAAGATGCAGTACGCCGGGCGAATGCGTGATTTTCGTGAGGCGCTGGATCGGGCGATGCGCGAGCTGCAGCGGCTAGAACTTATCGCTTCGTGGGGCATTGAGCGGAGCACGAAGGGGAAAGAGCAGCTTGTAATGTGGTCCGGAACGTCGGGATAGCGTCGCACCGCAGTCGGGATAGCATCGCTCCAAAACGGGACAGCATCGCGTTTGGTCGGGATAGTGTCGCCCGCCCACTCATGTAATCCCATATGGCGCAAGGCTGTCAGCGGCGGGAATTGCCTTTTACCCTCTTTTTATCTTTCTTCTACAGCCGGCATCTGTGGGTAGATCGGTGGCGTAAGCACGAGTTTCGGTAAGGAACCTTGCACGCCCCCGCGCCGATGGGCGAGGCCCCTCCGCAAGACCAGTCTGCAAGTTTGGGCGGCATGCCGCCCTGTTCCGCCTGTCGGCGGCAGGCAGCCAATCTCACCCACACGGACATAAGACACCAATAAACCGCGATAGCTAGCTGCATGCATCAAGATGCCTTCATGCTTTTTTGGAGGCAACGATGAAACGGTTCTATGAATACGCTGGCGCGGTGGCGCTTGTAGTCCTTACTTGGGCGGTCTTGATGTGGCTGCTTGTACTCTCCCTTCCTTTGCCGACACCGGAAGAGCAGGCGGCGTTTGACCGCTGGCAGGTGGAGCAGATGAACCGTGTAGGCGCGACCGGTGGAGAGAAAAAGGAATGAAGCAAGCGCGTTGTGATCGTCCCACCGATTCTTGTACGCGCAGTCGCCGCTGGTCGTCTCGCCTTAGTCGCTGGCTTTGGGTTTGCGTTTGCGGAAGAGCCTTTTGCGAAAACTCGGATGGCTCGATTTCAACGCTGCCACTGCGAGGCGATATGGATCCGAAGATCGTTTGCCCAGAATGCCGAGCCCCGATGGCGTTAGTTTGTGGCTCGCGCAATGGTGACTTCTATAGTTGTTCGCGGTACCCGGTCTGTCGCGGCACGCGCCCCGCGGTTGCTGGAAACGACGGAGGGACGAAATGAGCACTAAACATACCCTTGCTGCGCGCCTGCGAGACCTACAAATTGAGTTCAAGTTATGGCTCGCTGCCTGGCTTGCTGCGTCGGCGGCCCTGGTCGCTTCCCTCTATCTGTACCTGCGTCCCGTTGCGAATGGGGAGTTGTGGCGCGATTACTTGCTGGCTCGTCTGCTCGACTTCATTGGATTGGGGGCTGTCTCAATTCCAGGCTGGCATACCCCAGCCCTCGTTGTTCAATTTATTAAAGACGAACTGTCGCCTGCCCTTGTAACGATCTGGGATCGAGATTTTGCTCTGCTACTGCAATCGCCGGCTTACGCACTTATCGTGCTGTCGTTGGCTTTTCTAGTCTTCTTCGACCGAAAGGCCTGATATGGAAAGCATGATTTTTGGTGCGTCGATTGCCGTTGTGGTGTTGAGTTTGCTGGTATGGCGATACCTGGCTTCTACTTCAAAACTTCACAATGGCACCACTCGTCGCATCTTTTTGTCCGGCGTGACTGGCGCAGCCATCGCACATTTGTTGACGCTAGCCAGTCTATTGCCTGGGTTTGTCGCTGGATCGGTAGTGGGCCTGTGGCTGTCCCACAAGCGTTCCAACAGTCCAGTCCGGGGGTGCGCCGCGGACGTTATGAACGACGCCGGAAAAATGCGCTTGCTTGCAGCGCCCTTTGACCCCGGCCCATGCATCCAAAAAGCACGCAGGGCAGGGCGCGACGAGATTTTCATGGGGCTTGGCCAAGACCGGAAGCCAGTCTCGTTCCCACGGTCGAAGCTGGACAAGAATCACCTCGAAATCCTGGGTGAGTCCGGCGTCGGGAAATCCTCTCTCGCGGGCGTGCTGCTGGCACAGTTTGCCGCCGCCGGAGAAAGCGTGATTGTGCTGGACCCGAAAGGGGACCGCATGCTTCCGGGCGCCCTTGCGCGCGCAGCCAGTGCCTATGGATTCCCTATCACGTACATCGACCTCAGGTTCGGCCAGCCACCGCAGCTAAATCCATTCCTCGGCACGCGACGCGATCAGGTCGAAGAATTGCTGCAGGTCGCGTTGGAGCTGGGAAAAACGGGCTCAGGTGCAGTGGATTTCTATCGAGGGAACGACCGGGAGGCGACCGGATACATGGCGGAGGCTTTCGCGGATGGCGAAGCCTCGATACCCGAGTTGCTCGAAAAAGCGGCCGAAGATGAGCGCGTCACGCAGAATGAAAACCTGTGGCGTGAGTTCCGACAAATTGCACGCGTGCCGGCTTTCAATGTCCGTCATGGGCAGGACGGGCACGAGCTCGAAGAACTCATCCACCGCGGTGGTGTGATCTACGTCACGGGCTCGACGACGCGGCTGGAGGTGCAGGCGGCGCAAAAGCTGCTTCTTCAGCGCGCCATGCAAATCCTCGATGAACGCCGCGACCAGTCTCGGCCTGTCGCGATATTCCTCGATGAGCTGAAATACATTCTCTCGCCAGCGGCCTTACGAGCTGGGGGAACGATTCGCGACCGTAACGTACACCTGCTTTTCGCGCATCAGTCCATTGGTGATTTGTCTGACTGCCCAGGGCTCGACCCCAAGGCGGTGCGAGGCGCGATCTGGGGCAATTCCGGTATCAAAATCGCGTACAAGATGCTTGACGCCGAGACTGCGCGAGAACTGTCCCTCATATCCGGCGACCGTGCGGTGTTGGAGACACGAACGACCGAAAATGAAGATGGCGTGAGCGTGGCACAGAGCATCGGCAAGGCTAGCCACATGCCAGCACACATTTTCACGCACCTGCCGAAGCCGGCTGGGGAGGAGGCGAGCGTTGGTGTCGTCATCGGTGACGGTCCGGCGTATTTCCTTGCGACACGCTGGCTGGAAGCCGGGTCACCGCCCGAGCCGATCCCGGCGCCGCCTCTGCTGACTGAATGTGCTGCAGCCATACCGACTGAAACGCCTTACGCAGCCGCGGAACCTGCACCCCTTGACATACGGGAGAGCCGCACCCGCGAAGCTGACTTTGGCGATCTTTTGCGGTGAGGTGGCGCAGACATGCCCCTGATTCCCCACTCCCATGCCGAACGTCTCGCCGTCCAGGCAACGAAACGCCGACGCCTGCTGGCTTGGCTGCGGATGGAGCTCTGGACGCCGATTGACATTGCAGGTGACGTCATGGGCGTGCGCGACCGCCGCACCGTCCGCACTACGCTCGCTGCAATGGCTCGCGACGGCCTGGTGACGCTCGACAGCATCGAAATCCCGTTCGGCAGCCTCCGGCTGGTTGGCATCACCATGGACGGGCAAAGTGCTGCCGCCGGCATGGAGCGCACGCTAATCGGCAAGGCCTATGAGCGCGGACGCATTGGTCTGACAGTTCTGGACCATAGCGTCGACCTGCAACGCCTGAAGCTCGCCTGTCTGCGTGCGGGATGGAAAAACTGGGTACGGCCAGATGCTGCGAAGTGGGGCAAGCATCACCGGCCGGATGCAATCGCCGTCATGCCGGATGGCACACCTGTGGCCATTGAGTGCGAGCGCACGGTGAAGACGGTAAAGCGGTACAAAGCCGTCGTTGCGAATCACCTGGGTGCGTTGAAGAAAAATGCATACCGGCATGTGATTTACACCAGCCCGACACCGGAAAAGGCATGCAACGTCGAGCGCCTGTTGCGCAGCCTGCCGCCGCTCGTTGTTGCCGGAGAGAAGGTCTTGCCTACTCCGGTGATCGACTCCAATTTCTCGTTCGTCACATTCGAACACCTGCCCACCCTGATACTGAAAGGAAGCTGACCAGCATGATCACAGTGCAAAAAATCAACGACCTGGCGAAGAAGATGAAATCTGCGCCCAAGGTCGAAAACCAAAACCGCAGGGTTGCCAAAGACGAAGCCCTGCAAAAGCTCCTGCCCGGCATGAAAACCATGCACGCGAATGGCTACGACGCCGAGCAGATTGCCGCCACCCTCGCCGACGCCGGCCTGAAGGTTTCAGCGCGCACCGTTGCGTGCATGCTGCGCGGCAAACCCGAATCCCGCCGACAGGTGGAACAAGGCGCATAGCGCCGCATTTGACGGCTTGCCCGCGCAGCCCGCCGACAGGCGGGCGGACACCGCCGTAGCTGGTTCCAGGAACTGCTGCGGCGGTTTTTTTGCGTCCAATGCGCTGAAAAACGGCTGCCTTGCTTGCCCTTATGAATTGCGCAGCGCGATTGTGTTTGCGCGCGCGGCAATCGATGGGGGCAATCTCGGCGGCAGCGTGCCGGTGGCCATTCGGCGGGCTTCGCCCCCTGCGCACCCTCAACGCACCGTCTGGGGCCGCTTCGCGGGCGGCTAGGGCCGCAACCCCAGACTTTCCGGGCTGGACGCCCGGCATGCCTTGTGGGGCTTGCCTTCGCGGGGCATCTTCGATGATCCCGCTCCGCGCTCCTGCGGTCGCTTGGGGGTCGGCTTGCCCGCCTGCGGCGCGCGCCCCCCGCTTCGCGTGGGCTCCCTCCGGGCGGCCAGGCGGGCGGCCTACGGCCACCCTTGCCGGCAAGCCGTCACTGGCCTCCGTCGGTCGGCCTCACATCCGTTCGGCTCTCACCGCCGTCACGTCACGGCCACTCCGCTGCGCTGCGTGACCGTGCCGCGTCGGGGTTCGACTCGCTGCGCTCCCTGCACGCAGCTGTCGCTGCGTTTCGGTCCCTCCGCGACCCCGCTTGGGCGGGGCCTGCAAAGCGGGGGGCGCGCGCCATTGGCGCTTGCCGACCGGGCTCCGCCCCCGCTCGGGGTCGGGCGCTGGGGCGCCCTAAAACCGACGACGCTTCGCTGTCGGCTTTTCCCGGCGGCTCCCCCGTCCGAAGCCGACCCTTCGGGCGCGTCTTCGGAGGCAGCGTCGAGACGCTCGCTTCGCTCATTTCGACTTGCCCCGCGCACGTCCTGGCGGTCACGCCCTACGGTCGTTCGGCCATGACGGCGCGGCTCCCGTCTGGGCGCCGCCTTGCGTGGCCGTAATCAGCCCTTCGAAGCCTTCGGCCTCAGGCGGAGCGATTCACTTCTCCATCATGCGCCGCGAATTTCTGCGGCCAGCCTCCCACCCGTCGAGTTGGCTTTGTTTGCTGAAGAGAGCTCGCATTCCCAGACAGTAAAGACCCTCCAGCCTAGCGCGGCTAGCTCCTTCGCAACCCGTGCATCGCGGGCAAGGTTTTTCGCGAATTTTTCACTCCAGAATTCCACATTACTCTTGGGCATCGAGGCAACCTTGCACCCCGCATGGCGGTGCCAAAAGCAGCCGTGGACGAAGACAACGGATTTGTAGCGAGGAAAAACGAGGTCAGGTTTGCCCGGAAGGCCGGCACCGCCCAAGCGATACCTTAATCCGAGCCCGTGCAGGGTCTTGCGTAACACGAGCTCTGGCACAGTATCCTTGCCCCTGATCCGGGACATGCGTTCAGATCTCTCGCGTGGGGAAAGGATGTCAGCCATGTGGAAATAAGTCTGCCTAGCTCTGGACGCCTCCCTTCTGGATGAGCTGGAAGAAAGGAAGCCCGTGGATTATCTCTCCTGGCACATCGAAGGACTTGTAGAGGCAATGGTGGTTTTGGAGGGTCTTCACGCGCTCGGCAAGATCCCCAAGGTCAGATGTAAAGCCCAGGGCACCAAGCTCTGCTGGTGTCACGTTTGGCACCTTGTGGATGAACCAGGTCAGCAATGGTTCCCTGTAGTCGGTGGTACTGGTCTTGAAGTGCCGCAGGTACTGTGACGCAAGGATGACGCCCGCGCCGAACTCCCGGCCTTGCAGGAGCAGCTTGCGAAGCACATCGAACTCGTAGCGCATGATGTTGTCTGCTTCGTCGACCAGAAGGTAGGAGTCGATTACCCGCAACTGGGGGTCGGATCCCACGAATGGGCGTTTGGGCGTCCGTAGCATGTTCTCGTAGAACATGTTGAGCATGATGGCGACGAGCATGTTCTTGCTCCTGTCGTCCTGCCCCAGGGCGTCAAGCGATACCACGACGACACCATCGAGGAATTCATCGAAGGTCTTGGTCTTTTCCGGGACACGCTCAAAAATTTCCATGTCTACCAGATCATCTATGATTGCCATCGGCGTATCCGACTTGTCTCCCAGAAGCTCTCGGTATTCGGCATGAATATCATAGATGGTTGGCTGGCGTCCTTGTCCTTGGCATGAATCGTAGGCATTGCGTACCGCACTCTTGAGCTTGTCACGCTGGACAGGCCCGATACCCGAGTAAATCTTGTCGAGCACGTCTGTGAAGAAGCGGAACCTATCCAGCCATGGAGAGTTGGATTGGCCAACAGCTGAAATATCAAACAGATTGAGCGGCAGCCTGTTCGGTGTAACCACTTTGGCGCCTGTCGCCTCGACGAACTCCGGGCTGCTGTAGTCTCGCTTGTAGTCAAATATCAGAAATCGTGGCTTGATACCTCGGTTCTGCTGCCCACCTCTAGTGATCTGGAGGATGAGGGACTTCAGCAATTGTGTCTTGCCCGTGCCGAGGTCGCCGACGACGCCCATGTTTAGCTGATTGAGCCGCGTGTCGGATATGTTGAGGCTGAGCCGCCGGGGCTCTAAGCCATCTACTGTACGCCCAACTGACAGGATGATCCCGGTGGCAGGTGACGCGTCTCCATGTGCGTCGCTGCTGCTCGTGACGGTCTGGACGATGTGCTCCTGGATGGGAGGTTGGGTGATATCGGACGTGGCACGTGGCAAGTCGGCTGGGGTGTTGGGCGCTTGTGCGGCTTCGGGGAATGGTTCCCCTCCTTGTGGCGCGATCGCGCCTGGCTTTCTGGGTTCGGGTAGAAGCCACCATTGGCCGACCTTTTTTCTAACAGCGTCGTAGAACGTGTTGGAATCGCCGATCGCGATGCGTCCCGCATCCACGTTGGAGATCACAATGGTCTCCGGTGTGCCGTCTCCATCCGTGTCCTTGCAGTCGCTACTGGGAGATGCGTCTATGACTATAAGTCGGCCGCGGTCCTCGATCTCGATGGCGCCTGGCGTACCCCCGAGGACGGTCGCGGCGATCCGCTCGTGGAATTCGGCCCAGCGGGTCTGGTTGGCACTGGCGATTGGGTGTTGGCTATAGACCCGGAGGCCGAAGCCAATCATCGATAGCAACAGGTGCTGATAGGCGACCCTCCAGAGTTGCGATTGGGCAGCCCGTTCCTCCAGGGCACGGAAGAGGGAGGACAAGGCCCTGGCTTGCCCGAGCGCCTCTTTCGTGTCGTTCGACCCCAGGATGGTTCCCTGTCGACATTTCACCTCGACAGGAGTGAGTAGGATGCTAATACGGTTCTCGGCGAGGCGAATCCCCGCGACCAGAAGGTCGGGTCGGGATAGCGACGTTTCCTTTTTCTCCCTACCCAGAGAGCGTGCGAGGTCGGCGAGGTAACCCCTGAAAGGATCCACGGGGATGACGAGTGCCACCGTGGCATCTTCCTCACTTCCGGCAAGGACCGGCACCAGACCCTCGACATTTCCCACTGTCCGGAATTGGTCCTGAAGCAGGCGCACAGCAAGGAACAAGCCCAGATCCCCAGTGGCTCCGGTGTCATCCCCCGACAGTCCACGGACGGTTGGGATGCCGCGGCGGGCGACCTCGAGCAAGATCTCCTCGACTTGTCCAGATGGAAGCCCGTTGCATCCTGGCAGCGGCTCCAGCACCTTGGCTAATGCTTCGCGATCGGAGTCTCGTATCTGGGACAGGAGGTAGTAGCCGCTGGTGTCGCCGGCCCTGGCGGAATATGCGGGGAGATCATAGTCCCAGAGGTAGCTTCGCCCCATTCCCCCATTCAGGAAACACGCGGGGTCGACTGTCGACGAGGACACTGCGACGAAACTTGCACGGCGGTCCTCGAGCATCTGGGTCACGGCATGCACGTTTGGCGAGAACTGGATGCCTTTCTTGCCACCGGGGGCTGACTCGATGGCCAACATGCAGTCGATCAGCTTGTCGGGCAAGCCGTCGCCACTCCGGCCACTAAGCTTGGCTTGCCGCGACTCGCTGAGAAAGGTCCCCTGGAGTTGCCGGCGGACCCGGTGCCTGATAAGCCCACCCCACGACAAGGGCGACATCGTGGACGTGTCGACGAGATCGGGCTGCACTGAATCGAGCTGCGCAATGATGCCGAGGTCCGGGGTTGAGTTGTCCGGCTGCTTGCAGTACCAGCGAACGTGGCCGCCGGTATCCTCGGCAAGGTTGGCGATCACGGCGTCGTCAGGACGAAGTGTGTCGCGGGTGTCATAGATCTCCAAAAAGCGCGGGCCGGCGGCTAGGCAATCGTTGGCACTGCCTCCGTTGCCGAAGCGCGCGGAGGACCAGATGGCCAGTCCCTCGTTGCATGCGTCGGTTGTTCCGCCTGCGCTCGAAATCGCGACGCTCACGATCGGCTTGGCGCCGAGGAGGTCCGTCACGTCGCCTAGGGCACGGCCGACCTGAGCCGGACTGAATCCCGTAGCGATGCCGCCGACGACGAGGCCAAATGCCTCGCCGAAGGGAGGGGCCTGGGTGCGGCTAGTGATCTGGTCCAGCCGCTTGCCGTGCCACAGGACCGACCAATAGTCGGAATTGCACTCAAGGGACACGTAGGTCACGTGCTCGATGCCTCTCTCGGCCCCTGGCGACTGGAGGGATAGCGTCATGGAGTCCGGGACGCAGTCCGGGTCCAGCACACTCGCTGCCGGGCATGGCAGGGGAGAGCGTCCCTCGGTTTCCTCGTACATTGTTTGCTGGGCGAGGCAGTGCCATGCCAGTCGTAGCGGATGCAACGGCGAGAGGATGGTCGCGTCGGGTATCCGCGCCAGCGTCTGCCCGCCCCCCTCGCGCTGGTAGACCGTGATCGTATCGATCCAGCAGGCTGTGTCGCGGTCGGCTGCCAGCCAGCCGCTGTAGGAATCGAGATATTGCTCGACGAGAGAGCGGAATTCGTTGTCCCGTGCCAGCCAGGCGCCGAGGCGTGATGACTCCACCAAGCCATTGTTGTCGTCGGTGGAAGACCGGATGCGCTTCGCGATCTCACGCCTGGCCTCGATGAATCCAGTTGGGGGGGTGAAGGCCGCTGCGCCAGGGCGAGGGTCATACAGGAAACTGGCTGATGACAGGATTGGGCCCTGTGGCATGCTCCAGTCAGGCGGAGCCCAGGTCTCGGCATAGTCGCCGGAAATGACGATAGGGAGGAACGATCTGTCTACGGAGCGCTCATCGAGCATCCATGCTTGGAGGCTCGAGAGCCTAGCGTTGCGGTCCAGCTGGATGACCGTCTTGCCGCCCTTGTCAATATGTAGGCGGTTAGCTCGGATGAGACGCTCGAACTCGCTGCGGCAGCCTTCCTCCTTCGTCTCGTCGCACGTGACGAGGGTCCGGCAAATCTCTGGCTGCTTGCTACCGGCCCTCAGGAAGGCAATCTCGAGGATCATCTTCCCATCGACCTCTGCCTCGACCATGTACTCGCCAGGCTGGATCTCGCGTGCTTCCAGCAAGGGTTCACGCTCCATGTTCTCCATCGTGTCGTCAGGAACCCCCTTGGCCGATAGGATCTGTGTCCCTGGGGATACCAGCGCCAATAGTTCATACCGCCCCGCGCCAGGGAGGGACATGGAGGAGTCCCAGTTGTACCCTGAGCGAGCATTCCTCGCCTTTTTCGGTGCAGATACCTTTGTCGCCACGCGGCATGTCAGATAGATGCCGGGCGCCCAGAAGGAGAGCGGGATGACCTTTATCGATACACTTTTGCACCCGTCCGCCCCTGCCTTGTAGTTGACGGGCGTGCGCTGTAACTTCGTGAACGTCTCCGAATAGCAGGCGTTTCCCGGGATGGTCAGTTGACATGGCACCTTGCCAAGGCCGCCTCCACTAAGTGCCACGTTGAGCGGTTTTGCCGAGGTTGCAGAATCTGACGTCACCTCAAGCGTCACTTCCTCCCAAACTACGGAGGGCTGTCCCCGGTTGGGGGGCAGTATTGCATTCGTGCAAGCTATGGCAAGGTCATCGAAGTCATGGGTGTCATCTAAAAGTTCTATCCATGCCTCGACAGTGAGCGTAGGCCACCAAGCAGGCGGCGGGAGTAGCGATTCGGAGTCGAGCGGGAGGTAGAATGCCGGCGTGGCATTTGAGAATGTCGAGGGAACTTCGCATCGTTGACGTAGATGTTCCAGAAACCCCCTCAGTGCATCGGCGACGTCAGCAGGACAGTCGTTCTCGATGAGCCGGTCAGTTGTGGTACGGAAGCCTTCGGACATTGCACTGGCAATTTGTGCCAGGACCGCGGCTTGTGCCTTTGCGGAGACGCTCCCGTCCTGCATCGGAGGGAAACCACAAACGAGTGAAACAGCCTGTCCTGGAGTAAGGCCATGCCCGTCGTTGGGAATCGAGTAGATCCTGGTGAT
Organism: Thiobacillus sp.; assembly: GCF_024708915.1. Next base: position 16,900 of record NZ_JANJXQ010000171.1, read on the forward strand.
TAGTCGCCAAGCTGCCTCGCGGCTCCCCTTGTCGAGGTCCATGTGGTCGCAGGCTGCAGCGCCCAGCTCCACGAGCAGCATTGCTTCTTCAGTTTCTTCCGCGCTGAGGCCTGCGTAGCGCAAGCCTTGGAGAGCAAGGTGCTGGACGAAACCATCGTTCCACCATTTTTCAAATGGTATTCCCTGGGTATTGTTGCTAGGCGTGATGCCAAGTTCGGCCGACGTGGTGTCAAGCGAGGCATTGATATGGAGGCTCGGGGGTACAAGGGCGACGAAGCTTGCTTTCCCCGGGGTATTCCGAACCTGAAGTAGGTGCGCATCCGTGCAGGCACCGGATTCACCGATGCGCGGGTTTGGACCATGGGCCTGCCCCTCGGGGAAGGGAAGGAGTACCGGGAGTAGCGCATCCGTGCCATGTTCCTCTGCGGTCAACCGGATTCCTCCGTGCTGGCTGAGTTCAGCGAGAACCCCCTCGAGAAGCCATAGCGGGGGACCATGGAACACGAATCGCGATTCTAGGTTCGTGCCGGGTTTCCCCCGGGTGGCTTCGGCGACGTGGCCCCGAATCGTCTTGGCTAGCTCGTGGATCAGTCGGTTCATGATCAGGAGGGAATGTGGTTGCTGGGGGCGAATGGAGGCAGGAGGAGCATCCCGCTTTCGGCATCCGGGCTATCAAGGACGAGGCCCAGCAGTCGCAGCTGCTGCCCGAGGTCGTTCTGCGCGATGTCGTTCCGGTTGACGAGAACGCCGTAACCGGCAAGGTGCTCGGCGAGACGGTGTATCGATCTTGGGCCGTTCATCCCGTGAAGGGCGCAGTGGACCATCGCAAGGACCGCGACGGGGCCGAGGGAAAGTATCCAGGGGCTGTTGCTGTGGCTACCTGCCTTGCGCAGGATGTAGCCCTGGTCGTAGCCTCGTAAAATTGGCACGGCGGTTTGTCGCTGCCCGAGTACATGCCTGGCAAACTCGAACAGGTTGTTGCCTATTCCCTTGTCGCAAGCCAGGGTTCTTGCTTCTTGCTCTGCAAGGTCATAGAAGCAGTCTAGTGTTCCCATCGACTCAAGCTTGACCCTTTGGTCACGGACCACCTTGCACAGGGTTGCAATGCCTAGCGACGAAGAGAGGTCGCCAGATTGCTTTACTCCAGCCTCATCCAGAGCCCAGAGGACGGTATTGATGCCCAGTCGGGCAATCAGGTAACTTGATGCCAAGTCCTTGAAGCTGTTCAGCGCCTTCGCGCCATAGGCCATGTAGTTGGCATCAAGGGGAAAAACCTGCCCCCGGACTTCCTCTTCGTTCGCAGGTCCGTGCCCGGCGAGTGAATCTCGTACTACGCGCCAAGTCCGCTCGTGTACGTCACACAACCAGGCCACGTGGGCCACGGCACCCAACCGTAGGACGGCCTCCAGCAAGCTTGTCCATTGGCGGCGGGTAAGGCGAGCCTTGATGTCGATGATTGCGCGTAGATCGGCCGAGAAGCGCCGAGCGGGTAGGAATCGGATGGCATCGTGGTCCGTCCTGGCGAGGCGGAAAGTTTCTCCCTCCTGTAGGGGGACCAATGCCCACTCGGTGGACCCTGTCCACGCCTGTGCCTCCCTGTGCAGCCATCGCGCGAACACGTCGTCCTCATCATCGATGGTAAGGGCCTGGAATAAGTCTTTCCAAAGCGCCTGTGCACTTGCCTCGTCCGGCGTTCCCATGGCGACCATGTTCCTGACTATCAGGCCAGGGTTCCATGGGTTACCCCTGAGGCGCGGAGAATTTGAGAATAGGGCTGCCTCGGGCACGAGGGGGGTCATCTGGATGAAACGCAGTTTCGACTGCTTCGGAAGTTTTGGGCTTTCCAAGATTCCATGCAGCATCGTGAACCAGTCGTCTGGCCCGAGCGTGGCGCCTTCTGGCTGTGTTTTGTGCCGCCGCCGGAGCTCGATGGCCTTGTCGAGTTCACGTCCCGCCTGGGGCACCGAAGCCTCGCTGGCGCTAGCAAACCCGATGGAGCGGTAGAGCGAAGCCAACAGGACTTCTGAGCTCGCATATTCTGGGGCCGGGCTGATAACGAAGGCTGACTGCTTGTACGTGCTATGCGGGCTTAGCCAGGGCTTCTCCTTGAAGGATTCCAGGCTCATTGGTTAGCCCCTTCCTGGCTTGCGACGAACTGCCCTCCCCAGGAGAGACGGATTGTGGTCCCTTCGCGGCCAACCTTGATAGCCGCGTTGTCCAATAGTTCGCCATCACGCACGATATGGCCGGCGAGCCGGGCCCTGGCCGTGTCGAGCAGGGCGGTCACGGCGCGTGGTAGCGATGCTGGGGACAGCCCTCGCTCTAGCTCGCGGATGGCCTTGTAGAGCTCGTAGGTCAACGCCAGCGGCGGTGAATCTGGTGAAGCTCCAACCCGCAAGAAGCAGATGGGAGCCCGCGGACGCCCCTCCTTGAAGGTAGGGATTGGCTTGACCTGTTGTGGCGGGACGACAAGTGTCGCCTGGCGCTGGGCTGGGGGCAATGGCTGGCCAAAGGTAGTCGTTAGCGGGATCTCGAATTCGTTGTGGCTGTTCAACAGTTGGCGGACCTTCAGCGCGACATCGTGTACGTGCCTGCCCTGGTCATCCTCCACCACCATCTGGAAGGAGCCAAGGAGGCTTGCGTTTGCCACCTTTGCGGATCGGGTACAGACGCTACGGCGTACGATGCGGCAGGCCAGGTCGCGCAGGTAGCGCTGGATGCGGTTGGCGGCGGTCGGGCGCTTCTTGCGGACAGCTGGCTCCGACAGCATGGTGTCTGCCGTGGCAAGTCGCCGCAAGAGCTCGATCTCGTTGGGGGACAGTGTCTGGTACTTCTTCAGGTATTCGAGGCCCGCGCGGACAGAGCGGCTGAAACGGATATCTATGTCCGCGAGGCGAACGGTGGTCTGCTTGCTGAGGGCGACTTCCGTCTCGGGCGAGGCGATTGCCGGGTCGAGGTTAGTGGACAGGTCCGTGAGGATCCCCGAGATTGACGTGGGCAGGTAGCTGGTCTTCCTTTCAACGAGGAAGGCGAGGAGCCCCTTGAGCATGCGTGTTCCTTCCCTGCCACCGTCAAGCCCCAGATCCTTCATGTCGCGGCGCAGGACGCTCGCGCTCCCCGTGTCCCAGGAATGGAACAGCGCATGTTGGTAGCTCGCCGAGACCAGGCGGAGGAGCGCAGTAAGCTCGTTGCGCCCGTTCCCATTGTTGGTCTGGGCGGCGTTGTCGAGTTCCTTTTGATGGGCTGCCCATTCACATGGTGTCGTCTTCTGGCCACGCACGGCGTGCTGGTGGCCTGCTAGGAGATAGGACAGCATGGAGAACAAGTCGCGGAAGCTCAGGCGCTTCCCGCTGGCGAGTTCGTACCACCGGAGGACCTGTAGGAGGGCCTCCTTATGGCCGTCACGGTTAAGGAGCTGGTTGCTATGGCAGAAGGGGCAGTTCGCACCTGCAGGGCATGATCCAGAGCTGGGCCACGCCCCGAGATCGGTCACATAGGCAAGGAGCTCCAGTGCTGGGACGCTTGCTCCGGCCTTGGCAGGGACCGTCAGTGACTCGGCATCCATCGGCCAGACAGCCGCCCAGGGATAGTCCTGCAGGGGCCAGCAGACAGGGGCCGACGAGGACAGGCTGACGGACCGGGTGATGGTCTCGAGCAGCATCCTGATGTCGTCGGACTTGTTGTCGATGGCATGGATCAGGGCATCGTCCAGGACGCCGCGGTTCACGCAGCAAAGGTAAAGGTCGTGGCTGTCCCCGGCACAGGCCTTCGTGAGTTCATCGATGAGAAGCAGCGGTGCAGTACTTCCCTCGTGTCCCGCGGTTAGAGAGGCATCCTGGACAATGCTCAGGTTTAGTAGCCTTGCAGGCGATGCTAGCCGCCCAGCGTCGGTGACCACGAGGCGGGACACATTGTCCCCATCAGGATTGAAGGCCTTGCTAAGTTCAATGCTCAGCTGGCCGCCGGTGGCAAGGGCACTGTCGAGGCTGCGGATGGTGTGCTCTATGGCTTCGGTCTTGCCATTCCCTGGGCCACCGACCAGAAGGAGGACGCGTGGAGTACCCGGCTCGCTAGCTGCGATTGCCGTGGCCCAGTCTTCCAGTCGGTCGATCAGGTGGGTGCGGAGTAGCGCCTTGCCAGGACGGCCACTATCTTGGTCGAAGAGCCGCTTGACGCCTCCGGAGTGTTGGCCTGCCCACTCGACAAGATCATGGGGGAACGTTGGCTTGTTGTTCTGGTTCTCCATCTCCCTGATGGCCTCCTCTAGGCTGCTATGCGGTTTCTAATGCCTGGCTGTTCTACTTGTTTCGTCTGCCCGGCCTCTGCAAGCGCAGCCTTGATGGCCAAGCCGATCGCCCATCCAAGGAAGGGTGGAACCGCGTTACCGACCTGTGTATAGCGCGGGCATTCCTTCGTACGCATTGGGCCGCCTGTCGTGTACTTGCCCTTGAAACGGAACCAGTCCGGGAAGCTCTGCAGCCTTGCGCTCTCGCGCACTGTTAGGATCCTTGGCTCTTCATAGTGGAGGACGTCGTCGGGCAATGTCGTGATCGTGGGTGCGGGCACGTTAGCCGCCATAGGATGTATCCGGTGCTTCTTTAGGCCAAACCGTTCCCGGCTGGCCTTGCTCATAATGACCCCCCGGTTACATTCTTGGAGGATCATCCGGAATCTTTCTTGTACTACTTTTGTGTGCCTGGCGAGCCGCATGCTATCCATCTCGTTGTCCCTGCAGTGCTTGTGCATCTGTTTTTGGTAAGGGGTACGTGGCCCGGGATAGATGATTTCTTCAAAACCAGCTGAAAATAGGTCGAGGCAAGCCTTGCGCGACTTACCTTCGATTAACAGGTCGGATATGGCATCTCCAGCTGAAACAACCCCCTCGTGGAATCCCATGTCCCGGAGCAGCTTGAGTCGTGTTTCATCCAACAACTTGAATGCACGATCAATGCTCCCCGGCAACCGGCCTGCCAATTCCGTCCTAAGCCCTATCACGACAAGACGCGAGCGCTTCTGCGGGACGCCGAATGTAGATGCATCCACGATCCTCCCATCGACTTGATAGCCAATAGCTTCCAGGCTGGTCTTTAGTTTGTCGTAGAAGGATTCATTCGATCGAATGCATTCGTTCTTGGCCCCTTGCTTGCATCGGTGCGCCACCTGCATGCCCGGGACATTCTCTAATACGATGGCTTTGGGTCTAATCGCATCTACGACCTGGACATATTTTTGGAACAGCATGTTGCGAGGGTCAGATTCCTGCCGCTTGCCAGCGAAGCTGAACCCCTGGCACGGAGGCCCACCTCCCAGGATGTCGACCCCCCCCCGCATCTGCAGCAATTCCGTCCGATGCTTCGCCAACAAGTCATCTATTGGCCAGGCACGCTGTTCTAGCCACCTTGGCCAAGCGAACTTTGTGATTGGCACCCTACGTTGTCCGAGAAAGTTGTCCGAGAAAGTCTCGAATGCCATCGGGTCTCGCTCGACAGCAAACACCCCTTGAAGCCCCGCCAGGGAAAGGCCGAGGGAAAGACCGCCGCACCCGGAAAAGAGATCTATGAAGGATAGTTTGGACATCTGGGGCTGTCTGAGCAGACGGTCAGCGAGAAGAACTTGGCTGGAAAACCGACGGCGATCTTGGGTTTGTCGTTTGCTTGTGTTGTTAGGTCAGTCAATTATCGCAGTTACTGCCATCCCCAAGGAAGTCATCGGCCTGATTTCGTATACCAATACTAAGAACCGTGAGAGCAATAATGGCGAAAGGCCAGCTTCGGCCGATGAAGAAACGGCCGCCACCATCTGCGCTAACGTCCGTATTTGATTGCTCCGACTGTGCATCCCTGTCCCTTCCGCTCCGCCCACGCCTGCGGCGTCGGCTCCGCTCCGCCGTTCCGGCGGCAACAGGGGTTGTCAGCGCCATGCCTACGGCATCGCGGTGGACTAAAACCCTTCAAATATGCACCGTCGCAGCCGGTGCCTCCGCGCAATCCCCCCGTCCTTCGTGAGTTCCTTCGCCCTTAGTTCGCGACCATAGCCAGGCTGCTGAGGGAACGGCGCTATGCGCCTTGCAAGGGGCTTTCGCGGCATAAACGCCAACGCCCGCCAAGCCGTGCTGCGCACGCGGGCGCCGACATTTATTCCACGTCCCCTTGCATCCCTCATCCCCCCGCCTAAACCCGTCGCAAGGGCGAAGGAACTCACGAAAGACGGCAGCGCGGGCAAGCAGAACACCAGCCAGCGCCGGAGCAGAAAAGCCGGGGCTCCAGAGTCTTCGAATCCGGCAGTTTTGAAACCCAGTTCGCGAGGTACCCGCAAGCAACCATCAACCTGAGGAGGTCCACATGAACACGATGAACGAGATTTTCGGTGAAGTGATTTATACCTACACCCGCAAGCAGGCCATCGAGGACGGTCAGCTGATTTGCGTCGACGAGGTGGCAAGAGAAGTCGGATTCCGCATCCCGGTAGCTGTCACCCGCGCGGTCTGGGCCGATTGCGTGGAGTGGGGTGAGGCGGACAACTGCCGCCAGACCTACCAAGACGAGGCGGGGAGATTGTGGGACGTGCTTTGGATGGCGATGAACGCTGCGCGTCGTGGCGCTGGTGCGCAGAGACTTGTTTTCCAGCTCTACCGTGTGCCACGTGGCGGACACGGCGTGCGGCCACGCTTGGTGAAATTGGTCGCGCAAATCGGGCCCGGAGACGACGGCGATCCGGTCATCACTATCCTGCTTCCTGATGAAGATTGAAGGCGCGTGCGTGGACAGAAAACACCAAAAAACCGGCATCCAGCTAACTGCCGATCAAACTTGAACTGTGATCGTTAGTTCGTTTGTTTGTTTATTCGTTTGTTTGTTCAGGAGGGGCCATCCATGCGTCCGGCAGAATTCACTACAGAGTCGATCATCAGCGCAGGCCAAGATCTGCATGCTGCCGGCCGTGCTGTGACGGGTTTCGCCATTCGCCAGAAAATCGGCGGCGGCAATCCTGCCCGTCTCAAACAGGTGTGGGAGGAGCACGTCAGCAGCCAATCAGTCGCCAAGGCCGAGCCAGTCGCTGAGTTGCCGGTAGAAGTTGCAGACGAGGTGGCTGCCGTGTCCAAGGCGCTCACGGAGCGCCTGGCGACGCTGGCAGTCGAGCTCAACGATAAAGCCGTTAGAACGGCCGAGCGACGCGTTGCCGAAGTCATCCGAACTGCTGGTGAGCAGCGAGAGTTTGCCGAGCGCGAACTGGCCGACGCCGCGCAGACGGTCGATGACCTGGAAAGCCAGATGGAGGAAGCGAGAGCTACTGCCTCCGGGCTCGAAAAGCTTCTGGCCGACGTGCAGGCCGTCAGCCAAGCGCAAGCCGTTGAGCTGGCCCAAGTCCGGGAGCGTCTTACTTTGACCGAGCAGGCTGCCAAGGCGGCAGCCGAGGAACATGCTGCCGAGATAGACTGCCTGAACGCCGGTTTTGAAGCTGAGCGTAGCCGTTACCAAAGCGAGTTGGCCGGGCAGAAGAAGGCCTTTCAGGACATTGTCACCGAACGCGACGCGGCACGCGCCGAGTTGGCGTCCGTGAAGGCCAAGGCCGAGGCCGCTGTGCAGATGCACCAGGAGCAGCGCAAGCAGGCAGCAGCCGAAGCGAGTCGTGTTGCGGAGAGATTGACCAAGGCACACGCCGAGCGGGACGGTGCTCGAAAGGAGGCGGCTACCGCCCGAGAGGAAGCGGCTCAGCTACGCGGGCAGGTTGAGGCCTTGCAGGCGCAAGCTGCGGATCTCATGCGAGCCCTGGCGCCTCGCAAGTGAATGAATCCCAGGTCCGCGCCCTGATTGCAGCAGGACGGTTGCTACAGTCGAAAGCTTGGCCGGGCGGACGTGTGAGGATCGAGAAACGGGAAGGGGAGCGTTACCCGCAGGGGATTGCCCGCGTTATCACCGCGCTTAAAGAAGCCGATCGGCATCGGCTTCGCGAGCTGGTCGCATGGATTTTGGAATATGAGCGGTTTGAATCTCAAACGGGTAAGGACAAGCAAGTTACTTCTGGCACTACTGTAAATAACGTGATGAGTGAGCAATAGAACATCAAATTGGGCGACTGGCGTTTGGAGGTGCGTAGCCAGCTGTGATGCTTGCAACCATTGCATCGTCGACTGTTGATCGGTCGAGATCTCTAGGTTAAGCGGGAGGATTCTGATGGGCCCACAATTCGTGCATTTGGACGCGGCTTAGGACATCTGGGTGCTCGCCCGCAAAGAAAATCTTCTCCGGCGCATCGTATCCCTTTCTCATAGCCGTCCCTAGACACTCGACAAGTTGGCGGCTTAAGCCCTCCTGAAAGTCAAAGGGATCTACGCTTTTGATTACGTGCGACACCAGCCCCATGACGAACGAAAAGCCTCGTGGTATGACGCTGCCGAGAAGTTCTCGTGCCCGTGGGCAAGCTCGTTTTGCCGCGGAGGCCGCGTCTGGGTCTCCGCCAAGCTCCTTCTCGATGGCGGCGAGAGGCTTTCCTCTAATCCAGGCGAGCAACCCGGGTAGGATGAGTGCCAATTCATGCGCAGTGATCTCGCCGTCCTTGTTGGCGCCGCACGCGCCCAGAAACGATCTCTTTACGTCATAAAGGAGTGAAGCGCGGGCATTCTCGTCCTCGGTAAGCCAATTGACAGTCCAAGTCAGCCACTCCTCCACGGTTACTGGCAGTGAACCTGCGCCCCAAACAACTCTCTCTTTAAGCCTTAATAGGAGGTCCATCGGTAAGCCGCTTTGCGATGCAAGCGCGGCCACTGTGTCGTCGGCTCCCTCTGGTCTGCCCTGCGCAATTACTTTCTTGAGGTCGGCGATCTTAGCTTCGAATTCCGCTTCGGCTCCCCGCTTACGAGCCGCATGCGCGCCAAGCGATTTTCGAAGGTCGAAGAGTGATGTGGGTTCTTCTATGCCCTCCGCCTCGCGAAGTGCTTCCATCCGATTGACCACATAGCGAACGTCCGCATCAAGGGATTCCCCCTGCATGAGCCGATCTAGGACGATCTCAAGCGGATCGCTGATGACAACGCAGCGGTCATCTTCGGGGAGGATGGACTTGAGCTTCTGAACAACATCCCATTCCAGCGGCTCGCCGTCAGAGAAGCTGATAATCGGTTCTGGTATAAGGAGAACGACGCCATTAGCGAGATGGCCGGCCCGCCCAGCTCTTGCTGCTGCGTTTAGGATTTCGTGGGCTTCAAGATCCTCTCGGCCCTTCTGGGCAGCGTCTGCCCGTTTGTCCCCCGCGAGTATGGCTAGATGGGCGGGCAGATTGAGCCCCTGTGCCAATGTGGGTGTGGCAACAATGACCTTGGCCCCGTTCGGTCGCTTGAACATTCGCTCGGCGAGCTCGCGCTCCAGGCGCAGCATCGATGAATTATGCGGTACGGCAATATCCGGCTTCGGCAGAAGAGCATGTTTGAGATCACCAAGCTCAGCCTGAAGAGCATCCCATCTCGCCTGTTCAGCTTCGGTTGAATCAGCTGCCTCATTGAGCTGCAAGGAAATTTCCCGAGCAACCGAAACCGCATCGTTCTTGGTGTTGACGAAAACAATCGACTTGAGGCCGCTCCGTGCAGCGGACGTGGCCAGTTGAACGGCCACCTGATTCGCGTTGGGTTTGAGGTAGATCGGCCCATATTTATTGTTACCAGAGAGGCGTACAGGTCTATCAAGCACTTCGCAATTAATGCAACTTGCTGTTCCTTGGCCGAGCCAGTTGTGCTGTAACCCCCATATTGCCCATGGTTGGACCGCAAGCTCTTTGAGTGCTGAGGCGCGGAGCCCCTTGGCTTGCTTCTTTTTCTTCTTGTTCTCCGCTCTTTGAATGGCTTCCGCCGCCTGCTTGGCCTTGTCTAGATCCTCTTTCTTGTAGATCAGTACTCCACGCGCTTGCCGGCTCGGTTTCCACAAGAGATCGACGCACACGAAGGCTCGCCCTGTAAGCTGGCCAATCCACTCTGCGAACTCCTCGGCGTTCTTTAGCATTGCCGATAGGAAAAGCAAATCGGCATTCGGCGCGATGTGATTCAAGGCCAGCAGGCACAGCATGCCGTCAAGCGCCCGCCGTATCTTGCCCGATTGGGGACTAAGCAGATGACACTCGTCAAAAACGAGTAGGCCAATGTCTGAAAAAGCTTCGGGGGCAAACGAAAGCATGGCAAGACACCGTTCAGGAGTCATTACTTCGATTTCCTGAAGCTGCGCGTCACTCTGGAACAAGAGGTCGAAATCGCTAGATACGGCCGAACCAAGAATGTCCTTCGGAAACATCTCCTGGAGGTCGCCCGTGAGCTGTTCGACTAGCGCATGGGTGGGCGCAAGGAAGACGACTTTTTTTCCGCTCGCGAGCACGCCCGCTATCTTGAGCGAGGAAACAGTGGTCTTGCCTGCACCCGTGGGGAGAACGACCACGGCGGATTTGCCAGTCTGGTGGAATTCCCTTGCCAGGGCCTCGCGATGGTTCGGCCAGACAAATGGGAAGTTGCTTGCCCTCAAGCGCAGCCAGCTTACCCAGAATCCAGGGTCGGCGCCGTCTGGTGGTGGCAAGGTCGTCAAGGCTGCCTCGCTTATGCCGTTACAGGCGGCGATTAGAAGCGAGGCGAGATGATGAGGCCCGGCATAGGTGTTCAGGATGCTCCCGCCGATATCTTTGTTGTGCTCGTTATCCACTGCGGCAGATAACTTCAGGACGCCCTTGAAGGCGTCGCGCGCGTCATCGAAGCCGCTGATGCTTTGCTGGGGAGAGGGGACACTCAAAAAATGCGCCGCGAGCATCTCAACACCGGATATCAAAGTTTCGAGCAATGCGGCGAGCGCCGCAGTCTCTAGATCGCGTCTAGGCTTTGGTTTTCGCCACCGTTCTGCACGCTCCAGGATGCGACTAAGCTGGCCGCGAGCGAGGTCGGCAATGTCCTCTGAGAGAATCGTGGCCTCGTAAAGCTGTTCTGCCGGGTGAGGACGGATAGCAAAGGCTGCCTCATTCGCATCAGCGTACTGCTCAGCGGCAAGGAACAGCAAAGCGGCCGAGATCGTCGGATCGACGCGATCCCTATTAATATTGGCGAGAGGAGTGTCCCTGGCCTCTTGCATTGACTGCCGTCTTGCGAGAATTTGCTGCGCCGTGCCGGCGACGAACGCAGAAGCCCTGCACAACGCGCCATCTGTTTCAAGCGAGGCGATCAGTTCATAAGTGTCCGCAATACGCTCGGAAGGCCACCCGTCAACAGCCTCGACAGGAGCATCAACCGAGCCCCTCAATCGGGCAGACACAAGGTTGGCAAAGTGACTCGTTAGCAGTGCGGGAATATCGCTTGGGTCAAGTCCCGGCACGGCCGGTGCCGATCGCAAAAGCTGAGCAGTGACTGCATCGAACATTCAGGCGCCCTTCGCTTGGAGTTCATCCAGATAGGCGATGGCCTGCGAGGCCACGGTATCGAACCATTCGCGAAGTTCTCCGCTGACAATTAGGCTTGCACCGACGCGCTGGTTTTGAGATATGCCGGCCAAAATGTCATAACCCTTAAAGAGCTTTTCTCGTTCAACCTGCCCGTCATACTCTTTGGTTAACGCAAAGGCGGCACGATAGCGTCGCTGACTGCTGTCCATCACGGCCGCTGAAAGCTGGGCGGCAGCGGCGTCGCCAATGCCGGCCGTGCGGAGGAGGGCTGCGGCGGCCGCGACGAGCTCAGCGCTTCGCTTGTTCTGGTGGCGCTCAAGGAATGCAGGGATGACCTTTCCCAGGAACGTTTCCCTCGGTTTCTCGGTACATTTGTCTTCAAAGACCGTGGTCATGGCCACTTTCGATTTATTGTCAGCCAGCTCGATCATAAGGCCGTCAATCCCTTGCGACGTGGCGCTTACGTGCGGGTCCTTCAGAAGAGCGAGCTCGCCAAGATCCTGGCGAGCTGCGATCCAGGAAATGACTTCGAAGATGAAGCCGTCACGCTGCCAACGTGGATAGCCCGTCCGAGGCTTCTTGCCATCTTCTTGTATTGTCAGCTTGACCTTCGCTTCGTTGCAAAGATCGTTGTTGGTAAATGCAGGTGTGGCGGGAAGAAGCTCCTTCAAGACATGAGCAGCGTAAGCCGCCTGGCCCATTGCGATAATGGCAGTGATACTTGCGAGCTGCGATACGTCCTGCACAGACCAGCGGTTGCCGATGCAGTGGTCGTCGATTGGTACGGCTTCGGTGAGCAGTGGGTGTGATGCATCGCTCTTAGCCCCTGGAGCTACCGTTTCTACTGCTCCAGCCACATCTATGTTCGTCATCGCACCCAGCTTCGCCCCAATTATTCTGTCCTCGGTGTGTATATCACAGCTCGGAACGAGCCACCATTTCTATTCATCCTGCCGGCTGCCGACTGACGATGTGAGCTCTGCTCTTGGTCAATTTCACAAATGAGACGGGCGGGACTAGAGTGGCTTGCCCCCCGTGCCTGCCGGCGTTGCAGCGTGTGGGTTGTCTTCTTGGGCCGATGTTTGGCTCAATTCAATTAACAACTTGCCAGGGCCCGGATCCCACTTCTCGCAGAAATTTTGTGCCCATTCTGTTCTGAACGAGCATGACAGGGAGCAAGAACTTTGTTCCGAGTGGGTGTGCATGCCGCATCGCTCGAGAGCATTGAACTCTCATGGTAGGCGGAAAAGCCTGGCCCGCGATAGGCCGTACCCGATAGGGCGCTGAAGATGGCTCACCGGGATTCAGAAAAGTCTCAACAATGATGTTCATGCGCGTCTCCGGACACACGCTTCAAAAGCTAATCTGGCTCGGGACCGCTTCCTGAAAATCGGAGGCCAGTCTGGAGACCGCGCTTGAGTCGACGTCACCAGGAAGAACCGACCAGCAAATCGAATTTTGGCGCCCCCCAGAAGGCTGCGAGCGTCGTCGGAATAACTGGTCGGTGAGCGGCTCAAGCTGGATTTTTGGATTCGGAAGGTAAAGCAGGATTACCGAATCTTGCGGGGGTGGTTTTTGCTTCCAGAACCGACTTCCAGGCTCGAAAGAGAGGGCAATATGCGCTAGTGGGGTGCCCGAAATCAGGTAACGATTCCTAGCGCCCTCCATGAGCTGAGTTCCTTGTGGGGGGGGAGCAGAGATCGCTTCCGGAGAATATCCGGTCAACGGTGTGCGTTGGTTCAGTTGGGTGATGACAAGTGTTCCGGCTTCAGAAGCTACTGCTAGTGCGGGGAGCTCTGTAATTGACCAAACGCTTCCATTTTCGCGTCGCTTCTCCGCGTCGGACTCCACGTCATGGTTGGAAGTGGCCATGCAGCCAGGGTAATAGTGCTGAACCCATGTCGAGTGCCACGCATTGCGCCCTCTCAGCAGATAATGAATCTTGGTGGGCGCAGCGGACAACGCCAATGCCTTGCCAATTGAAGGGTTTCGCTTGCTGTAAACCTTATAGTCCTCCAAATGCACTTGATCTCCCCCGTGACTGCATCGGATTTAATGCGCAAGCTGCGTGGCCTGCGCTTATTTGGCGCGGGATTGTGTTACCCGAGTTTCTTTGCCAAGTCCTCCGCCCGTAGGTGCGTATAACGTTTGAGCATGGCCAGGGTCTTGTGCCCTGTGATGCTGGCGACTTCCATGCTGTCGAATACGCCCTTCTCGAACAAGCGTGACGTGGCTTCGTGTCGCAAGTCGTGAAATCTTAACCCCTCCACATCGGCTGTGCCGCACAGTCGTCGCCAGGCTTTGTTAAACGAGTCGGAGGCGGTCCACCACCAAAATACCCGGCCATCAATGGAAGCGGGGAGTTTCTTAACGTCCTTCAGGGCACGCACCGCCTCACTTGAAAGTGGAACCGCTCGGAACGCATCTGCGTTCTTCGTGCCACGACCCTGGATCCCACGAATGATCATTACCCGTCTCTGGAGATCGATGTCGGACCACGTGACCGACAGCAGTTCACCCAGGCGTGCGGCCGATTCGATGGCCACGACAATCAGGGCGCGTAGTTGTTTTTCATCACCGGCCGCAGCCAGCAAACTCTCGAGCTCATCGCCTTCAAGGCGGCGCTCCCGTGATTTCCCCGGCGGTGGGCGGCTCACCATCGCGCAGGGGTTGGCTGGGAGCGGCAGCCCCCACTCTTTGCCGGCCAGGTCGATGATGCGGGATAGAAGGTTGATTTCCTTGCGCACCGTATCCCCTGAGAGACCGGATGCGAGGCGTTTCTTGCGGTAATCCGTGACGATCTTGCTGGACAGTGCGACAAGTGAGTAAGCGCCAAGCTCCGATTCCAGCGTTTTGAGGGCGGGTTTGAAGCCTTTGCCACGCTTCTTTGGCAGCTCGTCCTCCCGATAACGCTCAATCAGATCGCGGATCGTGGTCCGTTCGACTTCGCCGCGCGAGACGAAGGCGCCGCGATCCATTTCTGACTCAACTGCGCGTGCCCAAGCTTCAGCTTCTTTCCGGGTGTGCCAGGTCTTCGACTGCAAGGGGTAGCCCTTGCGCTTCACGATGGCTTGCCACTGGAGCTCGCCGCGCTTTCGGATCGTCGCCATTTTTCATGTCCGGGTGACAGATGGGTGACAACAATCGTACCGAAGAGGAAAGAATCGCGCAAATTAAGGCTTTGATGCCAATCGCGTTTCCCTCTCCTAAGGGGTAGGTCGGACGTTCGATTCGTCTTCGGGGCGCCAGCTTGGATTCAGGGCGCAACGCGCAATAAAAATAGCGGCGCTCGGCCGCTTTATTGATTTCTCAAGTACTCGATTTGTGTCACAACCCGGGAAGGATTGTGGCGTCCCCACGGGGATTCGAACCCCGGTTACCGCCGTGAAAGGGCGATGTCCTAGGCCTCTAGACGATGGGGACCCGGACGACGGTGCGAACCGCCAACTTTGCTGCCACGACTTGCGTCGTCATTACTTCCTGGAAAGCTGCGTCAAGGTGACGCCGAGTAGCAAACCGACGAAACCCAATGGTACCAGCCCCAGCCAGATTTCGGCGTGCCCGCCACCATTCAACATCTTCCAGAACCCAACAACCAGACCGACTACGCTCAGTATCAACCCCAGCAGGGTGGTGATGACGCCAAGCTTGTGCATCGGACTTCCTGTCAGTTGGTGGAGGTAAGCGGGATCGAACCGCTGACCTCTTGCATGCCATGCAAGCGCTCTCCCAGCTGAGCTATACCCCCAACGAAGCCGCGCATTCTATAGATGCCTTTTGCGCTTGTAAAGCCTTTGCGGTGATCTTAATCAGGAAAAAGTTTGCCGGGGTTGAGCAGGCCGTGCGGATCGAATTGCTGCTTGATCGCGCGCATCAGATCCAGCGTGACGGAATCGATTTCCTGCGCGACAAAGCGCCGCTTTTCGGTACCGATGCCGTGTTCGCCCGATAGCGTGCCGCCCAGCGCCAGCGCACGCAGCATGATGGCTTCGAGGGCCAGGTGGGCTCGCCTCATTTCGTCCGCGTCGTCGGGGTGCACCATGAGATTGACGTGCAGGTTGCCGTTGCCGGCATGGCCGAACGAAACGATCGGCAGGCGCTGCGCCTGCGCGGTGTGGTCGATGAAGTCGACGAAGTCGGCTAGCTGCGATACCGGCACCACCACATCTTCGTTGATCTTCAGCGGTGCGATGCGCTTGACCGCGTGCGACAGCGATTTGCGCGCCGCCCACAACCGCGCGATGTCGTCGCGCTCGAAGCCGCTGCGCATGTCGAGCAGGCCTTCGCCGGCGAGCGTCTGTTCCAGCACGGCGATCTGCCGCGGCAGATCCTGCGCGGCGCCGTCGGCTTCGACCATCAGCAATGCCCGGGTGCCGGGCGGCAGATCGTCTGCCGCGCCGGTCGGGCGGATGGCATCGATGGCATGACGATCCATGAATTCGAGCGCGCAGGGCATGACAGCCTGATGCATGACGCGGCTGACCGCATCGAGCGCGGCGCGGTTGCTGGCGAAACATACGCGCAGGGTGGCGACGGCTTCCGGCGCGGGCAGCAGTTTCAGCGTGGCTTCGGTGATGAGCGCGAGGGTGCCGCCGGAGCCGACCAGCAGGCGGGTCAGGTCGTAGCCGGTGACGCCCTTGGTGGTGCGGCAGCCGGTGCGGATTTCCTGCCTGCTGCCGGTGACGGCGCGCAGCCCCAGCACGTAGTCGCGGGTGACGCCGTATTTGACGGCGCGCGGCCCGGCGGCGTTCATCGCAAGATTGCCGCCGATGCGGCAATACGCGCTGCTGCCGGGGTCGGGCGGATAAAACAGGCCGGCGCTGCGCGCGATGCGGTCGATGTCTTCGGTGACCACGCCGGGCTCGACGACGATCAGGCGGTTGTCGGGGTCGAATTCGAGCACCCGCCGCATGCACTCGAAGCTGACGACGACGCTGCCGGGCGCCGGCAGGGCGCCGCCGACGTTGCCGGAGCCGGCGCCGCGCGGTGTCAGGGCGATGCCATGTTCGAACGCGATGCGCACCAGTGCGGCCACGTCGGCGTGCGAGGCCGGGAACAGCACGGCCTCGGGTTCGACATGGCGCGGCGTCTCGTCGTGGGCATACAGGATGCGCGTGACGGCATCGTCGAAGACGCGATCCGCCCCGAGGGCGGAACGGAAAGCGGCGAGTACGGATTCGGACAGCATGAGGGCGTGGATGAGCGGGGCGCGTCAGGCCGGATGTTCGGGGGGAAGGTGCGCGACCAACTGCGCGATCATGTCGGCATCGAAGTCCATGCCGATGTCCCAGCCCGGGTTGAGCGCAATCGGTACTCCGCCGCCGATGCGGCGCAACAGCCAGGAAAACTCGGTCAGCAGACCGCCCGAAAATTCGGGGAAGTGCTCGACCAAGGGTTTGGCCCGTTCGGGGCTGGTGAACACCACCAGCACGCGTTCGCCGTCATCGGTTTCGATGATCAGCGGCTCTGCCTGGACCGATCGCTGGAATCCCTGGATGGGGTTCTTTTCGTCGCGTACCGGTATGAATAGCTGCTGATCGACCAGTTGCAACACGAACGTTTCGGGATCGAGTGTGCCGGCATGAACGGCAGCCAGCTGTTCTTCAAGCGCGTTGTGGGGGATGAACTTCATGATGTCGGGCCGTTGCGCAATGACAAGGCCCAGTGTACCCGATGGCGTGGACTGCGGGCGCGTCCGGGAATGTGCAGGCCCGGTTTGGATCAAGCGTGGTCTTTCAGGGCTGCCAGCGTTCGGGATGTGCCCAGTAACGGGAATTGAGCCAGTCCGGCACGGTTTTGTAGGTATCGAGGTCGTAATAATGGATGTGCCTGTTTTGCGTTGGGTCGGTCGCCGACAGCGTGAAACCGAGTGCGCGAAACATCGCCTCGTCCAGCACACAGTCCGATGGCACGGCAAGCAGGATGCGCGGGGCGATATAGAGGCGGATCTGGTTGATCAGGTGTTGGGCTTGCTGCACGTTCAGCCCGTTCAGCGCATCGATCCCCAATGCCAGTGCGTAGAGCGAATCCGGCGGGTTGCCGGGCGCGCGCACCGGCGTGTCCGGCAACACGCGGCTGGTCATCTGGCGGGCCGCTTCATCCAGTGCATACACGCTGGCGGGCCGCATCTCCAGCAGGCGCGCTTGCAGGTGGTCGCGCCAGTTCATGTCCTCACACCTTGCGCGGCACGCGTACCAGCCGGGTGCCGGCGATACGGTCGTGAAGAAACAGCCCGTCGCGGTCGATCAAGGCCCACCAAAAGCCGCTTCCCGCCAGCAGCAAGCCGAAAAATGCGAGGACGAATCGCAGCACGGCCTGCTTGAAGCGCAGGCGGTCTCCGTTCCGGCTGACCAGGCGGATACGCCAGGTTTTCATCGCCAGCGTTTGCCCGCTGCGCAGCCAGAATGCGCTGAAATAGGCGAACAGGATGCCTGCAATATAAGCTTGAAACAGATGCCGCTGCCACGGTGCATGCATTTCGCCGACAACCGGGATTATGATGAAGGACGCGACGAACACCACCGCCACGACGAGCAGCGACTCGTAGATCATGGCGGCGATGCGCACCAGGAAAGGCGCGGGGGCAAGGTCTATTGCATTGTCTTGCATGGTGGCTCTATATTGCGGCTGGGCGCGATACTTTGCCACAACGTGCCGCAAGCATGATCAAAAAAGCAGGAGGGAATTCGATGCATATCGTAAAGCAACTCATGGCCATTCCCGGTGTCATCGCTGCGGGCGAATATGCATATCGCGGCGACCGTTTCTCGTACGAGGGCGCACTCACCGAGGAGTTTGCGCGCATGGCGTCGATCGTGTGTCGTGCCAATACGCTGTCGGTCAACATGCAGGCCGAAATTTTCGACTCCTTTGCCGAAAATTGCGGGTACCGTCCGATACAAGGCTGGATCGCGCGCGGCAGTCAAATCACTGTTTGTGCAGTGGGCAATTATTTCTCCTTCATCGAAAACCGTGACGAATTGCTGAATGACGTCATGACCATCATGCGTGCCAAAGTGGGGGACGTGCAGGACGATCTGCTGGTCAATCTGTATGCCAGGCTGGGGGGCGATACCAAGGAAGCGTTGTACTGACAAAGGGGAGCGATATGGATCTGGAAAAAATGATGGAGCTGCCGGGCGCGCTGGCAGCGTTCACATACAGCGACAAGGGCGATCTGCAATCGCATGTGCTGCGCGAAGGGACCGAATTGACCCCGCTGGTACTGGATCTGCTGGCGCGCTCGTGCGTCGCCAATCTGGCCATGGCCAGTATGGAAGGACACGGTTGGGAAGTCCTCACCGGGCAGAGCGGATTTCTGCCATTCAAGGGTTTTTCGGTCGTGGGGCTGGAATGGTCGGTGGTGGTGAATGGCAACTGCGGCGTCGTCGTCAAGAATCGCGATGCCGATTACGAAGCCACGTTCAATGCCGTGCAGACAACCTGAGGAGCGCGTATGTCGCTGAACAAAGTCCTGGTGCTGGATGGCGTGACCGCCGTGTGCCGCTTTCGCGACGATGGCGTGATCATGGAGGCCGAAGGCATGCTGTCTCCCGAGCTGATGGAACGGATGGCGCAGTTTGCCCAGTGGTATCGCCGCCTGGTGTCGAGCAATATCGATCTGCTGTCCCTGTTTTCGCAGATGCGCGGCTGGTCGCCGTCGCGGGGCTGGATCGCGCAGGGCGCAGAGCTGACCGTATGCAGCACTGGAAACGTGGTCTGCCTAGTTGAAAATGCGCAGGGTTCGCTGAACGAAATTATGCGCGTGCTCGGCGAAGCCGCACACGAATAGGCGCCAGCATCGTCCATTTTCCCGCGCGGCCGCGCAATGCGGCCAAGCTGTGCGGCAGGAGTGCCGCACGATTTTCGGGTATTTGCCTTGTGTATTCTGGCCTGAATTGATGGAATGGATGCATTGGTGGGCTAACCGGAGTATGCGCCGGTCAAGGCGCGGGGCATTCCTCCCCGGTAAACACGTTTTTTGGCTTGAAACCCTATCTGCCAGCAGAAGATTTTTTTGTTTCTGGCGGGCGGTTGTTAACGTTGCGCAAAATGGCGCTACCGCATGATTTCTTGACCGAATCATGGCAAAACGATTACCCTCACGGGTTCACCAACGAATTAGTTTTTTGCCATTTATATGGAAGCCACGGGCGCCGAGATCGTTGTACGTTGTCTGGCTGAAGAGGGGGTCGAGTTCGTGTTCGGCTATCCCGGCGGGGCCGTGCTCAACATCTACGACGAGATCTTCAAGCAGAACAAGTTCAAGCATGTGCTGGTGCGCCACGAACAGGCCGCGGTGCATGCGGCCGACGCCTACGCGCGCGCGACCGGCCGGGTCGGCGTGGCGCTGGTGACCTCGGGACCGGGCGTGACCAACGCGGTCACCGGGATCGCCACCGCCTACATGGATTCCATCCCCATCGTGGTCGTCACCGGCCAGGTGCCGACCGCGGCGATCGGACTGGATGCGTTCCAGGAAGTCGATACCGTCGGCATCACGCGTCCCTGTGTCAAGCACAACTTCCTGGTCAAGGACGTGAAGGATCTGGCCGTGACGATGAAGAAGGCCTTCATCATCGCGTCCACCGGCCGCCCCGGCCCGGTGGTGGTCGACGTGCCCAAGGATGTGACTGCGCATCTCGCCGAATTCGAATATCCGGCCACGCTCGAGATGCGCTCGTACAGCCCGGTGGCCAAGGGGCACAGCGGGCAAATGAAGCGTGCGGTACAGATGCTGCTTGAAGCCAAGCGGCCGATGATCTACACCGGCGGCGGCGTGGTGCTGGGCGATGCCTCGGAACAACTGGCCGAGTTCACCCGGTTATTGGGTTTTCCCATCACCAACACGCTGATGGGTCTCGGCGGCTATCCCGCCACCGACAGGCAGAACCTCGGCATGCCAGGCATGCACGGTACCTACGAAGCCAACATGGCGATGCAGCACTGCGACGTACTGCTCGCCGTCGGCGCGCGCTTCGACGATCGCGTGATCGGCAATCCCGCGCATTTTGCGCGCGAGCAGCGCCGCATCATCCATATCGACATCGACCCTTCGTCGATTTCCAAGCGCGTCAGGGTCGACGTGCCCATCGTCGGCGACGTGCAAAACGTGCTGGCCGACATGCTGGTTCTGCTGAAGCAGGCCAAGGAAAAACCCGATGCCGCCGCGCTGAATGCCTGGTGGACACAGATCGAGCTGTGGCGCTCGAAGGACTGTCTCAAGTACAACCGCAACGGCGCCATCATCAAGCCGCAGTATGTGGTGGAAAAGTTGTGGGAAGTAACCCGGGGCGATGCCTTCATCACCTCCGACGTTGGTCAGCATCAGATGTGGGCGGCGCAGTATTACAAGTTCGATAAGCCGCGCCGCTGGATTAACTCGGGCGGGCTCGGCACCATGGGCGTCGGCCTGCCGTACGCCATGGGCGTGCAGCTTGCCTTCCCCGACGCGCAGGTCGCCTGCATCACCGGCGAATCGAGCATCCAGATGAACATCCAGGAGCTTTCGACCTGCAAGCAGTACCGCATCCCGGTCAAGGTCGTCACGCTCAACAACCGCTACATGGGCATGGTGCGGCAGTGGCAGGAATTCTTCTACGGCAGCCGCTACGCCGAGTCCTACATGGAATCGCTGCCCGATTTCGTCAAGCTGGCCGAATCCTACGGCCACGTCGGCATGCGCATCGACAAGCCCGAGGACGTCGAGGCCGCGCTGAAGGAGGCCTTCTCGCCCGCGCTGAAGGAACGAATGGTGTTCATGGACTTCCAGACCGACCAGACCGAGAACGTCTTCCCCATGGTCGAAGGCGGCAAGGGCCTGTCCGAAATGATCCTGGCAGAGGAGCTTTGATATGCGCCACATCATTTCGCTCCTGATGGAAAACGAGGCCGGCGCGCTGTCGCGCGTCGCCGGCCTGTTTTCGGCACGCGGCTACAACATCGAGTCGCTCACCGTGGCGCCGACCGAAGATGCCACCCTGTCGCGCATGACCATCGTCACCACCGGCTCGGAAGAAATCATCGAGCAGATCACCAAGCAGCTGAACAAGCTGGTCGACGTGATCAAGGTGATGGACCTGACCGAAGGCCGCCACATCGAGCGCGAGCTGATGCTGGTCAAGGTCAAGGCGGTGGGCGCGGGGCG
>NZ_JANJXQ010000190.1 GCF_024708915.1 Thiobacillus sp.
CACGCGGCAGCCGATCCCGGTGGTGCCGGCCGCCCACTACACCTGCGGAGGGGTGGTGACCGACAGCGACGCGCGCACCGACCTGTGCAACCTGTACGCGGTGGGCGAGGTGACGTTCACCGGGCTGCACGGCGCGAACCGGCTCGCCTCGAATTCCCTGCTGGAGTGCCTGGTGTTCGGCCATGCCGCGGCCACCGACATCCTCGCCACCCCGCCCGCCCCCGCGCTCGAGCTGCCGCCGTGGGACGCGTCGCGCGTCACCGATCCCGACGAGGAGGTGGTCATCTCGCACAACTGGGACGAATTGCGGCGTTTCATGTGGGACTACGTCGGCATCGTGCGTACCAACAAGCGGCTGACGCGTGCCTCGCACCGGATCCGGCTGCTGCGCGCCGAGATCGACGAGTTCTACCGCAACTTCCGGGTCAGCAACGACCTCATCGAACTGCGCAACCTGGTACAGAGTGCCGATCTCATCGTCCGCTGCGCGCAACTCCGGCAGGAAAGCCGCGGCCTGCATTACAGCCGGGACTATCCGGAGACGCTGCCGATCGCGGGCAACACCGTGCTCAACCCGCGTCCGGGGACGATGTGTCCGAGCGTGTGCGGCGTGTCCAGCGAAGCGACACCCTGAGACGGCGCAGGTCGTCCGCGGCTGCGCTGTCAGGCAGCAGGACCTGCGTCCGCACGCGCCGATCGGCGGCGCTGCGGTAGCGCAGCACGATCAACAACGGCGAAACCAGGCTGTCGGCCTCCACCTCGACGTCGTGCCATTCGCCCTCCTCCAGGCACTGGAGGCGCCCGTCTGCCGCCACACGAATCGCTGCGGAGCCACGTGCCTGCCGCCAGCCCCAGGCGGCCCATCCGATCACGCCCACCACGAGGAACGGCCGCGTTCCTGACGGCAGTTCGGCGAGCCAGACGGCGGCCAGCGCGAGCGCCGTCATGCCGACCAGCAACACCCCCAGCAGGCGTGAGGGCTTGACCTCAATCTCCCGCATGAGCGTGTACACTTTTGGCCTTCATTGCATTCTCCCTTGACAGGACCCCATCGTGATCGAACTCTGGAAGACGTTTCTTCGAACCCAAGGCGCGACCATCGACGGCTGCACCGTGCTTCACTACGGCGACCCGGCCGCCGAGCGTGCCGCGGCAGCGAACGGCACCGTGGTGGCGGATTTGTCGCAGCTCGGCGTCATGGCGTTCCGGGGCGACGATGCCGCCACGTTCCTGCAGAACCAGCTTACCAACGACGTGCGGGTGCTGCACGCCGACGCCGCCCAGTGGAGCGGCTACTGCAGCCCGAAGGGGCGCCTGCTCGGCAATTTCCTGATGTGGCGGCAGGGCGAGGACTTCTGCCTGCAACTGTCGGGCGACATCCTTGCCGGGCTCCTCAAGCGCCTGTCCATGTTCATCCTGCGCGCCAAGGTGCAGGGGCGCGACGCCAGCGACGAGAGCGTACGGCTCGTCGTCGCGGGCCCGCAGGCGCCCGACGCCGTCCGCGCCGCGATGGGTGCGATCCCGGAGGCCGCGATGCGCACCGTCGCCACCGAGGCCGGAACGGTCGTCCGCGTCGGCGAAGACAAGTTCGTGCTGTCGATCACGCCCGAGCGCGCCGCCGGCGTCTGGGAGGGCCTGCGCGGGTCGGCCACCCCGGTCGGCGCGCCGGTGTGGGACTGGTTGCGGCTCAATGCGGGCATTCCGATGATCGTCGCCGCCACCCAGGAGCAGTTCGTGCCGCAGATGGTCAATCTTGAAGCCATCGGCGGCGTGAGCTTTCAGAAAGGCTGCTATCCGGGCCAGGAAATCGTCGCCCGCAGCCAGTATCTGGGCAAACTCAAGCGCCGCATGTTCCTCGCGCATGTCGATGCCGAAGCCGCCGCGGGCGACAGCTTGTACAGCGCCGACCTCGCGGGCCAGACCACCGGCACCGTGGTCAATGCCGCTCCGGCACCGGCCGGCGGTTTCGATGTGCTGGCCGTGGCCCAGGTCGAAAGCGCGAACACGCACACCCTGCACCTGAAAGCGGCCGACGGCGCCGCTCTGACCTTGAAACCCTTGCCCTACGCGCTGCCCGAATAAGTGAAGTCCGTCTACGTTTATTACCGCATCGATCCCGCGCAAGCGGCACTGGCAAGCGACCGGATTGACGCCCTGCTAAGCGCAATGACAGGGCATTGCGGCCAGCTGCCGCGACGGATGAGCCGCTGCGACGATCCGGAAACGTGGATGGAGATTTACGAAGGGATTGCCGACTTTGCGGCGTTTGCCGCGGCCTTGAATGCAGCGGCCCTGCCCCTCGACTGCGCAGCGTTCATCCGCGGCGAACGCCATCTGGAATGTTTTTCCGCGCCCGACCAAGCAGTATAAAAAGCCGGGCGAACCCGGCTTTTTCGTCCACACCCGCCATTTGCTACCTGTTGCACAAATCATTAGTTATCAAATGGATAGCAAGCCGTGCAACTACAAATTCCGGCGAAATCCGTCACGCTTCAGTAATTCTGCATTGCCATGTCTGGACCGCATTTCAGTGGCTCCAGGCATGACAATGTTGCTCAGCGTTTCCACTCGTCAGGCAACGGATCGAGCGATATCGTTGCCGTCAGTCCTCTTTTACGCTTAGCACGCTCGCGCTCCTCCCGGTGCATCCCGAGCGAGAGGTAGATCAACGCTGACCTGGCCAGTTGCACAAGGCGTAGCGTTCGCTGTTCGAGGTCGGATCGGCTGATTGAGTGGGCTAACGTGTCGCAAAACGGGTCACTCGACACAGACCGCATTTCATGAACCTTCACATACTTGTGTTCGAGGTGGTGCCGCAACTCAGCCAAGGCGCGGGCTCCTGGCTCGGTTGAGTCCCGCATGTCCTCTTCGAATAGATCTTTGCTCAGCCAGAATAAACCACGAATCGGCCAGTTCTCGGATTTCACAAAGCGATCACGCACCGGCCCGTTGTCCTTATCACGCCAAATCGTTCTGAAGCTGATGCGCTTCTCGGGAATGCCCAGCGCAAGGTAGTGGTTCAGGAAGTAAGCGATCTTGTCGAGGATCGAGTAGGCCATCCGAAACGCCATCTTCACCTTCTCGACCGACAGCCCGTACGATGGATAGTCCATTGTGTTGTAGAGCAACACCTCACGGTCGGAGAAGTGCGGCTCCTCCGACCTGATCCCCTCCCACAGCATCCATCGCGCCGATACGAACTCCTGCTTCAGTGCGTTGAACATACCAGTCACGATCGGTGGCTCGTTGATCTCCGTGATGAAGTCCGGCAGGCTCATGATGTCGTGCGCGGCGACAGAGGCCTTTTCGACGTCGTTTAGCGGGTTGAGAAACAAGATGTTTTCGAGGCACCAGCGGCGATATGCGCGCTCCATCGCATCCTCACCCATGCCCCAGCCATCTGGATTGCGCGCCTTGCCGATTGCCTCGACATCGTAGTGATGCGCGATCTGTTCTGCCGATTGCATGAAGATAGGGGCCAGCCGATAGTCGCCCAGATACGGGTATCTAGCGGCCAGAGCTACCGCTTCGACGAGATCCTGGTGGGCATGAAAGGCAAATATCGCGTGGTGTCCCGGATCGTACAGCGCAGCGGCATAGTGCATGAGTGCACGCCCACGATTGGCGCGCGCCATCCAGAAGCTTGTGTCGATCGCGAGCGCGGCGCTCCAATATGCGCGCGCCTCGACAAAGCGGCCCAGCGTGTCGAGTTGATTGCCAAGGTTGGTGAGGATTTGACAGCGACGGATCGCGTCCATTTCAGTGAAACCAGAGCTGTTCGCCGCGCGGCGCAACAAAAACACTTGTTGGCGCACCTCCGGCTGCTCGAAGTCCCAGACAGCTTCGCGGTCGCCAAGCCGCCGCTTGTAGCGACACGCCCAAGCGTTGGCTCGGAAATAGTCGAGAAGCGCCATCTCAGGCGGCTCAAGCTTGCGTGCTCCCAAATCATCTGCGAGGGAAAGCGCGTGACAGGCGAGTGCAAGATCGTCGGCGTCGGAAGCTTGATCCACGAGCTGCGCGATCAGATCAAGCGCATCAGCGTCGGACAAGCCGTTTATGGTTGGCTTATGCATGGTAGCTATCTTGCCTGCCTTCGCCCTGCACGTCCGCATAGCCCACCCTGTGTCTGTTGACCCTACGAAGACGGTGCAGGACTGTTTGGAATGACCGGCGATTTGGGGCCGGCTTAGGCTGGAATACGCAGTAACCGCGGCTGCCCTTTGAGAGGTTCAAGATGTTGGCGGGCGCTTCGTCTCTCGTGCCATGGCAGCGAGTTCATCACCCAACCGGTGATCCAGCATGAAAACCTCTTGGAAGATACGCTTCTGGGTCCTTCTCAATTCTCTGAAGAGAGGAGAATCCGGTGTCTTGTGCCAAGGCGTCTCCATGGGCCGGCCGGGCAGATACTCTTCCGCGAAGGAAGGAATATACAGATTCAACTCCCTGCCGGTTTCCCTAGCCAGGCTCTCGGCGATCTCCAAGCCATCTGGGTCAATGTCCCCGAAATGGAGCCATTGGGCGTCTGGAAGATGCTTGAGAAGTGCGACAGCCGCCTCAATATCAGCACCTGGGGAGTAGATGGCCATCGCCGTATCCGGTATGGCGAGATCGATGTACGCCCCCAGATTCTCACAAGTCACAGCCAGCTTGGGCGACGAGCCTCTGAGGCCTTGGAGGCGCAGCCATAGACGTTCGGGCACAGCGCATTCCGTCAGCGCCAACGCCGTTTCGTGGAAGTCCACCTCTTGCTCGGCAAACACACCGCGTAGCCCTCTGTTTGGGCGGAAGCGCAATACCCAGTCCCTGGTAAGCGTTGCTGTAGGGGCAATCTGCGGTTCGTGTTTGGGTCCCAAGCCGGCAGCCGCGTTCCAGTTGCGGCGATTGAGCATGCCCGCGACCGTCTTCTGTCTCTTGAGGGCTGGCAGGGCTTCAATCGCACGGGGATCGTAAGGGTCCCGCTCGATTGAGCGGAGGAACTGAAAGTCCTCGCGCCATGCGGGCGCCATTTCGCTAAGGCGAGCTTCCAAGGATGGCGCGGTGCCGTTTCGCACGCGCCACTCACTCTTACGGCCGGTTGGCTCAATCCATCTGGCCGTTTCGAAACGACGGAGCAACTGGTCGTTACGACCGACCAGCTTGATCAGGCCGGTCTCCACCAGCCGCCCGAGCGACGCTATTTCCAAGGCGTTATTCATGCCGCTACCTTGATACCTCGAACAATCAGGCGCTCGTGAGGATCGAAGACACGATTGAGGGCATAAAGGATGCAACTGTAGCTTGGCGTCAACTCGGGCGCTGCGACGATCACCTGAAAGCCTTCGCGCTTGGCAAAATCGACGATAACGGCATGGCCTGACCCGTCGAGACGATGCGCTTCATCGACCGCGAACAAGGGGAATATCTGGTCCACCTTGATTTCCCCTTTCGCGGCAATAGAGCGGGTCAGCATCAAGGCTATCGCCAGCCCGGACCCGATTGACTCCCCCCCGGACAAGGATGCAGCAGGCGCCCACCCGGATCCTTTTCGGCAGGCCTCGATGGAGAGGTCCACGTAATTGCGGTAGTCCAGCAATTGCTCTCCGGTCAAAGATATCCCTTCTTCCTTGCCGGATGCCGCATCGAACCATTCCTTCAGGGCAGCATCCACCGGTTTCTTTTCCGAGAAGAGCTGTTCCGCAAACCCTTCAAGGACGGAAAGCATGTCGTCTCGTGGGGACAGCACGATTCTGATCCCGGTCACGTTGCCAAACGTGATGTTTTCGCCCAGCTTGCTCAGTTTGTCGATTTTCCTTTTTTGGGTAGAGGCTTGGGAACTGACGGTCTGGTGGAGATTGCGCGCCTTGATCCTGACCTCGTTCTCGTGGCCTATGAGCTTGCTGCCAAGGGTGGCACGGTGTTCCTTCATTACCTGAATCATGTCTTCGCCATCCACCTCGGCGCGGTCAATGCTGACGCGCTCCCGGACGATCCCCATGAGGATCGGCCAGAGGCTTAAGGTGGACAGCCGGTTACCGGGGTCCATGTCCTGAAGTATGGCCAGGCGGCCGGGCATCTCGTCCTGAAGCGCCACACCAAGGGCCGAAATCCGCTTGGTTTGCTCAACAGGCAGCCTTGCCTCATCGAAATACTCCAGGCTCTCGGCTGCCACAAACATCAGGTCGGCATCGCCGCCAAGCAATACTCTGGCAGAGGCTTCTTCCTCTTGAAGGGTAACAAGTGCCTTCTCGTTGGCGGCAATTTTGTCACCGAGCTGCTTGATCTCGGCGCCCATTTTTTCCAGCTTCTGCTCTTTGGCATTGAGATCGGCCCGCAACGCCTTCAACTGGTGTTCGTAGGGTTCCTCGATTCCCTGAATCTTCTCTTCAATCTCGCGACGTGTCCTCTCAGCCTTGGCGATCTCCTCCTGGCGGTCCTTCAATGCCTCTTCTGCGTCAGCCACTGCCTTGTCGATGGCGAGTGCATTGTCGCGTTGGGCAAGGTAATAGGCGATCCTCTCTTCGTGCGTTGCCAACGAGGTTTTTAGCTCATCCAGCTTTTCGGCTTCCAGGGTCAATTCCCCGTGCTTCTGTCGCTGCCCATCAATTTCCTTCAGGATCTCTTTTTGGCGTGCGGCGCGCGCATCGCTGCCAAATACTGGCGTCCTGTCCTTCTTGGTGGCAACATACCCTCCGGCCGATGGGCTAACATACCAATCGCCAGCCGCACGCAAATGGCGCGGTTCTGGCGATGTTGTGCCCAACCAGAAAGTGTCGGGAAGATCGTCCGAGGCGTGCAACCCTGAAAGCCCATTGATATCGATCCCAACGATGCCATCGGTCAAGCCGCAAAGCGCCAATTCGATGGATAGAGCTTCCTGCTCAGAAACGCCACCCAGGGCGTTTTCCAACGTCTGCCCGCCCGTTTTTTCAGCCAGTTTTTCCGAGAGGGCGGAGGCCATGCCGCTGTTGAGCCGATTGCTTTCCGTCTGGAGTTTTTCCATCTGGGATGCAACCGCGAAAGCCGCCTGCTCCGCAGCTTTTCTGTGGGTCTCTAGCCAATCTCGAACCCATTCGACAGTCTGGTTAATATGCTGGCCCGCAATCGCCTGCCATTGCTTCCTGCCTTGATCAAACGTGCTCTTGTTTGCCTTGGAGGTAGAGAGAGAACTACTCAACGTAGCAAGCGTACCGTTTAGCTCCGTGACATTGTCGGCAGCCCCACGCAGTTCCAATAGGGTGGTTTTCAGCACGGTTGTCTTGGTATTCTCGGCTTGCTCGATTTCTCTGCCGATGCGAGGAACGTCCTCCGATAGTTGGTTATGCGCGGCATTCATGTTCACCATGTCCGCCTTGTCTTTTCGGAGGCTTTCAGCAAGACCGCTGGTGGACTCCATCATCCATCGGAGCGAATGCAGCACAACCTCTTTTCCAACGCCATAGGTAGACTGAAGTAAGGAGAGCTCCTTTTCCGCCGAGACAATTTCGTTCTTGGTCATGACGACTTCATTGGTGCAAGTCTGAAGACCGGTGACAATATCCGAGACTTGGGTCGCTTCAGGCAGAAGGTAATCTTTCAGTTGGGTGACGACCTGATTTGAGACGCCGCCCTTGAACGTAGTTTCGATCAAGCTGCCATAAAGGCTCCGGTCTTGCCACATGGACATGCCCGAAGGAAGAATGCCTGCTTCGTAAAGCGCCTGGCAGTATTCGCCCACCGTCTTCCGGACGGAAACATCCAGGCCGCGGGTGGCACAATGCCGCTTGAACTCTGGGAAGGTCGGGAAAATCTCGTCCTCGCCGTCCTCCTGGGCCAGGATGGCATTCAAGGCTATCCCTTTGGGGTCGCGAAGCAGCCAGCGGGTGAACTCCGCGCGGCCGTCAACTTGTTCGACGTAGATGCCCGCGATTAACCGTCCCCCCGTTCTGGTGGTGATATCCAGAGCCACATAGGCATAGCCATAACGCGGATCAATGCTCTCGGCTAGCATATCAACCCCCGCTTTCCTGGCATCCTTTACCTCGGAAATTGGGCGGATATCGAGTGCCTTCCGGTCAGGGAGCAGGGCGTAGCCCAAACACATAGTCAGTGTGCTCTTGCCGGCGCCGGTAGGTCCCACCAAGCCCGTCAGGGGGCCTCTGTCGAGGTCGAGGACTTCGCAGCCGTCAACGCCTCGCCAACCGATGTAAGCGATCTGGTCAATTCTAGGATTCGTCGGGATCATTGTTCTCATCCTCATATTCTTCGCTGGGGGCGGCATCGTGGAATACGACGCCCCTTTCAATCGTCATCCTGATCCTTGCGTTTTCGTCTGGCGCATTGTCATGCCTGGCGAATTCAGCAAATCGGTGGATGGCTTCCAGCGGCCGGAATCTGTCGCCCCTGACTTCGATGAAGCAAAGATCTGCCAACAGCTTTAGGGCATTGCCGATGGCAAGTGTGATTCTGTCGTCCACTACGTTTTCCTTGCGTCCCGGTGCGTAGACCTGTTGCAGGACCTCTTTGGAAACAGTTGTCTCGATATCGTGCAGAAGTTGTGCCGTCCGCATCCAGCCCGAAGACCGGGTAATCTCCGGGTCTCTGGCCTTAAGCGCTATGAACATGCCCAAATGAATGCAGGTCTTGGGCAACAGGCGGGAGCGCAGCTTTGCCCCGGAAACGGTCAGAAAGAAAAATCCATCTGGGTGTTGCGCCAGAGTGGCCCCATAGTTCGCGTAGAAGGCCTTGAGATCGTCGTGATTGCTGCACAGCCACTCATAGACGTTAAGGTCGGACCTGTTGATGTGTCCCCCGCGACGCAAAACCAGATCAATGTCAACAAATTTCTTATCCAGGTAATTCATTTGGTTACCCTTAACTCTTCGATCTCGATGAGGGGAGTAATGCGCTGCCAGTCTCTGGCGTTCGGGTCGAGCTTGCCGGCCTGAACCATTTGCCCAATCAGCCAGGGGAAATAAGCGGCAACCCGAAGTTCATTGGACATTGACGGAAGGGCTGCCTCGAACAGCTTTGATGCACGCGCCTCGCCATTGGCCAGGTCGGCCACCAAGTATCTGATCAGCAGCTCTGGGATGGCATCCGGAGGTACTTCTTCGAATTCGCGCGTGTATCCATCCCGCTTCTTCGCGGTACGAGGGGGCGGCTTGGAGGGGGCAGTCCTGGCGATATCGGCCCGCATCCGATAGAAGCTTGGCTCATCCGCGACTTCTAGCGACCAGTCGGGTGCTTCGGCGATGGAGCGCTTCAGCGCATCCGTAACGCGCCTCTGGCGGTCCACACGGATGATCGTTCTCAGGAAAGTATGGACAACGCTGTGATGGTCCATCCAGTCGATTGCCCGCTGGGTTATCCACGCCCCGGTTGATTGCAGGCGGCGGACCAGATCATCATAAACCGCGTCAAACCCCTTGGGTGCGTGAGGTTTGGCCAAATCTGCGATCCTATCGATCAAGGAAAACGCCGTGCTGGTGGAACTGAGAACAGCTTCCTGGAGGTCTTCTATGGTCTTGATGACCAGGGAGAGCTGTTCTTCACATTGGCTAATCGACTCTTCACTGTTAGCGGTCAGGAGGGTCGGGATGAATGCGCGCATTTCGGCATGGCGCCGATCCAGGGCGTTCTGGTGCCGATGAATGCTGACCAGCATGTCCCGGAGGGCGTGCTGCATCTGAGAAATGACATCCCAGTGCCAATCGTCCGGAGTTGTTGCCTTCTCCGCGTCCTCGACGATTCGGGTGATCTGGTTGATGAACGCCTTGAAGATGGCAGTCAGCGGCTCACCGGAGAAGCGCGACTGGGTGACATGCCACTCCGCGACGGACTCGCCCAGGGACGTGAGCTGGTATTCCGCATCGCCGGAAAGGCGTAGGCGCACGATTTCCGCTTTCGTCAGGCAGCCCGCGTTCAGAAGGCGGGTCATGCTCTCGCTCATACGACGTTCGGCCTTTTGGGGATCTTTCACATCGAGTAGATCGATACGGCTGCTCAGACCTTGGATGGCGGAATAAGGGATTGTGAGGAGCCCGTCAGGACTTCGCTCGATTTCGTACTTGATTGTCGCCAATAGGGCGATGTCCCTTGGCCACAGATCCAGCCGACGTTCTTCGGTAAGGATCGGTTGGACAATCTCTGCGAAAGGAAGCGATTGATCCATCACGAAAGAATCCGGAAGAAGGCGGGGTTGAGTTTGTAGTGATACGACATCCCGATCTTCGGGCCGCGCGTCAGGAAGCCGAGTTCACAGAGGCGCTTCATCGTTCTGCTTACATGCGCATCGCGAATGGACAAGGCTGCTCCCAGTTGGGTTTTTGAAACTGCGCTCCCAGTGATCGGCAGCCGCTCCGCCAGATGCCACAAAATTACCCCCTCAACTTTACTCAGCGGAGACCGTTGCAAAGAGTGGAGTCCCAATTCGGTGACAACGATAGTGCGCGCCATAATCCTTGTTACTCAGGCCTTTAGGTAATCCTACCATTTTTGGTAATTTTACCAAAAATGGTAGGACTCTTGCTGCCGCTCAATTGCAGGAGGAATCCAAGGCTCAAGTACGCTCGACAGAGACACCCTCGATGGCCTGGGGGTGCGGCTCGCAATGGCAATTCTGCATCTGAGCATCAGCCAGTCGGAATTCGGCCGGCGGCTGGGGTCGTCGCCAGGCTTCGTCAGCGACGTGGTGCGCGGGCTGAAGAAGCCTGGCGCGGAATTCCTGCTCTGCGTAAAGCAGATTTTTGGGATCAGCACCGCACGATGCATGGCGGTGACGCCGCAGGCGGAAATCGACCGGATCACGCTGGACAACGTCAATCTCTTCCGGCATCGCTTCGGTTTCGAGGCGCCGCGCCGCCGGGTGCGCGAGCAGGTGCGTTCTCGGCCTCGCCGCCCTGGAAGCAGATGCTCGGCCAGTCCATTGTTGCGGCCATCTGCCTCGCCGGCGCCTGGGTGCTCAGGAAGCTCTATATCGAGCCTTCGGCTCGTGCGGACGGCGGCGAAACTCCTTACGCTAACCAGCAGTGCCCCTGCACCTTAACAGACATCGAACCGCCCGTTCCATAGCTTGCCCCCTCCTCGCCAAAATGCAGCAAGTGAAGCCAAACATATCCGGGGTATGATTTGAAGCTTGCTAAATCTGGCTAGGATCAAGCGATGTCGGCGCACAAGTTCTTATGGGGGGCACAATGTCAATGCATGTCTGCTTGCCAATTCGGGTAAGAATGCACCCCTTGTACACCAGTAGCAACTCGCCTTCTGGGGTGGCTATTAGCCTCCGCTGGGACCATCTTTCGTTTTTTGACCTCTGACTAACATGGGCCGTTGCTTTAAAGACGAAATTGCTTACATTCCGCAAGCTATCACGTGGGCGACTGCCCAAGAAGTTTTGTCTCTTCAACGCGCCATCCTAAACACTTCGTCGCGAAGCCTATTCGCAATTGGTTCCGGCGGTTCATATACGGTAGCCACATTCGCTGCGAGTTGTCATGAAAAACGTTTCGGTCAAATGTCGAGTGCAGTCACTCCACTTGAGTATCGAGGTGCTGGCGCAGCAATTCGTGACGCCGCCGCACTAATGCTTTCAGCTGAAGGCAAGAATAAAGACATCCTTGCCGCAGCTCAAAGCACATTAATATTTGGGCATGTTGGACTGGCTCTCACGCTGAAAAGTGATACTCCACTTGGAAAGTTTGCCAGTTCATCCGGTGCAATGAGCATCCAGGAATTCGAAATGCCTTGGGGTAAAGACGGGTATCTAGCGACTAATAGCTTGGTCGCCATGCTCATTCTTTTGGCGAAAGCCTACTGCAGAGACACCCAGAAGGACTTTGCTGCGCTGCTCAGCCACATAACGATGGCGTGGTTGGCGAAACGACGGAAATTAATCTCCGACGTGATCAGCGATTACCAAGTGGGTACTCAAGTCCTCGTTCTCTTTGGAACTACAAGTCGATTAACAGCCATTGATGTCGAATCAAAATTCGCAGAAGCCGCCCTTGGAACCTGCCAACTCGCGGATTATCGACAGTTTGCGCATGGCAGGCACTTACAACTCAGTTGCGCGCAAAATGCCGTAGTTATCGCTTTCGTGTCCAAAGGTGACGATGCGCTCGCGAAGGCGACCCTTACCCTATTGCCTAAGAATATTCGCCAGCTGATCCTAGAGGTTCCAGAAGGCGACGATATCGCTGCAGTCCAAGGAGCCATCGACGCGATACTAATCACGGACGTGGTTGCTGATATCCTGAGTATCGATCCGGGGCAGCCGGTCGTTCCCGAATTTTGCCGGGCCATACATCAGCTCGACCCCCGTGCCCTGATTCAGGAGGCACCTCCGCTAGTTCCTATCCCGGTCGCCAGAAAGCTAAAACGGGGCATCAATGACGCAAAGGCAGTTAGCCGCTTCACAGAATCCGCAACGGCCTATGCGGAAAAGCTGGCTCGGGCCGAGATTAAGGCTTTGGTATGCGACTTCGACGGTACTTTTTGCGAAACCGACAGGCGGTTCGACGGACTGGATTGCCTTCTTGCAGGTGATATCGAACGAATTTCTGACTACGGGATTCCAATCATTTTCGCAACCGGACGAGGCGATTCACTCCTGGGCGATTTACGAAATAAGGTTCATGCGCGGTGCTGGAAAAACATCTATATCGGCTACTACAGCGGCTCATACATAGGCGCCTTGGATGAAAAGCCGACTTTCCCTGCTGAAGACCCAAGGTTCAATGACCTGCTTTCCTGGCTCGACACTATTGGAGTTTATGCTCAGATCGAAGCTAACCCAAAGGTGAATTGCGGACAACTCGGTCTGCGTTGCGGCAACCATGCATCCCGCCATGAGGCAGTAACTGCCATCAAGCTGTGGATTCGGCGCCATGAATTTCGGGATTGGCGAGTCTACTGCTCGGGGCACTCCATCGATGTCCTATCGGATTGGGCCGGCAAACGAAAGGTAGTGGATTTCGTCGTTGAAAGATTCGCGGTAAACCCTGATACAGAGATTCTGCGTCTAGGCGACTCGGGGGATTTTGACGGCAATGATTTTGAGCTCCTCTGCGAGGGGCTTGGCTTAAGCGTGAATACCGTCTCTTCGGACCCCGCGAGCTGCTGGAACCTTTTGCCGATCGATAAGCGCGGTGTAGTAGGAACGAAATACTACCTTGATCACATGCACATCATGCCCAATCGCGACTCCATGTCATTGGCCTCCCTGTTTGAAGCAGTCCAAGAGCCAGGAGGCGCCCAGTGAGAGCTGAACTCGCCATGGACATCATCTCGGACCTGATGGAATGGGATGACGGTGAAGCCACGAGGGAGTTTGACTGGCTGAAAGTCATGGTCGATTACAAATTCGACCGGTATCAGGGCTATGGCCCTGGCGTCCACTTCTACATCAGCCTCATTCATTGGTTAGGTCAGTTTCAAGATGTAGAAGCGAGAAAGGCGGCTTATCGCTACTTGCGGCACCACCTCGTCTTCATCGGCCAATCTGAGCTTCACCAGCTCATCAAACTGGGAATGCCCGAAATGGAGAAGGATGCCCGACGCCTAATCGCCAAGAAGCAAGGGATCTCCTACTTCGAGACATGGACGAACGCCGGGGCAAAACGAGCCCTTCGCCTTATGTCGTTGCGAACGCTCTACGTCGGTCTGAGTGACGGGGCAAGGGTAGACATCTTCAGGCGAGACAACGACGGCCTTCTAACTAACGAACAGGTTGTCGCTTCTAGCGAGATATCCAACGACAAGTGGGGCAGCCTTGGGGAAAAGCTGAAAGATAGGCTGAAGCAATCTGGCTTTCCTGAGGCTGAGCAAAAATTCGAGCGGGTCTGCTTGATAGACGATTTTACGGGCTCCGGGTCAACTCTCATCCGCCCGAATGGCGCAGGGTGGGACGGCAAGGTGTTCAATTTCTGCCGTCAGAACAATGGTCGAGCAGAAATCGCAAGCCAATGCCACGTACAGATCCACCACTATCTCGCGTCGTCAAAGGCCAAATCAACCATCGAAGAAGCATTAACGGCTTATCAAGCCACCATACCCAAGTTTAGCTTTAACACCTCATACTCTTGGGTTCTGAGTCCATCCCCGCATGTGGTCATGGGGGCGGGTTCGGATCCAGACCTGATACGTTGGATCGACAGTCACTACGACCCGTCTATTGAAACCACACATAACTGCAAGGACGGAAAGCCGATTGCTCTTGGCTACAAGCAATGCGGGCTGCCAATCGTCTTGGAGCATAACACTCCGAATAACACGATTGCGCTGATGTGGGCAACCTCTAAGAACGGTAGCACGCCCCCCCACAAAATGAGGCCGCTGTTCCCTCGTATTGACAGGCACATCGACAATGGACAATCCGTTTAAGAAGCGCGCTGCAGAATTCATCGAAGAGCCGCTCGCGCTACTGTCCTTGCTTAGCGCCGAGCCAGTACGATCATTCTTCGAAAAGGACGCATCCACGTGCTTCGATCGTTTGACGCTTGTAGTTGGCACCCCTGGTAGCGGGAAAACTACGCTGGCCAGGCTATTGGAAATCGACACGCTGGTCGAAGTAATTCGCTCCGCCAACAATAACAATCGGGAAAGCCGTCAGCTCGCGATGACGTTGGCAGATCTACATATCCTGGAAGACCGGCTACCGTCCCGACTTGCCCATCGCATTCCCTGTGGGTCCAATTTTCGGAGCATCTGGGAACTTCCTTACCAAGAACGGACACGGTCTGGTCTGCTCAAGACGTTCATCCAGGTAAAAGCTGCCCTCGGCTGGTTGCGAAAGCTTGATCGCCTTCGAGTCGATCTCAGAGCAGTCAAGATCAATCTCTATCCTGGTATGGAGACGCATGGTGGAATTTTGAGGGCGGAAGATGCAATAGCTTTCCGCGAGTATGGCCGGGAGGTCGAGGAGCAAATCCTGACCGCTATTACATCACTAGCCCCCCCCGGAGAAGAAGAGCTTGCCAACACAGCAGCCAATGCTCCATACAACGTCTTCGACTGCATCGAGTCGTTCACGGTCGCTTCCATCCCAAACGTGACCGATAAACCCGTGACACTCCGACCGATGGTCATCATCGACGACGCGCATGAGCTACATGCTCGTCAATTTTCTGATATAGAAGGGTGGCTTCGAAATCGTGAAATAAAGATGTCGCGCTGGATCATGACCCGAGTCGATGCGATTGGCCCCGCCGAGTTCCGCAAGGCGATCAGTGAAATAGAGGCGGAGGAGAATTCGCCGGGGACGACCGCTGGACGCGACCGAACTATCAAGCTTCTGCAAGGAGAAAAACGGGACCGAAAGCGCTTTCGTACCATTTCCCGTGACGTATGTCGTCGCTATTTCTCCCAAATGCCCGCTTTCCAAAAGCGCGGCATCGATAAGCTGGACGATTGTTTATCAAGCAACGCGTTAAACCTTTCGAAAGCGGATACGCAAAAACTCGAAGAGCGAAACACGTCGCTCATTGAGGAAGCAAGGTTTTCGAAGCAGACCATTGAATCGTTGAAAAGCATGATCCCCGAGGAGCTGCCCGAAGAAGAGAAGAAGGCCATTCTGCATATTCTGCTCCACCGAGAGAAGCGCAAAACGCCTCAAGTTGGTCTATTCGACGATATCTCCGACGACGACTACATCGATGATGCAGAGGAAGAGGACATCGAGTCTACGGACGGCGCTGCATCGAAGAAGTTCGTCAAGCCCGCGCTGATTACGGGTGCCGCCATCCAGCTGACTCATGAGTTCGAGCGTCCGTTCTATCATTCGTTTGACCGGTTAGCTGACGCCAGCAGCGACAACATTGAACAGTTCATTAGTCTGGCTGGCGCTTTGGTCGACGAAATAGAAACTCGGATACTGCGTAACAGAAAAGCCGAACTCGATGCCAAGCAGCAGCATGCCATTCTGACGCGGCAGGCTGACAAGATCATGAGACAGTGGGACTTTCCTCACTGCGAATCCGTCAAGAAGCTCATCGCTTTCGTAGCGTCCCGATGCGTAGCACGGACAATGGAGCCAAATGCCCCGTTGTCTGATGGGGCAAACGCATTTGGAATCCCCCAAGCGGACATGGACGGCCTGGAGCAATCTGCACCGGAGCTAGTGCCCGTCATTCATTACGCAATCGCTTACAACGCGATAACGCTAAAGGAAAACTACAACTGCAAAAAGCGCCTGTGGTGTTTGTTCGAGCTAGGGGGAATCCCCATCGTCGCCAATCGACTGACATTGAATCGTGGAGGCTTCTGTGAGGGGCGTCTTAGCGATCTCAGAGAAAGTGTCATAAAGTGAAACGATTCTCCGTCAATAATTGCATTGCCCACAGTGGGCAAGACGCTAGAGACTTTGTCGAACACCTTCGTGCCTCAGGAGATGTCTTATTCATCGGCGCTGTTGGATTGGAACAAACGTCTTTGTTCTTTCCAACCCTATTTGGCTCTAGCGCGAACATCGATTTCAAATTCATCGTTGAAGAGCGACCATCAGTGGCCAGTGCATTGGCAAACTTAGGTCTTCAGCATCAAGCCTATTTAAAGGGCGCGATCAAAGGAACATGTAATTTTGAGCCTTTGGAAGTTATCGCGATAGACGGCGCCACAACCGGCGGCCGCAATGTGACAAACGTTGCAATGCCTTGGTTTTCGGAGAAGTACACTGATGTCGTCATCGATGTAACAGGCATGTCTAGGGGCGTCTGCTTCCCGCTGGTCAAATTTGCCTGCGACATCGGATTAAAAAAGCAATTCAACGTCCACGTGGTGGCGGCAGCGAGCGACACTCCATCGATCCAGCTTGACTCTGAAGCGAACGACCGCGCCGATTGGATGCACGGTTTTCAAGGACGCGTGGAGGCTGATCGCACAAGCGATGATTTGAAGCTTTGGGTTCCGCAATTAACCTCCGGGGCACGCAACCAGACGGTACTGATGCACGGCAGCATCCAGCCGACGGTAGCGGAAATTTGCCCCATTGTCCCGTTTCCTTCTCGGGAGCCACGACGTGGCGACGAGCTGATTAACGAATACTCAGAGCTCCTTCTCGATCGCTGGGAAAGCAGTCTTTTGAATATCATGTACGCCCATGAGTCGGATCCAATCGATGCGTACCGATCTATCCATCGTATGCATGCCGCTCGGGAGCTTGTGTTTAGCGGCAATGGGGGCGGCAAGCGGGCAGTAACGATTCTGTCTCCTGCCGGATGGCGGATTGGCAGCTTAGGCATGCTCCTTGCTGCGATCGAGCTATCCCTGCCGGTCTTGTATGTCGAGACGGTCGGGTATAATGCAAAAGGCTCCGTGCCTTTGTCGGTCGAAGTCGCGGAGCCGGACTGTCTTTGGCACATTTGGCTGGTGGGGAGCGTTTATGAGGATGAAGCATGCACCACGGGGTCGCACACGCTCGTCTGAGCTCCAAGCCGTTGGATCGGGACTAATTGCTCTCGACGTAATCCTCGATGAATCATCGTCCCCGGTCACCACAGCTGTCGGTGGCTCTGCGGGCAATGTTTTAGCCGCGCTCGCCTACCTGGGCTGGCATAGCGTGCCAGTTTGCGAACTCGGGAAAGACGCCGCAGGCGGGCAGGTTCGAGCCGAGTTCGAGCGTCTAAAGGCAGATCTACGCTTCGTGGTCGAAAGCGACCATACGTGCACGCCGGTTGTATATCAAATGCCGGCCGACTCCCCCGAGACCCATTCATTCAGTTTTAGGTGCCCCCATTGTGGTGAGCGGCGCGGTTTCTTGCCGCCAACAGATGCCCACCTCAGCGAACACGTCTTCGAAGGTGTTCCCACGCCAAGTGTTTTCTATTTCGATCGGGTCACGCCGGTGTCACTCGCCTTGGCGGAAAAATACCGCTCGAAAGGCATTCTTGTAGTGTTTGAACCTTCGACAGTTACAAATGATTCCGTTCAATTCCAGCGTGCGGTATCGGCAACTCACATTTTGAAGTATGCCGATAATCGTTTCGCCGAGTTCCCTTACGATGTAAGCAAGGTGGCGCTAGAAATCAAAACGATGGGCGCACATGGTCTCGAGTTCCGGTTTCCTTCGTTGCTTGGACAGTGGACGAATTTACCCGCAATTCGGGTACCAGTCGTGGCAGACACAGCAGGTGCTGGCGATTGGTGCACGGCCGGGATGCTTGCTGCACTATTCGAAGCTGGCGTCGAGTCGTCCTGGCAGCTGACATTCAACGCCGCGTATCGTGCTCTGCGTTATGGCCAATCCTTGGCGGCATTGAACTGCATGTATGCAGGCGCAAGAGGCGTGACGCACCGTTGGTCCGCACGCCACGTCAAGCATCTGGCTATCGAATTGCTGGAGAAGCCGAGCACTTCACTACGGCCGGCTCTCCAACAACGTAAGAAGACCAAAGGAAGGTCGGTCCAGCAACTATGCTGCGAGCCGATCGATATCTAGCTTCTTCTTGGTGATCTTCTTCTTTGCCTGAGTCTTCTTGTTTTGGGCTGCCCGAAGCTCATCGCGCACTTCCATCAGCAGTTGTCCCAGCATATTCTTGCCCACACCGTTCACTTCGCCCCAAAGGCGATTGACGGAGTTATCTACCGTCGCCTTCTCCACCAGCCGAGCATTACCGGTCGATAGAAGCAGTTCGCGTAGATCCTCATGCTGCGTGAACTTGGCTTGAAGCACGCGCTTCATGCGATCGAATTTGGTCTTCGACCAATCGGGATGAACGTCCCAAACGTAGAGGCCA
Organism: Thiobacillus sp.; assembly: GCF_024708915.1. Next base: position 18,687 of record NZ_JANJXQ010000190.1, read on the forward strand.
TGCGCCGCCATGGCTAAAAGCGAAGGTGACGGTGCCGCCATTAGCCATTCACGCACGCTGTCTTTGCGAGCTTTACCCGCTTGGTAAGCATGTTCCGAGGTGGGATATTCTCCTCCCTCGAAGACGATAGTGCGCCGATACAGATTGCTGAAAGCACCGTACGGCTTTTCATTGGCTCGGTAAAAGCTGATTTCCTTCATCTCGGTCTCCTATGCTGAAGCTGTCAATTCCGTTTCGTCGTTCTGGTTGCCCGCTGTTTCTTCCGGGTGCTCTTCTTGGCGGGCCCGCCTAGGGCAGTCGGCGGCGGCGGCCGCCAAACCTCAATCGCCTTCTCAATTTGATCGCTTGGCAGCAGCGCCAACATCTTCAGGACCGCTTCAACCGCCGCTGGACTACACCCCCCCCGCATCCACTCTGCGAAGGTCCGTTGAGATACGCCGGCGAGCCTGGCCATCTCCGCATAAGAGACCCGGTTGTTATGCATCAACTGAACATAAAAATGAATATGTTTCAGAGTATGCTGTAACTTATTAGTAGATACGGACATATTTAATGCAGAATACTGCATTTATTAGCAATGTCAAAGCGCAAAAAAAAGTGGCGAGTTCAGCCCCCCCGTAGGCCGAAGCACGGGGCTGGAGATCGAGAGGTGCTAAGACAGCGCCGAGCTTGGTATCAGGACTGCGCGGGAGGCACTGCTTGAAGGGGGACGCTTACGTGGAGCGGGCATGTATTCTTTGATCGCACGAAACACTGTCTGCCCCCGCAACACTCATGAAGCATCATCATTCGAAACCTTGCATTCCGATGGGATATTGAGGCAAACTCAAGCCATGAATTACTACCTCATTAATCAGGAAGCCTTTAGTGCCGAGACCACATGGTCTGAGGCAGGGGCATCTATTTCCGGGGTAACGAGCAGCGACTAACAGCTATTGTCTGAGTTGATTGACCGAAACCCCGCCCAGTGCGGGGTTTCTTTTTTCTGGGGTGCTTACAGACGAGGTACCGGAAGAATGAACAAAGGAAACACCCTTGCCCTTGTTGCAGCCGCGCCGCTGCTCTACCGGCTGCATGGAACCACCGGAAGCGGCTGGTCGATCCAGTATGGGTTCGAGTGCGGCGATGGCTGGTTCGACCTGCTGATGAATCTGTCGGTGAAGATCGAGGCCGACCTGCAGGCGATGCTCGCAGAAGGAAAGCGGCGGCAGGACTTGCCCTGTGTCCATCAGGTCAAGGAAAAATTCGGCACGCTGCGGTTCCATATGAGCCAGTTCGCACAGTGGCGCGAGTGGATTGATGAGGCCCAGGCTGAATCGGCGAAGACGTGCGAGCTGTGCGGCGCACCTGGCGCGCTGTCCATTCGCGGCGGCTGGTACCGTACGATGTGCCCGCGCCACCTCATGCTGTCCGGGCATGTGCCGGGGGGCATGGGCGACTTCTATTTCCTCGGCAGCGATGAATGCCTCACGCCTCGCGGAACGCCCCGCGAGGGCATGGAATACCAGGGCATCATCCGGCTCGCCACCGGCGACCTGGACGTGTGGAACAGGCCCGACAAGAAAATGCGCGGCCTCGTATTTGCCGACGAGCTTCCACCGCCGCTTTGGCCGGCGCTTTCCAGGGAAGCCGACGAGGACGGGATGATCCCGGCCGGCAAGGTCACGAATTATCTCTACGCGAACCGCTGGCTGCCGAACGTCCGCGCTGTCCTAGGCTTGCCGCCCGTCGAGCCAGGCGACTTCGTGGAAGAAGCTGAGAAATTGATCCGGCACCAGGATATGGACTTGGTCGGCTCGGTGGTATTGCCTGGGCTCCGTGGCGCCGTCCCGGTGTTTGTGCCGAACGATTTCAAGGACATGAAGATCGTTCCGTGGGAATTCATGCCCGAATGGCTTGCTGCCGAATTCAGGGGATGGCACGTCGGGGCGCAGCACCGTCTTGGGCCGTACTGGTTCGATTTTCAGGCTTTTGTGCGGAGAAGGTGAGATGCGTGCTCCTATCGACTTTCTGGCGGCCCGCCCGCTCCTGTTGCTGAATCCCAGGATGCGGCAGATCGAATTCGACGTGCCCCAAGCCTGGATGCCAGCGATCGAGCGCATGGCGGACAGGATGGAAAGCTGCCTGAAGAGGTTGGTAAAGGCCGGGCTTCCCATGAATGATCTGCCGCTCGTGGAGCGCATCGCGGTTGTAGATGGCAAGTTGGTCTTTGTAGCCGACTTTCCGGACACCGCTGTCGCTGAATTCCGTGCGGCCGGGGATGCCGCCGAGGCGGAATTCAACGGTCTAGAAAAAACATGACGTTGTTTAACGAATGAAACTCCACATCCTCAGCGACCTTCACTTGGAATTCGGCGGACTCCGGTTGCCCGAAGTCGATGCCGACGTGACCGTGCTCGCCGGCGACATCGGCGTGGGCCTGCAAGGCATCGAATGGGCCTTGCAGGCGATCCCCTATCATCAGCCGGTGATCTACGTCATGGGAAACCATGAGTTCTACGGCCAGCGCACCATGCCCGAGCTTTGGAAAAAGGCAAGAGAGAAGGTGGCCGGAACCCACGTCCACCTGCTTGAGAATGAGGCCGTCGAGATCGGTGGTGTGCGCTTTCTGGGAGCGACGCTCTGGACGGATTTTGATCTGTTCTGCGACCGCGAAGGCGGGATGAAGGCCGCCCTGGACATGAACGACTACTGGAACATCATCACGAATTCCGGGGCTGGTTACACCAGCAATCGGGCAACCAGGCTCACCCCCAAGGATACGCTCAGGATGCACCAGGAAAGTGTGTCCTGGCTATCAAAGGAGTTGGCCAACCGGGACAGCCGCCCAGTGGTGGTCGTGACGCACACGGCGCCGCATCGCGGCAGCCTGCACCCGAAGTATGAGCACCACGACATCTCGCCGGCTTTCGTTTCTGACCTGGAGGGCTTGGTGCAACGCACGGATCTCTGGATCCATGGGCACACCCACGACAGCTTCGACTACCGGGTGGGGGGATGTCGGGTGGTCTGCAACCCGCGGGGGTATGCGGGGCGGGAGTTGAACCCGGGATTCGATTCCGGTCTGGTGGTGGAGGTTTGAGAGTGCCGCTCTTCCTCGATACTGAGTTCAATCAGGGCGAGTTCAATCAGAACGAGGGGGGGCGTAACCAGGGAATTCAGCCTATTCTTCAGGCATTTGAGATTGCCTCATGGACTCGGCAATTACGCGCATCAACAGACCAGATAATTCTTTCTCATGAGTAACCAGTTTGCGCATCGAGTCGTCGTACGGAAATAAGGGACGGCTAACAACTGCCGGGGGAAAATCATCATATGGCCCGTCACCATATAGTCCGCCACCGTCATAATTTTTTTCCATCTGCCAGAACAGGATGCGTCGCTCGGCCAGCAAATGCAGGTTCTCTGTGTCTACCAGCCAAGTCTGAGCACAGAATTCTTCTAGAAGATTGTTTAATCGCCCCTTCAGGACAGACGCGATCTCCAGCGCACATACCAGGAATGCTTCCCTGAAGAGCCCGCCGATCAATGCCAGCAAATCGAGGTCTACTGGCGTTTGCTTGATTAAGTTGTCCAGGGCGCCGGCATAAACAAGTTGATCAGGCATCTCAGCTGGCACCAGCAGCCTTCCGTTTACTGGAAGGTATCTCTGGACAAAATGTAGTTCGTTGGATAGGCGATACACGTTGGATGTAGCCAGGCATTTCGAAACAAAAGCGTGTGCTTCCGGAAGTGTCATCGTTCTGCCCTTGAGCAGATCCCAGAACGGCGAATGGAAGTACTTGGCTGTTCCCGAGAATTCAGGATGGGCATCTACATTCCGGACCAGATCGAATGAACGCTTAGGATGCGCTCCTTGTGTTGGCACTGAGCCCGTCCGGCGCACCTCCTCAAATGCCCGCCTCCGGTCAGCTCCACAGCGTCTTTCCTCGCCTTCCTCACGAGCGAATTCAACATCCAGTTTGTAGTCACTCCAATTGCCTCGCGCCTTGACGGCCGAGTACCAGACTTTTGCCCTGAGTTGGTCAGCCTCATCCAAAGGCGGGCGGCCTCTCTTGGACTCGGGATCACTTGGACGTGATTTCTTAGTCATGTGGTGCGATGAAATTCACAAATTTATGTGGCTTACGCATCCTACGTTGATCCGGTATCAATGGATATAACAAACGTGACTAGACGTGAACTGGCGTCAATTTCCATGCAGACCGAAAACTTCGAAGAGATCCTGATGAAGGAGTACGGCCCCTTGATGGGAGGGGAGGATCTAAGGCGCGCCTTGGGTTACCGGACTTGGTCTGCGTTCGCCAGGTCGGTGCGGATGGGGGGGCTGGGGGTGACCGTGTTCGAAATAGCCGGCCGTCGGGGAAAGTTTGCCTTTACTCGGGATGTGGCGAAGTGGCTGCAAAGCGTTGGGGCGAGCCAGTCCGACAGACAGACTAGCGAGGAGGAAAAATCATGAGCCCATGAACCAGAACTTTTCTGGGCGTAGAAAAGCACAGGGCTTGGAAACCTTTGGAGAGGTGACCAAGCCCTTGGAGTGTGCACAAGCGGGACGCCTGTGCATGCACTATGTGTGAGCAGCAATGGATTGTCAAGTGAGCGGTGCTTGAGGCACGAACTCGCCCTTTGATTCCCGTTCTGCGTTGCGCCCATTGCCGGGAAGCCGGCGATGTGGGCACGTCGCCACGTGGCGACTGCCTGTGACTTCAACCTCATTTGGAGGTGGAGTGCCAATGGCGCAACCATTCAGCCAGTCCAAGGCATATAGGGATCTCACTTACGCGGCGATTGCAGATCTCACCGAGCATCAAGCACGAGAAAAATTCACGTTATTACACTGGGGTAGCCTGACAACAATGCCTTGCCCGGAATGCGGGAAGGTTGATACGCATTATGTGCGTCGCCAACGTCACCAATGGCGCTGCAAGCACTGCGACAGGGTATTTAGTGCGACAACAGGCACTCCGTTCGCCAACCGCAAACTGCCGTTCAAGAAGCTACTGCTCCTGGTGTATGAATTCATCTGCTCGCCCAAGGGATGTTCAGCCAATGCGCTTTGCGCAAGGCTCGGCACTACCTACCGGACGGCTTATCAGAATTTGTCCAAGCTTCGGGAGGTGTTGTATGAGCAGGCAGATTTAACCCCATTGTCCGGAACGGTACAGGTTGATGGAGGACACTTCTGTGGCAAACCGCGCCGGCCACGTAAACGCACCCAAGCTACTTCAGCCATCATCAACAACAAACTGAGGAACAGAAAGGCTGGCATGGTTCCGAATCACTCCCCCATCGAGTCGTGGAACCGGGAGAAGCTCAAGAAACGGCGAATCGTGCTAGTTCTACGGCAGCTGTCACAAACTCGTGGGCAAGGGGCTGTAAGAACGATCGCAAGAGTGATCATGGCTGAAGATGCCAGGCATGCCGTACCCGTTATCAAGAAGTACGTTGCTCCGGGAACCCTTATCCAGTCTGATGACGGACATGCCTACACAAGGCTAATCGCGTGGTATGACCATGAGTCGGTGCGTCACTCGGTCGAATACGCGACCGATAGCGGCGTCAATAACAACCAGGCTGAGTCGTATTTCGGTCGGATGCGACGGGCAGAGTATGGAACCTACCATGGGATGCGCCCGCAATACTTGGCCTTCTACGCGAGTGAGATAGCTTGGCGCGAGGACACTAGGCGTCAATCGCTCGCACAGAAATTCGAAGGCTTACTCACCAAGATGTTCCGCTGCGGGTTATCCAAGGCTTGGCGTGGGTATTTCCAAGGCCATAGGCTGGGATTCGAGTACCTCGGCTAATCAACCCAAATAGTCATCCGCAAGGCTCCATATTCCTTCCTTGTTGGAGGACGGATCATGGTGCCTTTTAAGCTTTCCCTCAGAGAACAGTGTCTTGAGACGCGTGTGGAGCGATTTGTGGAGGGCGGCCCGACTTCCAACTGAAGCGTTCAGATCGCCGTGCCTCGCCTCAATGAAGGCACCAATCTCAGACATTCTTGCGGGGACGCCTTCGCGCAGGCGCAAACAAAGTAATATTGATTTCGTCAATTCACCCCGTGGCAATTTGATCCTGACGTAGTGACTGCGTATTGGTTGAATATGCTCAATTTGAATCTGGATCTCATGCAGGCCAAGGCTGCGGTCAATGGCTGCGAGGTCCTCTTCGAGCTTCGATAATTCTTCAATCAGCTGCTTCGCGGTGGCCAGCGCAGATCGTGTCTTCCTGATTTCTCCCGCGAGGCGAGCACGTTTATCGATTAGCCATTTGAGGGAGGAAGGAATTTTCGGGGTCATGCCCCATATTCAATCTCCCTCCTCGTTTTGCTTCAAGGGCAACAGGTAACAAATGGCGTCCACACCGCGCTGCGCCTTTAATCCACCTCCAGCACCGGCACCCGCGCGGCCAGCGCGCACAGCAGTTCATAGCTGCTGGTGCCCGCGGCAGCTGCCACTGCATCCACCGGCAGCCCCTCCCCCCACAGCACCACCGGGCTGCCGACCCCGGCGTCGGTGCATTCGCTCAAATCCACGCACAGCATATCCATCGATACCCGCCCGAGCGTGCGGCTCATGCGGCCATCGACCAGCACCGGGGTGCCGGTAAGCGCATGGCGCGGATAGCCGTCGGCATAGCCGCAGGCCACCACGCCCACCCGCATGGCACGTTCGGCGCGGAACAGCTGACCATATCCCACCCCTTCGCCCGCCTGCAGGGTCTGCACGCTGATGATTTCCGACTGCAGGGTCATCGCCGGCCGCAGGCCCAGCTGCGCGGCTGACGCGTCGGCAAAAGGCGAAGCGCCATACAGCATCAGCCCCGGCCTGGCCCATCCGCCCAGGGTCTCCGGGTAACGCAGCAGCGCCGCCGAATTGGCGCTGCTCCACGGCAGGCCGTGGCCGGCAATCTCGTGCAGAAAGGCTTGCAACTGCCAGTCAACGCCCGCCGCCTCATCCGCCTGGGCAAAGTGGGTCATCAGCGCGACGCCGGCCACGCCGGGCAAACTCCGCGCCCGCGCGACGACGGCAGCATGCTCGGCGAGCGGAAACCCCAGCCGGTGCATGCCGCTGTCGAACTTGAGAAAGACCTGAATCGGGCGGACGGGCGGTTGCCGCCGCAACCAGTCGAGCTGCCCGGCGTGGTGCAGCACCGGCCACAGATCCAGCTCGGCGCAGGGGGCGATTTCATCGGCGCCGAATATCCCCTCGAGCAGCAGAATAGGCTGCTCCACGCCCATCTGCCGCAGATTGGCGGCTTCTTCCAGCGTCAGCACCGCAAAGCCGTCGGCGGCCGCCAGTCCGCGGCGCGCACGCGATAGTCCGTGCCCGTAAGCGTTGGCCTTGACCACGGCAAACAGGCGCGCCGCCCCCGCGTAACTGCGCGCCACGCGCAGATTGTGCGCCATCGCACCAATCGAAATCCGTGCCTGGATGGGACGCATCAGGGCTTAGTAGGCGCCGGGCTGCGCCAGCGATTCGAAACGCGTGTATTCGCCGATGAAGGCCAGCCTTACCGTGCCGATCGGGCCGTTACGCTGCTTGCTGATGATGATTTCGGCGGTGCCCTTGTCCTGCGTGTCGGGGTTGTAGACTTCGTCGCGGTAGATGAACAGGATGACGTCGGCATCCTGTTCGATGGCGCCCGATTCGCGCAGGTCGGACATCACCGGGCGCTTGTTGGGGCGCTGCTCCAGCCCGCGGTTCAACTGCGACAGCGCGATCACCGGCACGTGCAATTCCTTCGCCAGCCCCTTCAGCGCGCGCGAGATTTCGGAGATTTCGGTGGCGCGGTTCTCGCCCCCGCCGCTGCCCGCCATCAGCTGCAGATAGTCGATCACGATGAGGCCGAGCTTGCCGCACTGGCGCATCAGCCGGCGCGCGCGCGCGCGCAGTTCCAGCACGTTGAGTCCGGGCGATTCGTCGATGAAGACCGGCGCCTCGTTGAGCTTGCCGAGCGCGTAGGTGAGGCGCTGCCAGTCGTCT
>NZ_JANJXQ010000291.1 GCF_024708915.1 Thiobacillus sp.
AACATTCTCATTTTGTCGGTCTACGCCGACCACAAGATCGCGGCATGCGAAGCCGACGCGAGCGCGGAGGCGCTGGGCAGCCTCATCGCCCTGACCCGCAATCTGGCGGGCAGCCTCAGGGAATGGCGGGAGGCGGCATGAGGGCTCCGCAGTTTGCCGTGCTGGATCGGGATGGCGGTCTGGCCGATGCTGCAGTCGACGCGGCGGGCGCCACCACCTCGGTGCGTCCCGGCCGCATCCGCAACCGCAGCAAAACCGAGCTGGACGAAAAGGTCAAGAAGCCTGCCGACAGCGTGCGCAAGAAGTCGCCGCCCGCGCGCAAGCCCCCCGCGCGCGGGCGTTACGTGGACGAATACGCGCGGCCGGCGCGCTGAATCACTTCAGCGCCTCGTACACGTCGGCTTCCAGCGCCTGCCTTCCGGCCGGCGTATGCAAAGCGCCTCCGCGAATCAGAAAGGTATCCTCGACGCGCTCGCCCAGCGTGTCGATTTTGGCGGCATAGACGTTTACTCCATGCCGCATCAACACCTCGGCTACCGCAAACAGCAAGCCCCCGCGATCCGCGCAGGTGATCGACAGCATGTGGCCGTGTCCCTGCGCATCGGCTTCCAGCTGTACCGTGGCGGGGTAGGGATGGTGCCGCTGGTGGCGCGACAGGCGGCCGCGTGGCGCGGGCTGCATCGGCTGCGCCGGGTCGAGGTCGCGCGCCAGCTCGTGCTCCACGAAGTTCAGGAAGTCGCGGTAATGAATGCCGCGATTGGCCAGGTCCATCACCTGAAAACTGTCGAGCGCATAGCCATGCCGGGTGGTGTGGATCTTGGCTTCGAGAATGGTGTACTGGATGCGTGCAAAAAAGCCGCAGATGCGGGCGAACAGGTCGGGCCGGTCGGGGGTGTAGACCAGCACCTGGATGCCTTCGCCGGCCGGCGACAGGCGCGCCTTTACGATGGCATCGGCGCTGTCGGTGCGGCGCCACAGCATGCGCGCCTGCCAGGCCATGTCGCGGGCGTCGAAACGGGAAAAATAACGCACGTCGAGATGCCGCCACAGCGCGTCGGCGGCGTCGGCGGGCAGGCCGTACAGGGCGAGGTTGGCGCGCGCTTCGTTCTGCTTGGCGGCGATGCCGGCGACGGCTTCGTCGCCGCCAAGCAGCCGCGCCCGCGCGGCCTGGTAGAGATCTTCCAGCAGCTTGCCTTTCCAGGCATTCCATACCGTGGGGCTGGTGCCGCGGATATCGGCCACGGTCAGCAGATAGAGGGCCGTCAGCCGGCGCAGGTTGCCGGCTTTGGCGGCAAATGCGGCAATCACCTCGGGGTCGCTGGTGTCTTCCTTTTGCGAGGTGCGCGACATCGCCAGGTGCATTTCCACCAGCCAGGCGACCAGTTCGCTATCGGCCTTGTCGAGGCCGTGCCGGCGGCAAAATCTCCGTGCATCGGCCGCGCCCAGTTCGGAGTGGTCGCCGCCGCGGCCTTTGGCAATATCGTGAAACAGGGCGGCCAGGTAGAGCAGTTCGGGTTTGTCGAAACCGGCGATCAGGCGGCTGGCGAGCGGAAGCTCGTGCGCAAGCGCCGGCACGGTGAAGCGCCGCACGTTGCGCAGCACGGTGAGGATGTGTTCGTCGACGGTGTAGACGTGAAACAGGTCGTGCTGCATCTGCCCGACGATGCGGCCGAATGCCGGAATGTAGCGTCCCAGCAGGCCGTAACGATGCATGGCGCGCAGCGCCCGGGTGATGCCCAGCGGCTGGCGCAGCAGCGTCATGAACAGCGCGTGGTGCGCCGGGTTGGCGCGGAAAGCGGCATCGATGCGGATGCTGCCGCGCCACAGCGCGCGCAGCGTGGCCGGCTCGAACCCGGCCAGCGCCGGATGCTGGGCATACAGGATGAAGGCGCGCAGCAGGGCATCGGGCTTGCGTTCGAACAAGTCGGCGGCGCGC
>NZ_JANJXQ010000253.1 GCF_024708915.1 Thiobacillus sp.
GTCGATGACCTGTCCGAGCTGGCGGAAATGCAGCGCCTTGGTGTAGGTGGCAACGACATTGAACAGCAGATCCTGCCCACTGGCACGCAATCCCTGGACCGACGCCTCGCGGCTGTGCGCGGCCAGCGCTTCGCCCGCGACCAGCTTGCCGCCGCGGTAAAGCGGCAGCGTCAGTGCCAGGCCGATATTGGCAATATCCCTGTCCATCGGCGGGAAAACGCCGGCCTCGCGGATCGGCGTGATCAAGGTCGGATAGGCATGGCGTGTGTACGCTGCATTCAGGTCGAGCCTGGGTAAATGCTGGCCACGGGCAATTTCCTGCTCCAGCGTCTGCCGGCTGACTTCGGCTTGCTGGCTTTTAATGGCCGGGTTGAATTGCGCGGCTCGCTCCATTGCCTCCCACAGAGGGAGAGGATCGGCGGCAAACGCCGCTTTCCAGGCGGAAAGAAGAAAGATGAACAGCAGCAACCGTGACTGGGGCTTCATAAGCGCATCCATTCTGAGTTTTGCATGAAATCCGCATTAAGTAAGTAATCAATTACTTATTATCTAGCTCAAATTGCGTTTGTCAATTATTGATTAAAGACCATGCAGTCAAGGCGATCGAAACCTGCTGCGCGCAACACGTGGGGTATTCGTCGTATGCAACGTCGGGGTCGCGCGACGGCCGGCCGTTGGCCCGCGCTGCGCACGGCTGCAGCCCGATTGATGCACAGCGGAGCGCAAATGAAGCATATTTCACGGGGCTGTTCCCTGGGTTGAGCATGCCGGAGAGCGAAGCGCTTCGAGAAAAACCGGGAAGGCGCGTGCCGCCTCCGTCGCCAGTGTGCGCGCCACCAGGGTGCGCTGGCCGCGCAGGATGGAGGTTTGCAGCACCAGTCCCTGGATCATGCCAAGATACAGCGTGGCGGCAGCATGAACGTCGAGGTCGGCGCGCGCCTGCCCCTGCGTCCGGGCGTCAGCCAGCAGCGTCGCGATTTTCGCCTCGTAATCCAGCATGGTCTCGGCTACCAGCCGCCGCAGCACGGTACTGCGGCCATGCAGATGCTCCGACGTCAGAATGCGCGGGATGACCGGATGGGCCGTGATGAACGCAATGTGTGCAAAGAACATGCGTTGTAGCGCGTCCAGCGGATCATGCCCCTGTTCGGCAGCCCGTCCCAACCCACTCACCAGGCGCTCGCGCACCCACTGCATCACTGCCAGCCAGATCGCATCCTTGCTGAGGAAATGGCGGAACACCGCGTCCTGCGTTACGCCCATCGCCTGCGCTATGCCCCGGGTGGTCACTTGATCGATCCCCTGACGGGCGGCCAGATCGAGCGTCACGTGGATGATTTTTTCGCGCCGTTCGTCGGTGCCCTGCCGTTTGCGCGCAAGCCCTTCTGACATCTCCAGCCTCATTGGATAGTGATCAATAACTATCTTATTTTGGCGAGCCCCTGACGTCAAGCGCCTCCTTCAGGCCGATTCAGACTTCGGGATGATCGAGACAGCTCAGCATCGCCTCCGCCAGCCCGCGCATTTCGCCGACGCTGGTGACATAGGGCGGCATCACGTACACCGTGTTGCCGATCGGGCGGATGAACACGCCGTGCGTCAGCGCCATCCGGTGGAAGCGCGTGGCGAAACCGGGGCCGGCACCCGCCACGTCAAACGCCCAGATCATGCCGCACTGGCGAAAGTGGCGCACGCGTGAGTGAGCGGCCACCTCCGCCAATAAACCCGTAAATTCCAGCGACTTGTTGCGATTAGCGGCGATGACCTGATCCGTCTCGAAAATGTCCAGCACCGCCAGCGCCGCCCGGCAGGCAAGCGGATTGCCGGTGTAGGAATGCGAATGCAGGAAGCCGCGCGCGGTGGCGTCGCCATAGAACGCGGCATAGACGTCGTCGGTGGTCAGCACCGCCGACAGCGGCAGATAGCCGCCGGTGATGCCCTTGGACAGGCAGATGAAGTCGGGGCGGGCTGCGTGAGGGGTGAGGGGTGAAGGGTGAGGGGTGGGCGCAACCGCCTGCTCAAAGGCGAACATCGTACCGGTGCGGCCGAAACCCACCGCGATTTCGTCGGCGATCAGGTGTACCTGGTATTGGCTGCACAACTCGCGCGCCCGCTTGAGATAGACCGGGTGGTACATCGCCATCCCCGCCGCGCCCTGCACCAGCGGCTCGACGATGAAGGCAGCGGTGGTGGCGGCGTGTTCGGCCAGATGCGCCTCCAGCGCAGCGGCGCAGCGCAGCGCCCAGGCCTCGGCGGTTTCTCCGGGCTCGGCCAGCCGCGCATCCGGCGTCGGCACCTGTACCGAATGTCGCAACAAGGGCGCGTAGGTGTCCTTGAACAGCGGAATATCGGTCACCGACAGCGCGCCGACGGTTTCGCCGTGGTAGCCGTTCTGCAAGCTGACGAAGGCGTTTTTCTCCGCCTGTCCTGCGTTGCGCCAGAAGTGGGCGCTCATTTTCAGCGCGATTTCAGTGGCCGAGGCGCCGTCCGAGCCGTAGAAGGCGTGGCCCAGCCCGGTCAGCCGCGCCAGCCGCTCCGACAGTTCCACCACCGGCGCGTGGGTCGCCCCGGCCAGCATCACGTGCTCGATCTTGCCGAGCTGGTCGACGATGGCGGCGTTGATGCGCGGATTGCAATGGCCGAACAGGTTGACCCACCAGCTGGAAATCGCGTCCAGGTAACGGCGCCCGTCGACGTCGACCAGCCACGCCCCTTCGCCGCGCGCGATCGCCAGCGGCGGGTCGGCCTCCAGTTGTTTCATCTGGGTGCAGGGGTGCCACACGGCGGCGCGGGTACGGCTTAATAAATCGTCCATGGGCTTGAAATTGTCACATTGCGCCCCTATTATTGGCACTCAACGGCGGCGAGTGCTAACAATAGCTTCGCCGCCTGCTTATTTCTTTCGGGCAGCCGCGCTGCCCATTATCAACGTACCGCAATGGAGACTTTGCAATGAAAATCCGTCCTCTGCACGACCGCGTGATTGTCAAGCGCATGGAAGAAGAGCGCAAGACCGCTTCCGGAATCGTCATCCCCGACACCGCCACCGAAAAACCCGATCAGGGTGAAATCATCGCCGTCGGCGCCGGCAAGAAAGACGACCAGGGCAAGCTGATTCCGCTGGACGTGAAAGTCGGCGACCGCGTGCTGTTCGG
>NZ_JANJXQ010000157.1 GCF_024708915.1 Thiobacillus sp.
CTCGTCCGAGATCGACAGTTCGCCCGAGTAGTCGGTGGTCGCGACCCACAGGCGCAGGATGTCGGCGCCGTACTGGTCCATCACCTTCTGCGGCGCGACGACGTTGCCCTTCGACTTGCTCATCTTGTGGCCCTTGCCATCGACCACAAAGCCATGGGTCAAGAGCGCGTCGTAGGGCGCGCGGCCGTCGGTCGCGCAGCCGGTGAGGAGCGACGACTGGAACCAGCCGCGATGCTGGTCCGAGCCCTCGAGGTAGAGGTCGGCCGGATGCGCGAGCTCGGGGCGGCGCTTCAGGACGCAGGCGTGGGTGACGCCGGAATCGAACCAGACGTCGAGGGTGTGGCCGGTCTTGTCGTAGTGTGCGGCGTCCTCGCCCAGGAGTTCAGCCGGGTCGAGCGCGAACCAGGCCTCGATGCCCTGCTGCTCGACGCGCTGCGCGACGATTTCCAGCAGCTCGGGCGTCTTCGGGTGCAGCGCGCCGGTTTCCTTGTGGGTGAAGAAGGGCATCGGCACGCCCCAGTTGCGCTGGCGCGAGACGCACCAGTCGGGACGGTTCCTGATCATCGCCTCCAGCCGCGCGCGTCCCCACGACGGGAAGAACTGCGTCGCGTCGACCGCGCGCATCGCGTGTTCGCGCAGGGTTTCCCCGTGGCCCCTGACCCCTGAGTCCTGACCCCTGTCATCCATGCCGATGAACCACTGCCGCGTCGCGCGGAAGATGATCGGCGTCTTGTGGCGCCAGCAGTGGGGATAGCTGTGCAGCAGCTTCTCGTGCGCGAGGAGCGCGCCGCTCGCCTCCAGCGTCTCGACGATCAGCGGGTTGGCCTGCCAGATGCTCATGCCGCCGACCAGCGGCACGCTCGCGTAGAAGCGGCCGTCGTCGCCGACCGGGTTGTCGACCTTGAGGCCGTAGCGGCTGCCGACCACGTAGTCGTCGAGGCCGTGGCCGGGGGCGGTGTGCACCGCGCCGGTGCCGGCGTCCGCGGTGACGTGGTCGCCGACGATCACCGGCACCTGGCGCTCCTGGAAGGGGTGCCACAGCACCACCCCCTCGAGCGCCTGGCCCGTGGTATGCGCGATCACCTCGGCGCCCTCGGCGAGGCCATAGCGCGCGAGCGCGCCCTCGCGCAGGCTCTCGGCGAGGATCAGCAGTCCCTTGGCGGTGCGCACCAGCGCGTACTGGAAATCGGGGTGCAGCGCCACCGCCTGGTTGGCGGGCAGCGTCCACGGCGTGGTGGTCCAGATGACGACCTGGATCGGCTCGTCGATGGCCGCGATGTCGAAGCGGCGCGCGAGGTCGGCGCGGTCGGCGACGGCGAAGCCGACGTCGATCGCCGGCGAGGTCTTGTCCTCGTACTCGACCTCGGCCTCGGCGAGCGCCGAGCCGCAGTCGACGCACCAGTGCACCGGCTTGGCGCCCTGGTACAGATACCCGGCCTGCTGGATCCGCCCCAGCACGCGCAACTGCTCGGCCTCGAACTGGAAGTCCATCGTGCGATACGGGTTGCCCCAGTCACCCAGCACGCCGAGGCGGATGAAGTCGGCCTTCTGCCGCTCGATCTGCTCGGCGGCGTAGGCGCGGCACAGTTCGCGGAACTTCGCCGGCGGGATGTCCTTGCCGTGGGTCTTCTCGACCTGTAGCTCGATCGGCAGCCCGTGGCAGTCCCAGCCCGGCACGTAGGGCGCGTCGAAGCCGGAGAGGGTCTTGGCCTTGACGATGATGTCCTTGAGGATCTTGTTCACCGCGTGGCCGATATGGATGTCGCCGTTGGCGTAGGGCGGACCGTCGTGCAGGACGAATTTCGGGCGCCCGGCCGCGGCCTTGCGGATGGTTTCGTAGCGTTTTTTATCCTGCCAGCTTTTGACCCAGCCGGGCTCGCGCCTGGCGAGGTCGCCGCGCATCGGGAAAGGGGTGTCGGGCAGGTTGAGGGTATTTTTATAGTCAGGCATGGCGCGGTTCGGGTTGAGTCTTGGCCAGATAGCGTTTGGCGTTGTCGACATCGCGCTTGATCTGCGCAACGAGGCTGTCGAGGTCGGGATATTTCTCTTCGTCGCGCAGCTTGTGGAGAAAGCTCACGCGCACGCGACGGCCGTAAATGTCGGCATTGAAATCGAACAGGTGTACTTCGAGCACGGGCACGGCATCCGGGCTTTTGACGGTGGGCCGCTTGCCCAGGCTCGCCACCCCCGCCAGCGGAGCGCCGTTGAGGCCGTACAGTTCCACTGCAAAGATGCCCATCAGCGGCGGCCGGTTGTGCCGGAGCTGGATGTTGGCGGTGGGAAAGCCGATGTCGCGCCCCAGCTTGTCGCCGTGCACCACGCGTCCCGAAATGCTGTAGGGCCGGCCCAGCAGGCGCGTGGCATGCTCCAGTTCGCCCGCGGCCAGCGCGTTGCGTACCGCGGTGGACGAGGCGCGCTCGCCGCCGACTTCGACCGTCGGCAGAAATTCGGCGTCGAAACCGAGCGGCTGGCCAAGGCTTTCGAGCAGCGCGAAATCGCCCGCGCGCCTGGCGCCGTAGCGGAAGTCGTCGCCCACCAGTACGTAGCGCGCCTGCAGGGTGCGGCCCAGCACGCGTTCGATGAAGGCCTCGGCAGTCAGTGCGGAGAATGCGCGGTCGAAACGGAACACGTGCAAGCGGTCGATGCCAAGCTGTTGCAGGCATTCGGCCTTTTCGCGCAGGCTGGACAGGCGCGCAGGCGCCTGCTCGGGCGCAAAAAACTCACGCGGATGCGGTTCGAAGCTCAGCACACAGCTTGGCAGGCCACGCGTCCGCGCCACGTCCTGCAGGCGGGCGAGCATGGCCTGATGTCCGAGGTGCAGGCCGTCGAAGTTGCCGATGGTGACCGCGTGGGGTGTGCCGAGAGCGTTGAAACCGTGGGTGATGCGCATGGGGTTGATGCGTAGGGCGAACCGGCGCGAAAAGGCCTAATTCTAGCTGATTAAGCGGCCCGTTAATTCGCCGCCCGCCGCGCGAACTGCCGCGGGCGGAAGCCCATCAGCCCCAGCGCGGCAAAATACAGCGCGATCCCGCCGCCGACCAGCAGCGACAGCCGCAGCAGCCGGTCGAGGGAGCCGGCCGCCAGCCACCACTGCGCTTCGCCCATAGCGTAGAACAGCATCGCCGCCATCAGCGTAACCGCCGCCAGCACGCGCAGAAAGTATCCGGCCCAGCCCGGCTGCGGCTGGTAAATCTGCTGCTTTTTCAGCAGATGCAGCAGCAGTCCGGCGTTGAGGCAGGCGCCCAGGCCGATGGCCAGCGCCAGCCCGGCGTGGCCGAGCGGGCCGATGAAGGCGAGGTTCATCAACTGGGTGGCGACGAGGGTGAAGATGGCAACCTTGACCGGGGTGCGGATGTTCTGCCGTGCGTAAAATCCGGGCGCCAGCACCTTGACCAGGATCAGTCCGACCAGTCCCAGGCTGTAGGCGATCAGCGCCTGCTGCGTCATGCTCACGTCGTTCGCGGTGAAGGCGCCGTAATGAAACAGCGTGGTGATGAGCGGCACTGCCAGCACCGCCAGCGCAGCGGCAGAGGGCAGCGCAAGCAGCAGCGTGAGCCGCAAACCCCAGTCGAGCAGTTTGGAGTATTCGGCCGGTGAGTCGTCGGCGTAATGCTTGGCCAGACTGGGCAGCAGAATGGTGCCCAGTGCAACCCCCAGCATGCCGGTGGGAAACTCCATCAGACGGTCGGCGTAATACAGCCACGACACGCTGCCGGTGGCTAGAAACGAGGCGAAGACGGTGTTGATCAAGAGACTGATCTGCGCGACCGAGACGCCCAGCGTGGCGGGTGCCATCAATTTCAGCACGCGCTTGAGGCCGGGGTCGTCGAAACGCCGGGTTGGGCGCGGCAGCATGCGGATCTTCAACAAATGCGGCAGCATCCACGCCAGTTGCAGCACCCCGCCCAGCGCCACGCCCCAGCCCAGTGCCAGCACCGGCGGATCGAAATACGGCGCCAGCCACAGGGCCGCGGCGATCATGGACAGATTCAGCAGCACCGGTGCAAACGCAGGCACTGAAAACTTGCTGAAGGTATTGAGAATGCCCGCCGCCAGGGCCACCAGCGAAATGAAGATGATGTAGGGAAACGTGATACGCAGCAGGGTGACGGTGAGGGCGAATTTTTCCGGTTCGGCGCGGAATCCCGGCGCGCTGACATAGGCCACCCACGGCGCGCCCACAATGCCCAGTAGTGCAACCGCGACCAGCACCAGTGTCAGCACGGTGGCAACCTGATTGACCAGGGTCTGGGTGGCGTCATGGCCCTGGCGGCTCTTGTATTCCGCGAGGATCGGCACAAACGCCTGCGAGAAGGCGCCTTCGGCAAACAGGCGCCGCAGCAGGTTGGGGATTTTGAAGGCGACGAAGAAAGCGTCGGTCAGGAGCCCGGCACCGAACACGCGGGCGATGAGGGTATCGCGCACGAATCCCAGTATGCGGGAGAGCAGGGTCATGCTGCTGACCGCAGCGAGGGCTTTGAGGAGATTCATGGATGGCGGCGTTTTGCGCGCATTGTGCGGGCCGGGCGCGCCAACTGCAACTGCAATTGCGTGCAAAACAGCTTGATTTGTGGCCGGGGTTTCCCATACAATCGCGGGCTTTGGTGGATCTGTCCCGTCTGAAACAGGGCGCCTCAGATTGAATTTGCCCTGTCAGCACGACGGCGGGGCGCACAGATTAATTTATCCCGACCATATTATGGATATGGTCGGGATTTACAGGAGCAGAATACATGGCGAACTCCGCCCAGGCGCGCAAGCGCGCACGTCAAGCCAGCGCGCAGCGCGACAGCAACATGAGCCAGCGTTCGGAATTGCGCACCGCGATCAAGAAAGTGCGTAAAGCCATCGAGGCCGGCGACAAGGCCGTCGCCCAGCAGGTTTTTCAGGCTTCCATGAGCGTGATCGACAGCATCGCCGACAAGCAGATCGTTCACAAGAACAAGGCTGCACGCCATAAGAGCCGCCTGTCTCTGGCGGTCAAGAGCATGGCCTGAGCGGTCAGGCGCCGCACAGTGAAAACGCCGCATCTGCGGCGTTTTTCATTTCCATTTTCAATTCCGGGAGCTGCGGGTTCAGTCGGCGTTTTCAGTCAGCAATTCGTTGCAGCTGGCGAAGGTTAGCAAAAAACGGTAGGCGTTGGGATCGGCGGTTTTGAGTTTCTTGTCCACCACCACGCAACGGATGCTGTCCAGCGTGGTGGGTTGCACGTACGGCGAATAATTGGTGCGGTTGTTGGGGTCGATCACCGCGAAGGCGCCCGCCAGGCGATCGGCCCAGTCGCTCGGCCGAAACCGGGCACCCTTGGCGGTGATGCCGCGAATAATGAAGGGGGCGTTGGCGGAAGCGTCATCCATGAGTGGGCGGGCGGCTGAAGGAATCGGCGGATTTTAGCATGCAGTCGCCGGAGCGAAGGGGGTGCGGCGCTTGCGCGATCGCGGCATTTTGAAGATACTGGCGCCGGCTTATCCGACAAAAACAGTCAACCATTCGAAGGAGGAGAGAACCATGAAAAACCCGCTGGATTCGCTGTGGGGTACCGTTATCGCAGGCGTCGTGCTCACGGCTGTGCTGGTTGTCTTTGCCAGAAACTTTTTGAGTTAAGGGGGCGCAATGGAAAACGTCGATATCGTCTCCGCACTGTCCCGCTGGATCCACTTCATGGCGGGCATCATGTGGATCGGCCTGCTGTATTACTTCAACTTCGTCCAGGTGGCGGCACTGAAAAATGCCGGCGCCGACGGCACCGCCGCAGGCATCACCAAGCATGTCGCGCCGCGTGCCCTGCTGTTCTTCCGCTGGGCCGCCGTGGTGACCTGGATTGCCGGCGCCGCCTTGCTGGGCCCGTATTTCATGGACGCCTTCCTGCTGCGCAACGGCATGGGCCCGATCGGTATCGGCGCCTGGCTCGGAACCATCATGCTGTTCAACGTGTGGGTGCTGATCTGGCCGAATCAGAAGAAAATTCTGGGCATGGTGCCGGCAACCGACGAGGAGAAGAACAAGGCGCGTCGCGTCGCCTTTCTGGCGTCGCGCACCAACACCATGCTGTCGATTCCGATGCTGTTCTTCATGGCGACCGGGATGTCTCACTCGGCGCTTTTCAGCCTATAATCAAGGCGGTGCGTGACAAGCACGGCGGCTCAGGCCGCCGTTTTCTATTCAAGCCATTTCAAGAACAGCCATTTCGGGACAGCCTGGTTGAGGACTGCCATGACAACACATTTGATGAACACCTATGCGCGCCAACCGGTCGCGTTTGTGCGCGGCGAAGGCGCCTATCTGTGGGACGAAGCGGGCAAGCGCTATCTCGATGCGGTCGCCGGCGTGGCGGTGAACGGGCTCGGCCACGGGCACCCCAAACTGGTGAAGGCGATCGCCGACCAGGCTGCGACGCTGATCCATTCGTCCAACCTGTATCGCGTGCTGCGGCAGGAAGAACTGGCCGACCGCCTGTGCGAACTGTCGGGCATGGACAAGGTTTTTTTCTGCAACTCGGGCTGCGAAGCCAACGAAGCGGCGATCAAGCTGGCGCGCCTGTACGGCCACGGCAAGGGGATCGAGGTGCCGACCATC
Organism: Thiobacillus sp.; assembly: GCF_024708915.1. Next base: position 6,577 of record NZ_JANJXQ010000157.1, read on the forward strand.
ATCGTGATGGAAAAGGCCTTCCACGGCCGCACCATGGCGACGCTGACCGCGACCGGCAGCCGCAAGATCCAGGCCGGATTCGAGCCGTTGCTGACGGGCTTCGCGCGGGTGCCGTTCAATGATCTGGACGCCATCCGCCATGTGGCCGAGCACAACAAGAGCGTGGTCGCGGTGCTGCTCGAAACGGTGCAGGGCGAGGGCGGCATCAACGTGCTGCCGACGGAATACCTCGCCGGATTGCGGCAGATTTGCGATGCCCACGGCTGGCTGCTGATGCTGGACGAGGTGCAGACCGGGATTGGCCGCACCGGCACCTGGTTCGGCTTTCAGCATTCCGGCGTGATGCCGGACGTGATGGCGCTGGCCAAGGGGCTTGGCTCGGGCGTGCCGATCGGCGCCTGCCTGGCGCGCGGCGCGGCAGCCGACGTTTTCCAGCCAGGCAATCATGGCTCCACCTTCGGCGGCAATCCGCTGGCGTGCGCGGCAGCGCTGGCGACGCTCGATGCGATCGAGGACGAGAAACTGATCGACAACGCGCGCGCGCGCGGCGAGGGTATCCGTAGCGGGTTGCGGCAGGCACTGGCCGGCGTGCACGGCGTGGTCGACATCCGTGGCGAGGGCCTGATGATCGGCATCGAGCTCGACCGTCCCTGCGGCGAACTGGTGACGGTGGCGCGCGACGCCGGCGTGCTGATCAACGTCACCGCCGACTCGGTCATCCGCCTGGTACCGCCGCTGATTTACGGTGAGGCAGAAGTCGATGCGCTGGTCGCGGCAGTGTCCGGCATCGTTAAAAGTTACCTGCAGCAGGCGGCGTGATGCCAAAGCACTTCCTGCAATTCAAGGATCTGTCGCGCGACGAACTGCTGTACCTGTTCGAGCGCACGCGGCTGATCAAGTCGCGCTTCAAGCAGTACCAGCTCTACCACCCGCTGGTCGACCGCACACTGGCGATGATTTTCGAGAAGAGTTCGACCCGTACCCGGCTCTCGTTCGAGGCAGGCATGCACCAGCTCGGCGGCTCGGCAATCTATCTCAACACGCGCGACACCCAGCTGGGGCGCGGCGAGCCGGTGGAAGACGCGGGCGAGGTCATTTCGCGCATGGTCGACATCGTGATGATCCGCACCTTCGAGCAGGACATCATCGAGCGCTTCGCCAGCCACTCGCGCGTGCCGGTGATCAACGGGTTGACCAACGAATATCACCCTTGCCAGATTCTCGCCGACATCTTCACCTTCATCGAGCATCGCGGCTCGATCCAGGGCAAGACGGTGGCATGGATAGGCGATTCCAACAACATGTGCAACACCTGGCTGCAGGCGGCCGAGGTGCTCGGTTTCAACGTGCACGTGTCGACCCCGCCGGGCTACGAGGTGGAGCCCGAACGCGCCAATCTGTATGGTACCGATCATTTCGAAAGCTTCGCCGACCCGATGGATGCCTGCCGCGGCGCCGATCTGGTGACCACCGACGTGTGGACCAGCATGGGCTGGGAAGCGGAAAACGACGAGCGCCTGAAGGCCTTTGCCGACTGGCAGGTGGATGCCGACATGATGGCGGTGGCGAAATCCGATGCGGTCTTCATGCACTGCCTGCCCGCGCACCGTGGCGAGGAGGTCACCGCCGAGGTCATCGACGGCCCGCAGTCGGTGGTGTGGGACGAGGCCGAGAACCGCCTGCACGCGCAGAAGGCGCTGATGGAATACCTGATGCTTGGCCGCATCGAGAGCTGAGAGCGTGAGAGTTTTTCTCCAATCTCGCCTGTTTGTGCTGGGACTGGCATGCTCCGAGACATGAACGAGACCGAACGTCATAACGGATCGCCTGTCAGCCTGTTCGATGAGCTGCCGGCTGTCGAGGAACAACAG
>NZ_JANJXQ010000178.1 GCF_024708915.1 Thiobacillus sp.
CCAGCTCGATGCGCCCGTGCGCATCCGCCGCGCGCTGGAAGAACTCGGCCCCACCTTCGTCAAACTCGGGCAACTGCTGGCGACCCGGGTGGACATGTTTCCGCCGCACTGGATTGCCGAATTCGAGAAACTGCATAGCCAGGTGCCTGCGATCCCCTATGAAATTCTGCATGCCGATCTGGTCGCAGCGCTCGGGGGCGAACCCGCCGAGGTGTTTGCCGGGTTCGATCCGCTGCCGCTGGCGGCGGCGTCCATCGCGCAGGTGCACCGCGCCACTCTCAAGGACGGCACGCCGGTCGTCGTCAAAATCCGCCGCCCCGGCATCGAGGCGGTGATCCGGGCCGATCTGCGCATCCTCGAACATGCCGCCAGGCTGCTGGACAGCGAAGTGCCGGATTCCCGGCGCTACGATCCGGTGCATATGGTGTCGCAGTTCCGCCGCTCGTTGAACCGCGAACTCGATCTGGCCAAGGAGGCGCGCAACATCGACCAGTTCGCCCGCAACTTCGCCGACGATCCGCTGGTGAAGATTCCCCGGGTGTATTGGAAATACACCAGCGACCGCGTCAACGTGCAGGATGAAATCGTCGGCATGGCGGGCGTGGCACCCGACAAGCTGCGCGCCAGCGGCCTCGACCCGGTGCTGCTGGCTGCGCGCGGCGCCGATACGGTGCTGCGCATGGTGCTGGAGCACGGTTATTTTCATGCCGACCCCCATCCGGGCAATGTGCTGTTCCTGCCGGACAACCGCATCGGCATGATCGATTTCGGCATGGTGGGGATGCTGACCAATCCCCGCCGCAACCAGATTGTCGACCTGCTGCACGCGCTGACGCGCAAGGACGAGCAGGGTTTGCTGCAGATACTGCTCGACTGGAGCGGCGAGTCGGTGCTGGATGAGGATCGCCTGGCCTACGACGTCACGGAACTGCTGCAGAGCTACGACGATCTGCAGCTCAAGGACGTCAACATCGGAACCTTGCTGAACGACATCACGGCGCTGATGCGCGACAACAACCTGATGCTGCCGGCCGATCTGACCCTGCTGTTCAAGACCTTGATCACGCTGGAAGGGCTGGGGCAGCAGCTCGATCCGGCGTTCCACATGATCGATCACGTGACGCCGTTCGTGGAACGCATCATTCAGCGGCGCTTCACCCCGCAGGCGCTGCTGGCGCGCGGGCGCAAAAGCATGCGCGAAACGCTGGACGTGCTGGCCGACTTGCCGCGCGACCTGCGCCACCTGCTGCGCGACATGCGGCGCGGACGGGTAAAGGTCGATCTCGACCTGAAACGGCTGGACCAGTTCGGCCACCAGCTGGACCGCGCCAGCAACCGGCTGACCATGGGCATACTGACCGCCTCGCTGGTCGTCGGCTCCAGCATCATCATGACAGTGGAAGGCGGCCCTCAGCTGTTCGGCCTGCCTTTTTTCGGGCTGATGGGATTCCTGATCGCGTTTTTCAACAGCCTGTGGATCATTCTTTCCATCTGGCGTTCAGGCAAACACTGAGCCGTCTTCGTCAAGCGGGGGATACGGTGTGCCCATCCCGGCGGCGTCGGGTTGCCCGGCCAGCTGCGACAGCGGGACGGGGCGCCCCAGCAAATAGCCCTGCACATGGGCAAAACCCAGGCTTTCGACTTTCTGCAGCACGGTTTCGGTCTCCACGCCCTCGGCCACCAGCGCATAGCCGGCGTCCTTCATCATGCGGGCGAAATCGGCCACCACCTGGCCGGCGCGGTTGTCCTGCCCCAGCTTGTTCACCAGCGAAATGTCGAACTTGACCACATCCACCGGCAAATCCACCAGATAACGCAGCGGCGAATAACCGGTGCCGAAGTCGTCCATGGCAATGCGGTAGTTGACCGTGTGCAGCAAATCGAGATAGGTGCGCACCTCGATCATCTGGGTGATCAGCGAGGTTTCCGTGATCTCCAGCATCAGGGCATGGCGTGCGCCGTGGCGCGACAGTTCGAGCAGGTGCGACACGATTTCGGGACGTGAAATGCTTTGTGCCGACAGGTTGATCGAGACGCCGCTTCCTGGCGGAATTTTCTGCGACGAGAGATCGGCGTCGACTTGATGCAGCACCGCCAGATCGAATTCGGTTTCCAGCCGGCGGCTGCTGACTACCGGCAGGAAGGCGCCCGGCATGATGAGTTCGCCGTTGTAGCGGATGCGCGCCAATGCCTCGTAATACGCCACCTTGCGCCCGGGCAGGCCATGGATGGGCTGGTAATGCAGTTCGACCATGCCGGGGGTGGCCAGCGCCTGGAACAGTGCGCTGGTCTCGCGGCTTGCCACCAGCGCCTGCGCGGCACGCTCGGTGTCCTCGCCGTACAGTGCGATGCGGTTGCGCCCCGGCTGCTTGGCGGTATACATGGCGATGTCGGCCTGTTTGGGCAGTTCGTCGATGTGTTCCAGCTGATCGGCTGCGCAGAAAGCAATGCCGATGCTGATCCCGACCGGTTCGCTGATTCCCAGGTCGCTGAAGGCGGACGCTTCGAGCAGGCTCTGGCAGCGTTGAGCGATCTGCTTGGCCTGGGCAGGCGTGGTGTGCGACAGAAAGGTGGCGAATTCGTCGCCGCCGAGGCGATACAGGCGATCGTTGGCGCGCAGTGCCATCACCAGTGCGTCGGCGACGATGGTGAGTACGCGGTCGCCCTTGGCATGACCGTAAGTGTCGTTGATAGTCTTGAACCGGTCGCAATCGAACAACAGGAAAGCCACACCCTGCGGCGCGGCTTTCAGCTGGCGGCGGAAATTTCCCCAGTCTTCTTCATAGGCGCGCCGGTTGTGGCAGCCGGTGAGCGCATCCTGCCGCGCCTGCGAGTGGAATTCGCGGTTCTGGTGTTCCAGCGAGCCATGCAGTTCGCGCAATTGCAGCTGGTAGTCGTGCAGCGAGCGGCGGATGTTTTCGAGTTCGCTGATGCGCATCGGCTGCGAGCGCGCCGGATTGTGGCTGAAACGGCCGTGCTGCATGGCATCGATATCCTGCGTCAGCCGCCCCAGCGGGCGCACCAACAGACGGTTGTATGCCACGAAACCCAGTAGTGAAGCGCCTAGCAGCAGCACAAACAGTGCGAGCAGGGTGCGCGACAGAATCGCCTGGAACCGGAGCTGATCGGGGTCGGGGCGGGCGCTGAAACTCAGGCGCGAAAACAACTGCGATGCGGCCAGCATCTCGCCAGGCTCGAGTGCCAGTTTGACGCTCGACGCATCCGTGAACTGGAATTTCGCCTGCCGCAGCAGTGCCGGCATGAAATCGATCCGGATCAGACCGTAGCCGAGCAGGGCTTGCCGACGCTCGTCGCCGTATACCGGAAACGCATGATGGAGGGCAAGGGTGCCTGCCTGATTGCTCAGCCAGCTGGCGGTCTGCTGCAGCGGCAAACTGGCGGGCAGCTTCGACGGCAGTCTGGTTTTTGCCGGTCTGGGAGTAAGCAGCGTGCCGTCGCGGGTATACAGTGCCGCCCGGGCAAAACGGCTGTTCAGCATGCCGCTTTCATATACCCGCTGGTCTCGCCAGTAGGTGTAATACTCGGGCGTCACCAGTTGTTGCCGGGTTTCATCCCAATGCGCCAGATTGCCCGCAAGATCCTCCGTCTGTGCCAGCAAGCGTTCGATACTGGCGGCAAGCTCGGACTGCGCGGCTTCCCGGCTGTGCTGTTCCAGGCTGTGCGTGACGGCGCGCGTCTGGTAGGCGGCAAAGCCGCCGATCAAACTCACCAGCACCAGCAGCGCGGTGACGAAAGCGAGCGCAACCTGCCTGATGGAGGTGGATTCAGGCCATTTCATCGAGGCAGGGGCTGCTGAGTGGATTCCATGGACTTGAGGGTATGTTCCAGCAGATCGAACTCATGTTCGCCATCCATGAAGTGGTTGGCGCCCTTCACGATCACCATGGGTGTTTGCACGTGCTGCAACATCTTGAGCCAGCCCTCGCCAAGCGTGTCATCGGCGTCTCCCATGATGAGCTTCACGTTGACCGGGGATTGCTTCAATGCCGCCAGCGTGTGCGCCTGATCCCAGCGCACGTACGACAACAAGGCTTCCGGCGTCGAGCGGTATTTTCTGCAATAAGACACATGCTGGATGACCAGGTCGCGCTGCCTGCGCTGCGCGCGGCTTTCCAGCTGGGCGACGAGCGCGGCACGCGGAGTCGTGCCGATCTGGGCTTCACTCAGCGAGGCACCGATATAGCCTTTTACCGCAGCATCCGGCCTGGCTGCCAGATAGGCCAGTAATTGCAGGCTGCCGAAGCTATGGCCGACCAGGATGATGGAACGGTGGCCGCGCGATTTCAGCCAGCTCACCCAGCGCGCAATTTCGGCGACATCCTCATCCAGACTGTGCTGGTGCGCCGCTTCGCAGGCCAGGCTTTGCGCCCGGTTGGGAATGCCGAGGCTGAGTGTGGGGGTCAGTACGGGATAGCCTGCATCCTGCAGGCCGCGCGCCAGCGTGGCGACGGTCGGAAACTCGCGCGTCTGCAAAAAACCGTGCAGCAGCAGTGCCGCAGGCTTGTTGCGCTGCCCTGCAAGATATTCGGCGCTGGCATCAATTCCGGGGCGCATCTCCAAGCGGACGATCGCAGCGTGGGTTGAGGCCGGGACTAGTGCCAGCAGCAAGCAGAACAAGGATATGCGCATGAGCAGAATTGAGTAGGCAGCACCTGCGAGACTAACGGCAGCAATACACGCAAACTTGAGGTGGCATGCAGCCGATGCAGCCGATGCCGGGTGTTACACTGCGCCCGAAGTCGATCTCGATATGCTTGATCTGGAAAACATTTTTTCATCCGAAGGTGCGTGTGCCGCAGTGCTGCAGGGCTGGCGTTCGCGTCCGCAGCAACTCGCCATGGCCGAAGCGGTCGAGCGCGCAATCGCCGGCAACAGCGTGTTGCTGGCTGAAGCCGGCACCGGCACCGGCAAAACCCTGGCGTACCTGATTCCCGCGCTGCTGTCGGGCGGCAAGGTGGTGATTTCCACCGGCACCAAGGCCTTGCAGGACCAGCTGTTCCATCGCGATCTGCCGGCGGCGCGGCGCGCGCTCAAGTCGCCGGTCAAGGTGGCCTTGCTGAAGGGCCGCGCCAACTACGTCTGCCATCATCACTTGCAGCGCAATCTCGCCGATGGCCGTTTCGCCCACCGCGACGATGCTGCCTGGCTCGCCAAAATCGCCCGCTTCGCCGAAACCAGCACCAGCGGAGACCGTGCCGAGGCCGCGGGCATCCCGGAGGACGCCACCGCCTGGCAGTACGCGATTTCCAGCCGCGACAGCTGCCTCGGCAGCGAATGCAGCCACTTCAAGGATTGCTTCGTGATGGCGGCCCGCAAGGCCGCGCTCGACGCCGAAGTCGTGGTGGTCAACCACCATCTGTTCTTCGCCGACCTGTGGCTGAAGGACGAGGGCGTCGCCGAACTGCTGCCCGCCAGCAACACCGTGATCCTCGACGAAGCCCATCAGCTCGCCGAAACCGCCGCACAGTTTTTCGGCGAAACGCTGTCCACCGCGCAATTGCTCGATCTGGCGGGCGACACCAAGCGTCAGGCGGCGGTGAAAGCCGGCGATTTTCCGGCGCTGCGCCGCGCAGCGGAAGACCTGACCAAAGCCACGCGCGACCTGCGCCTGGCGTTTCCGCAGAACCCGGTCAAATCCACGTTCGCCGAACTGGCGCGCTACGAGAAATGGCCGGATGCGCTGAAAGCCCTGGCCGCCGCGCTGGACGACATGGCAAGGCTACTGGAAACCCAGGCCGAGCGCGACGCCGATCTGAAGAACTGTTTCGAGCGCGCGCAAGGCGTACAGGCCACCCTGGCCAGTTGGCAGCGCGACGACGATCCCGATACCCCGCGCGTGCGCTGGCTCGAAACCACGCTGAGTTCGCTGCTGCTGCACGCGACGCCGCTGTCGGTCGGCGCGATGTTCGGCGCCAAACTGACGGAGCGTGCACAGGCGTGGATTCTCACCTCGGCCACGCTCTCCGTCGGCGGCGACTTCACCCATCTCAAAACCCGCCTGGGAATAGACGCGGCGGAGATGCTGTGTGTCGACAGCCCCTTCGACTACTCGCGCCAGGGCGTGCTCTACGTGCCGCAGAGTTTGCCCGCGCCCAACACGCCGGAGTTCACCGACGCCGTCGTCAACGCCGCCTTGCCGGTGCTGGAAGTCAGCCGCGGCCGCGCCTTCATCCTGTTCACCAGCCTGCGTGCGCTGGAGAAGGCACGCGGCCTCCTGACCGACGCCTTCAAGTTTCGCGGCTGGGACTATCCCTTGCTGGTGCAGGGCGACGCGCCGAAGAACGAACTGCTGGCGCGTTTCCAGAAAGCCGGCAACGCCGTGCTGCTGGGAAGCCAGAGCTTCTGGGAGGGCGTTGACATGCCGGGCGATGCGCTGTCGGTCGTCATCATCGACAAACTGCCGTTCCAGCCGCCCGACGACCCGGTCGTCGCCGCGCGCATCGCCCAGGCCGAGAAGAACGGCGGCAAGCCGTTCATGGACTACCAGCTGCCGCATGCGGCGATCAGCTTGAAGCAGGGGGCGGGGCGCTTGATCCGCACCGAGAGCGACCGCGGGGTGCTGATGATCTGCGACACCCGGCTGGCGGACAAGCCCTATGGGCGATTGCTGCTGAATGCGTTGCCGGCGATGACGCGGACACGAAAGATGGAGGTGGTGGAGCGGTTTTTTGCAGTGCAGGGGAAGAAGAGGGAGGTTGCGCCGGCTGGGGTGGAGCAGGCTGGCTAGCTGTTGACGTATCCCGTGGCCGGCAAACGCTGCGGGATACAAAGGCGATTCATCCATTCGAGCAAGTCGGCGGCCGCTTATGCTCCGGCCCAGTATAATCCCTCCCTTTTCTGGCCTCTCCGGTTTCCCATGTCCACCCTCGCCATCATTTTGATCGCAACTGCCGCGGGCAGCTTGCTGAGCTTGCTGCTGGCGGCGGTTCTGGCTTTCTCGGCCCGCCCCAGCTGGGTGCCGGTTCTCGTGAGTTATGCCATTGGCGCGCTGCTGGGAGCATCGCTATTGGAAGTATTGCCCGAAGCGGTCGAAATGGGGGGCGACATCGAAACCGTCGCCAAGGCCTTGCTCGGCGGCATTTTGCTGTTTTTCCTGCTGGAAAAACTAGTGTTGTGGCGGCACTGCCACGACGAGGTCTGCGAAGCCCATGGCAGTCATGGCCACAGCCATGACCACGGGCGTTCCGGCATGATGATCACGGTGGGCGACACCTTCCACAATTTTGTCGACGGCCTCATCATTGCCGGGGCTTTTCTGGTCGACTTCCGCCTGGGGGCGGTCACTGCGCTGGCGATCATTGCGCACGAGATCCCGCAGGAAATCGGCGACTTTCTCATTCTGCTGCATTCGGGTTACACCCGCACTCAGGCGCTTTTGCTCAATTTCCTGACCGGGGTGGCAACCTTGATCGGTGCCTTGGTCGGTTATTACGCGCTGTCGATGCTGGAAGGCTGGATGCCGGTGTTGTTGGGGATGGCGGGGGCGAGCATGTTGTACGTGGCCTTGTCCGATCTGATACCGGGCTTGCACAAGCGGGCGGAAATCGGCGCAACCCTGCAACAGCTAGTGTTGATCGGACTGGGAATCGGCAGTGTCGGGCTGGTCGGGCATCTGATTGGAAGCGGCCACTGAGCGCCGCCGGGGCCGGCCGACCACATACACAAACAGTGCCAGCGGCAGCACGCCCAGGAAAATCAGGACGGCCAGCGCCTTGCCGACACTGCTGGCGGTGATCGCCATCATCAGGATCACGTAGGCCCAGCCAATCGCTACGATATACATCTCATGCTCCATCAGGACAGAACGTCATGGTAACCAAAGCTAAACGCGCCCGCTCTCCGACCGTCGGATTTGTCTCCCTCGGATGCCCGAAGGCGACGGTTGATTCCGAACGCATCCTCACCCGGCTGCGCGCCGAAGGCTACGGCATCGTCGGCAGCTACGACGATGCCGATGTGGTTGTGGTCAACACCTGCGGCTTCATCGACGCTGCGGTGCAGGAATCATTGGAGGCGATCGGCGAGGCATTGGCGGAAAACGGCAAGGTCATCGTCACCGGCTGCCTCGGCGCCAAGGGCGACGTGGTGCGCGAGGCGCATCCCAAGGTGCTGGCGGTGTCCGGTCCGCATGCGCTCGAGGAAGTGATGGAGGCGGTGCACACCGCGCTGCCGAAACCGCACGACCCGTTCGAAGACCTGATTCCGCCTGGCGGCATCAAGCTCACCCCGCGCCATTACGCTTACCTGAAGATTTCTGAAGGCTGCAATCACCGCTGCACCTTCTGCATCATTCCGTCGCTGCGCGGCGATCTGGTGAGCCGCCCGATCGGCGAGGTGATGCGCGAGGCGGAGGCCTTGGTCGGCGCAGGGGTGCGGGAATTGCTGGTGGTGTCGCAGGATACCAGCGCCTACGGGGTGGACGTGAAATACCGCCCCGGTTTCTGGAACGGCCGCCCGCTGAAGACCCGCATGACCGAACTCGCCGGCGCGCTGGGCCGTCTGGGGGCATGGGTGCGGCTGCATTACGTGTATCCGTATCCCAGCGTGGACGACGCGATTCCGCTGATGGCCGACGGCGTCATCCTGCCTTATCTCGACATTCCGTTTCAGCACGCCAGCCCGCGCATCCTGAAATTGATGAAGCGCCCCGGCGCAGTTGAAAAAACGCTGGATCGCATCCAGTCCTGGCGCGCTGCCGTGCCCGATCTCACGCTGCGCTCCACCTTCATCGTCGGCTTTCCCGGCGAGACCGACGCCGAGTTCGAGGAATTGCTGGCCTTCCTCAAGGAGGCGCAACTCGACCGCGTCGGCTGCTTCAAATATTCGCCGGTCGAGGGCGCGGCTGCCAACGAATTGCCCGGTGCGGTGCCCGAAGATCTGAAAGAGGAGCGGCTTGAGCGTTTCATGGAAGTGCAGGCGGAAATATCGGCGGCCAGACTCGATGCCAAGATCGGCCGCGAAATCGAGGTGATCGTCGACGCGGAGGACGAGGTGGGCACGCTGGCGCGCAGCCATGCCGATGCGCCGGAAATCGACGGCGTGGTGTATCTCGAAGGCGTGTTCGATCTGGAACCGGGGACGCGTCTCAAGGTCCGGATTGAGGAGGCTGACGAGCACGACCTGTGGGCGGCGCCGCTCTGAGCCGCCCTCAATCCGGCATCGCGCTCAGGCGGCGCGGCCGCCGCCAGATTTTCCAGTAGTCCGTTCGTTGCAGATGCAGCATCCTGCCGCTGACCGGGTCGGCCAGGCGCAGTCCTGGCCGACCGAGCGCGCGCAGGCTGCCGAGCAGCGGTCCGAACCAGTTTGCTTCCAGCTCGCGGATGGCTTCACGCCAGCCATAGGCATCGCCGTACTGCCCGGCGTTCGTCAATTCGTCGAGCAGGATCACGCATTCCGTTTCGAGCATGGATTTTTCCAGATGCGGCGGCAGGGGATGCAGCGGCGCGCCGCAGAATGCCCCCAGCGCGTGCGCCTCGCCGTCACGCGCATAAACGGGCATGCGGATTGTTGCCGATGCGGCCGGTTTGGTGCCGCCTCCCCACAGCCACAGCGAATTCACCGGCAGTTCGCCGCGCGCTTCGCGCGCCTGGTTGAGCGGATGCTCGTGCAGCAGCATTTGCAGTTCGTTCAATTGCGCGCGGAACCGCATCGCGTCGGCGCCGTGCGGCAACAGGGGATCGATATCGCGGCCCACCGCGACCGACAAAGCGGTGGTGGCGAGGCGCGGCGCGTGCGGAAAGCGCAGATACCAGTGCCTGGGCGTGAGCGGAATCGGGCTCAGGTCTTCGCCGAAGTGCCGGCCAATCGCGGCGGCCAGGGTTGCGGCTTCCTGCAGCGGCAATGCCAGATCGCGGCTGTCCGCCAACACGATGCGGTCGCGCATGACCCGCAGGTGTACCGGGTCGGCGCGCAGCCAGTATGCGTCTCCGGCCATCCCGCCGTCCGCTTCCAGGGTGATCGGCGCGAGCGGCCAGTCCTGCTGGCGTTCGATGCCCAATGCCTCGCACAGTGCGGCTTCCACCCCCTCGGCCGGGCCGGAATGAAGGGCGCCGCGCGCCAGCAGCGTTTCCAGCGCGGGCAGGCGCAGATCCTGCGTCGCCGTTTCCAGCAGGTGCGCAGACGGGAACAGATGCGGAACGAGGAACAGCATGCGGCGAGTGTAACAAAGCGGATTCGCTAGAATGGCGGGCATGCGCCAGACCTTCCAGGCAATCACCGTTTCCACCCGTGGCAAGGGCCTGGTTGCCTTTACCGCGCAGGTGCGCGACTGGGTGCGGGCGAGCGGTATCAGGCAGGGCCTGCTCACCCTGTACATCCGCCACACCTCGGCGAGCCTGCTGATTCAGGAAAACTGCGACCAGACCGTGCAGACCGATCTGGAACGCTTCCTGTCGCGGCTGGTGCCGGAAGGCGATCCGATCTACGAACACACGCTGGAAGGCGCGGACGACATGCCGGCGCACGTGCGCGCGGCGCTGACGCAAACCCATCTGGCGATCCCGGTCGCGGACGGCGCGCCGCTGCTCGGCACCTGGCAGGGGATTTATGTGTTCGAGCACCGGCGCGCCGCACAGACGCGCAGTGTGGTGCTGCACCTGCTGGGCGAGTAGGGCGGCTGTGGCATACTCCGGCCATTCCTTCAGCGAGTCGCGTTTTGCTTCCCTTTGAGCTTCTGATCGGCCTGCGTTACACCCACGCCAAGCGCCGCAACCATTTCATCTCCTTCATTTCCATCGTCTCGATGGCGGGTATTGCGCTGGGCGTGATGGCGCTGATCGTGGTGCTTTCCGTGATGAACGGTTTTCAGGAAGAACTGCGCGCGCGCATTCTCGGCGTGGCGGCGCATCTGGAAATCAGCGGCCCGGCGGATCGCCTGGCCGACTGGCGCGGCGTGCTGGCGCAGGCGCAGCAGAACAAGGAAGTGCTGTCCGGTGCGCCCTATGTCAACGCGCAGGGCATGCTGGCCAACGGCGACATGGTGCGCGGCGCGGTCATCCGCGGCGTGCTGCCGGAACTGGAAAGCCAGGTGGCCGACTTTGCGCAGTACATGAAGGCGGGAAAGCTGGCCGACCTCAAGCCAGGCGACTTCGGTATCGTTCTGGGCGCGGAGCTGGCGCGCGCCTTGAATGTCTACCCCGGCGACAAGCTGGTGCTGCTCACGCCGCAGGGCAATATCACGCCGGCGGGCGTGATGCCGCGGGTCAAGCAGTTCACCGTCGCCGGCATCTTCGAAGCCGGCATGTTCGAATACGATTCCGGGCTTGCGCTGATTCACTTGCAGGATGCGCAAAAGCTGTTGCGACTGGGGAACGACGTGTCGGGCGTGCGGCTGAAGCTCGGCGAACTGTTCCGTGCGCCGCTGGTCACGCGCGAGCTGTCGCAGAGCCTGAGCGGCCATTATTACCTCACCGACTGGACGCAGAGCCATGCCAATTTCTTCCGTGCGGTGGCGATCGAGAAGCGCATGATGTTCCTGATCCTGCTGCTCATCGTGGCAGTAGCGGCGTTCAATATCGTCTCCACCCTGGTGATGGCCGTCACCGACAAGCAGTCCGACATCGCCATCCTGCGTACGCTGGGCGCCAGGCCCGCGTCCATCATGACGATTTTCATCGTGCAGGGTGCTTTCATCGGCGTGTTCGGCACCCTGCTCGGCGTGGCCAGCGGGGTACTGCTCGCGCTCAACGTCGAAACCGTCGTGCCTTTCATCGAACGTCTGGCCGGCATGGACCTGTTCCCGGCAGACGTGTACTACATCAGCCAACTGCCGTCCAAACTGGTGTGGGGCGATGTCGGCATCATCGGCGGAGTCTCGCTGCTGATCAGCCTGGTTGCGACGCTGTACCCGAGCTGGCGCGCCTCGCGCATCAACCCGGCGGAGGCACTGCGCTATGAGTGAGGTCGTGCTGCGCTGCAGCGGCCTGGGTAAAACCTTCCGCCAGGGAAAAAACGACGTTCCGGTGCTGGCGGACGTTGATCTCGAAGTCCGCGCGGGCGAGTCGCTTGCCATCGTCGGCGCCTCGGGGTCGGGCAAAAGCACCTTGCTGCACCTGCTGGGCGGCCTCGATGTGCCGACCTGCGGCCAGGTCGAACTGCTGGGGCGCGATCCTTTCGCCATTTCCGAAGCGGCGCGCTGCGAAC
>NZ_JANJXQ010000188.1 GCF_024708915.1 Thiobacillus sp.
ATTTTCTTTTCTGGCGGCTTTTGGCATTGACCATTCTGCTCAGCCCGCTTGCCGCAGCGGCCGGAATCATCGTCCATCCCGGCGTCGAAGGCCGCAGCATCAGCACCGCCAGCCTGCGCAACATCTACACCTTGCGCCAGACGCTATGGCCCAATCGCCAGCCCATCGTGATTTTCGTCTTGCCGGATGACCATCCGGTGCATGAGGCCTTTGCCAAGGAAAAGCTCGGCCTCTATCCCTATCGACTGCGCCAGACCTGGGACCGCCTGAGTTTCAGCGGCATGGCCAGCGCCCCTATCGAAGTAAAAGACGAAAACGAAATGCAGGCTCGCGTGCGTGCCACGCCCGGCGCAATCGGATACACAAGCAAGGACACAGGCCATGACGGCATCAAGATTCTCCGGCTGGAATAAGCTGCTGCTGAGCGGATTGCTGACGGCATCGTCTGTCTCGGCGGACCACCTGGCCGATCCCCGCTACCACATCCAGGGATTTGCAGCGCAAGGTCTGATCGGCAGCACCAACAACCAATTCTTTGGCGATAGCCGGGATGCGGTCAGCACCGATTTCACCGAAGCCGGCCTCCACGGATCCTGGCAGCCGCTCGATGCTCTGCGCCTGTCGGGCCAGATGCTGTATCGCCGGGCGGGCGAAAGCGACCGGGATGGCGTGCGTCTGGATTACGTCCAGGCCGACTGGCAGTTTTATCAAACCGAAGTCACCCGGCTCGGTCTCAAGCTCGGCAAGGTCAAACTCCCTTACGGCCTGTATAACGAGACGCGCGACGTGCCTTTCACCCGCCCCGGCATCCTGCTGCCGCAGTCGGTCTACGTCGACAACAGCCGCGATCTGCTGCTCGCCGCGCCCGGCGTGTTTCTACACGGTGCCAGCGTGCAGAAATACGGTGCGTCCGACTTTATGCTGGGCTGGGTGCGTCCCGATTTCGACAGCGAATCCGTGGATTACAGCTTCCTCGGCAACGTGCGGCCCGGCAAGCTGAAAGGCAAAGGCACCCTCGGTGCCCGGCTGCGCTGGGACGTCCCGAGCGACACCACCCTGATGCTGACCTACGCCGACGCCAAGGCCGATTACGCCCCGGGCAGCGTCGACGCCCTGACAGCAGGCACCCTGCGCTTCCGTAATCTGCTGGCAACCGTGCAGCAGCGGTTCGACACCGTGACGCTGACCGCCGAGTACGGCGAACCGCGGCTCGACTTGCGCGGCTTCGGCGCGCTGCCCGATACCCATCGGGCAATCCAGGCAGCCTACCTCCAGGGCGAGTGGCGTTTCCGTCCGGCGTGGGAATTGATGCTGCGCCATGACCTCTTCTATCGCGACAAGGGCGACAAAAACGGCCGCCGGTTTCAGGCCGCCACCGGCCTGCCGGCGCACGGCATGTTCGCCCGCGACTGGACGCTGGGGCTGCGCTGGGATGCCACCCCCAGCCTGATGCTGCGCGCGGAATATCACCACGTAGACGGCACCGGCTGGCTGCCGGGTCCGGATAATCCCGATTTCCTCAGCCGCGAACAGCGCTGGAATATGTGGCTGTTGCAGGCGGCCTACCGTTTCTAGCCATGTGCCTCCCCGCTTTTCTCAGCCTGAAGTGGAAACTGCTGCTGCCACTCACCCTGGCCATGGCGATCGGCACGATGGCGCTCACCTGGACCAACGACACCAACCTGCGCCGCGAGGTGCAGCAGACGCGGCTCGACAGCGCGGCGCGCAACGAGGCGCTGCTGCGCTTCCTGATCCGGCAGAACGAGCGCCAGCTGGTGGACGCAGGCGCGGCGATGGCCGATTTTCTGGTGGCCAGCCGCAACAGTCCGGTCGACAGGGAATCCGGCTTCGTGCTGCAGGCTTATTGGGAACAGCTGAGCCTCAACCATGGCTTTGAAAGCCTGCGGCTGTACGACGCCGGGCAGCATTTGTTGACCGGCTTCGGCGACATGCCCACACCCGACGCCTTGATGGATTCCCAATTGACGTCCGTACTGGCCACCGAGCGCCCCGCCAGCGGACTGTATTGTGCCGGGCGTTGCCTGTTCTACGGCATGGCGCCGGTGCTGCGCGGCGGCATCACCACGGGCGTGGTGGTGGTGACAATGGATCTGTCGAGCCTGCTGAGCGCATTTGTCCAGAGCAGCGGACGCGATCTGGCCGTCGCCGTCGACCGTCAACGCGCGCCCCAACTGCTCGCCACCACCACCCCGGACATCAAGGCCATGGTAAGGCAGGCGGATTTCGCACCGTATCCGCAGCGCCCGCAACTCGAATCCGCCTTGAGCCACAGCGGCAGCAAAGTATACGAATGGCAGAAACTGCAACCGCTTGCCGCCGTGCCCGGTGCCCCTTATTTCATCGCGCGCAAGGACGTGACCGACGCGGAGCGCACGATTGAACAAGCGTTTTTGACCAATCTGGTTACCGGCCTGACGGTCTTCCTGTTCGCCGAAGGTGTGCTGCTGGTTTCACTGGCCTGGTTCATGCAGCGGATGAACCGCGTCAGCACCGGCCTGCCGCTGCTCGGCGAAGGCCGCTGGCACGACGCCCGTCGGCACCTGCAATTTCAGGACCAGTTGCCGCGCGACGAACTCACCGCGCTGGAGCATGCCGCGCTCGCCCTCGCCAGCCAGCTCGAATCGCTCGACACGGCCTCACGCAAACAGCAAAACGACCTGGCCGAACTGGTCGACACCCTGTCGCACGAGCGGGACTTCAGTTCGGGCTTGCTGGACACGGCACAGGCGCTGATCCTGACGCAGGATCGGCATGGGGCGATCCGCATGGCCAACCGCTATGTCGAAACGCTCACCGGCCTCAGCGCAAACCAATTGATCGGGCAGGATTATTTCGAGCAGATGATCGCCCAGCAGGAGCGCCGCGACTGGCGCGCGCGCCTGCTGGCGCATTTTGGCAGCGAGCTCGCGCCGCTGCGGTTTGAAGCGCTCCTTGCCACCCCCGGCGGGCTGCGCAACATTGCCTGGGTGCATTCGCTGATCGGCCAGGAAAACGGCAACGAGCCGCTGATGCTGTCGGTAGGGCTGGACATGACCGAACTCAAGAGCGCGCAGGCACGCGCCAGTTATCTGTCCGACTACGACACGCTGACCGGCCTGTACAACCGTCAGGGCTTTCACCGGCGGCTGGTCCATGCGCTGGCCGAGCCGGCAAGCGGTTCGCTGCTGCTGATCGACCTCGACGATTTCAAGGCGATCAACGATCTGGCCGGCCACAGCGCCGGCGATATGGTGATCCAGCATATGGCCAAGCGCCTGCGCGAACTCCAGCCAGCTCCCAAACTGGCCGCCCGGCTGGGGGGCGACGAGTTCGCCCTGTTCTTCGAGCCGCTGCCGGACGCGCAACTGCTGCAGACTGCGCGCCTGCTGTGCAAGGGCGACCGCGACCGCCACATCGCCACCGCCTGCGTCGGCATCGCGATGACCCAGCCCGGCAGCAGCACGGAAAGCCTGCTTGGCCACGCCGATCTGGCGCTCTCGCAGGCGCGCGCCAAAGGCCGCTCCAACTGGCACGTGTACAACCCGGCCGACGGCACCCGCGAAAGCCTGCTCGACCGCACCGAGCAACTCGCCCTCATCACCGACGCCCTGCACGACAATCGGCTGGCGCTTTTCCTGCAGCCCGTGATGGCGATCCAGGCCGCGCAAACCACGCACTACGAGGCGCTGCTGCGGGTGCGCATGCCCGACGGCCGGATTCTGCCGCCCGCCCCGCTGATCGCCGCAGCGGAAGCCTCCGGCCTCATCCGCGACATCGACCAGTGGGTACTGCAGCATGCCGTCGCGCTGATTGCCGGCCGGCCGGGCCTGCGGCTGGCGGTCAACCTGTCTGCGCGCAGCCTGGACAACCCGGAATTGCCCGCGCTGCTGCAGGAAATGCTGCAGCAACAGGGCGTCAAGCCGCAACAGCTGATCCTGGAGATCACCGAAACGGCGGCCCTCAACCAGTTGACGCACGCCGAAATCCTGCTCACCGGCATCCGCACGCTAGGCTGCAAGCTGGCGCTGGACGATTTCGGCGTCGGCTTTTCCACCTTCCAGTACCTGAAGCACCTGCCGGTGGATTTCGTCAAGATCGACGGTTCCTTTATCCGCACGCTGGATCACAGCGAAGACGACCGGCTGTTCGTGAAAGCCCTGGTCGACGCGATACACGGTTACGGCAAGCTGGCGGTGGCGGAATACGTCGAGAACCAGGCCATTCTTCAGTGGGTGACGGAACTTGGCGTGGATTATGCCCAGGGCTACCACTTCGGCAGGCCGCAGGAGGTCGACACGGTGCTCGCTGGCTGATTGCAGATGCGGTGCTATACCTAACTACAGGAGCGTTCCCGTAACAGGAGGTTGGCATGAACACGCAAGCCAATGCGTCCGGTCCCGCCATTTTCGACCCCGACGGTTTTCTGATCGACCCGGCCATGTGGAGCGAGAGCCTGGCCGACCGCATTGCCCAGACCGACGGCCTGAGCAATCTCAGTGAATTGCAACTGGATCTGCTGCACACCTTGCGGCACGAATTTGCCAAGCATGGCAGCGTAACCGCACTCAGCCATATCTGCCATCTCAGCGGGCAAAGCCCGGACTGCATGCAACACCTGTTCTCCAACCCGCGCGAGGCCTGGCGGCTGGCCGGGCTCCCCAACCCGGGCGAGGAAGCCAAGACCTATCTTTAAAGTAGGCGGCCCGCACGCACGACACTACCCGCCGCCGCGTGCTCGTCCACCGTCATTCCGCATACCGGGTCGGTCGCCATAGTGTTTTACCTTTGGCTGTTCCGGGAATGAGGCCGGGAAGTCCCGGCCTGCTCATCCCTTACTGTTTCGGATTCAGCGTCCCCTTTTCGTAGAGCCGCTTCCAGATGGCGTTGTTCTTCATCATGTAGCGGGCGCCATCCGCAGCCTCCATGACCTCGCCTTCCTTCATCAACACCACGCGTCCCTTCTGGTCCATATGGCGCATCTTGCCGTCGGTCTGGATGATCAGCGTGGTGCCATCATTGAGCTTGACCGTTTCCTGGTCCTTTGCCGCAAGAGCAGGCAGCGAAGCCGCCAGCGCGAAGAATGCGATCAATAGTTTGCGTAACATGGTGTACTCCTTTCGTGGTGGATCGATGCCTGTGCCATTTCTTTCAGCTTCGCCGTGCGCACGGGCAGAGCACGGCGGAAAGTCAAATGGCATCGATGCAGCGAGCGTAATGGCAAAAAGCTATCGATCATTGTTCGGTGCCGCTTCATCAATCGCCGGACTTGCCGAACAGGTACTTGATCAGCGCGGCGAGCGCGAGGATGAGTACGATCCAGAACAGGATTCCCATCCAGCCGAACCCCATGCCCCAGCCGCTCATGCCGTCATGCCACATTTTTCCACCTCCATGTCATAGTCGAAGTGCACATCACGAAAAGCGCGACGCACCAAGGTGGCAACCAGCAGCGCCAAGGTAGTGAATGCAATAGCAGTTTTCATGATGTGTCCATTCTCTTCAGTTAAGTAAACGCGACGGCCATCACTTGACCGGATTCTCAGGGCCGCCCTGGGACTTGCCCATATTCGTCTGCATCATCATCTGCATCATGTCCATGCGCTTTTCCATCATCTCCATGCGCCTGGTCATCATGTCGTCGCCGCCCGACGCACCCATGCCGCCCTTGCCTCCCATCATGCCCATGCCGCCGCCCATCATTCCGTCCTTCATCATCGGGCAGTCCATCATTCCGCCGGTCATGCTTTTTCCTGCCATCATGTTTTCCTGCATGGTCTGCATATGCTCCTGCATCAGTTTCTGGCGCTGAGCCGGGTCCTTGGACTTGGCCATCTGTTCCAACTGACTTTGCATTCGCTTGGTATTGGCCTGCATCTTCTGGATCGTCTTGTCGGCGGCGGGCGTTGCTGCGCCAGCCTTTTGATCGGGGTGGTGCGCCTCAACCGCGAGCACAGGCTGCATGGCCAGAGCGGACAGCATCAGGGTGGCAAATAGTGCATGGCGTTTCATGGTTAACTCCTTTGCGTGGGGAAAATGAAAAATTAAGGATTGACGAGTTCGAGCGTGGTCACAGTGAATGCGCCATTCACCCTGCCAGCGAGGAAACGAATGTTGTCGCCGGGTTTAAGCTGTTCGAGCCAAGCGGTATCCTGGACCCGAAAAACCATGGTCATGGCGGGCATGCCCAGATTCTCCAGAGGACCGTGTTTGATGGTGGCTTGCCCTGGGCCTTGTCCACTTTCTTCACCACGCCTTCGCTGAGCACGGCAGCGTGGTCCGTAGAGCCCGCATGGCTCGCGTGTTCCGTCTCAGCCCAGGCAGGCAGTCCGAGGGCCAAACTCAGGCCAAGGACCTAATTTACTCAAAACAGACCTTATATACATGCCTTTCAATATTGGGCGTAAGTCCGGGTAGACCCATTCCGGTTCACGAGAAAAACTTTGTAGGGATCCTTACGGCCATCGGCTTCCATGCCAGGCGAACCGATCGGCATGGCCGGCACCACTAACCCGCGGACTCGGGGCTTTTCCTTGAGCAGGTGCTTGATTTCCCTGGCTGGGACGTGGCCTTCGATCACATACCCATTGACCTCTGCGGTATGGCAGGCGCCGTAGCCGGGTGGCACGCCGAGGCGAGCTTTGTGTTGCGCCACATTGTCGATGTCGTAACTTCTGACGCCAAAGCCATTGGCCTTGAGGTGGTCGATCCACTTGTTGCAGCACCCGCAAGTCGGATTCTTGTAGACATCAATCACCGGGGTTGCCGGAGCAGCCCAAGACGCTTGGACAAGACTGCCGATGAGAAGAGTGGCAACGGCGTTTTTCATACGAGGGCTTTATTCACGATTGGGATCAGTATGGAATGGGGTTCGCCACCCCAGCCTGACAGATGGATTACATTTGTGTCATCTTCGGCCAGTAATTTGGCGCCCCATGGCGCGGCAGTGTTCGTTCGAACACAAACCTGGCGATACCGACTGCCTGACAACGCGGAAAACCAGCTGCAGCCTTGTCGACCTGGAGCCTTGAAGCAGTGGTCGGGTTAAGGCCGCCCCCTCCGGATTGCCCCCCGATGTTCAGGACTGCTATCCGGCCCATCAGTGGGCGATATCGCCGGACGCTTCAAGCCATCACTCGACCATCACCTTGCCCACCATACCGGCCTCCATATGGCCGGGCACCAGACAGGCAAAGTCCACTGTCCCAGGCTTGTCGAACCGCCAGACGATGCCGCCGCGCTGGCTGGGCTTGAGCGTGATCATGTTCGGCTCGGTATGCTGCATGTCGGGCATCTTGCGCATCATTTCGACGTGTCTCATGACACAGACTCAAGTGGCGCTTTCCGGCGCACGCAGCAAGGACGAATACAAAGAAGTTCTCTACTCCTGCCTGGAGGAATACGAACGCATGGCCCAGATGGTTGGCGACATGCTCTATCTTGCCCAGGCCGACAACCGCCTGCTCAAACCGGGACAGGAGAAAGTCGATCTGGCTCATGAAATACAGGATTTGTTTGATTACTTCGTGGCCTGGCGGAAGAGCGCGGTGTTTCGCTCGCCCAGACGGGATCTGCCAGCGTCCCCGGCGACCGGCTGATGTTGCGGCGCGCGCTCAGCAACCTCATATCGAACGCCATCCGGCACACCCACCAAGGCCATACCGTGCAGGTATCCCTGGCCACGCACGGGGATAAAGCCATCGTTTTGGTCGAGAATCCGGGCATGGAAATTCCGGTCGAGCACCTTCCCAGACTGTTCGACCGGTTCTACCGCGTTGACCCATCACGACAATGCAAAGGGGATGGTGCCGGACTGGGGCTTGCCATCGTCAAATCCATCGTTGACGCGCATGCTGGCTCGATCACTGTGACGTCTACAAACCTGGTGACACGGTTCCAACTCACCTTGCCCACTTTGGCGAAATGATTTTCGCAATAGTCCGCAGCGCTGCGTCAATTTGTCTTTAAGGCAACACGGCAGTCTGCCCCTTTCCCCCATTCCGGTGTCTGCCTGCTGTCCGAAGGCAGCGTGCGCGCGTCCTGCAATTGCGACGCCACCTGCATCGTGCGGGCGGATGACTTCCCCGGGTCCGCGCGCGTCGACGCGCCCCGATCCCGGCGCACCCGCCAAGCGGCCGCGCTAATCCAGCGGCGTATCGATATAGGCCCTGCCCGCCGGACAGCCGGAGTTGTAATGCTTGTGCCCTGCCCGGGCAAAGGCCAGCGGGCGCCCGGGCCCGCCGCTGGCCGGATTGCGCTCGAAATAGACGCGCACCTCGCTCAGCATCGGGCGGCGCTTGGCGGGCGTCGGCGTACGCGGGGTGCGGCAGTCGAAAGTGACGGCGTCTTTCAGCGCCGGGTCGGCCCTGGCCAGCGACTCGCGCAAATCTGCCAGACTGATTTCACGGCCCATGTGGCGTGCGATTTCGCCGCCGATCGCCCGATTGACGCGTTCGGTCAGCGCAGCCGAGGCGGCGAAATAGTCCGCCTCGCGCAGCCCCGAGCAGCTGCCGTGCTTGGCCCACTGGTAGCGGTCCAGGCAATCCGCCGCGGCCGGCATCGCCCGCCCCAGCCGCGCACGCGTCTCCGCCGGCAGCGGCACTGCCGGCAGCCGGCAAAACGGGCCCGCCGCCTCCCCGCCGCAATACATCGGGTGTGCACGGTTGGCGCGGTTCGGCCACAGTCCGTGCAGCGTCAGCGGCATCGCCTTGAAGCCTGCCGCCGACAGGTTCCGGCATTGCGCAAACCCTTTCTTGCGCTGCGGCTCGTCCTCGCAAAACGCAGGGGCCACGCTCAAGGCCAGCAGGTAATAGTCGAAACGCGCAGGCTCGGCGCAGCTTGCCAGCGGCAGCAACGCCAGCGCGCTGGCCATCCATTTCCATTGCATGTCGGTCTCCCCGGATGGCCGCATCGTGCCATAAGACCGCGGCCTCGCGGCGCCCGGAATCCGGTAAAATCCCGACTTTCCATTCGTTCAAGAAAGTCACCACCATGTCCATGGCCGACCGCGACGGCGTCATCTGGTACGACGGCAAGCTCGTCCCCTGGCGCGACGCCACCACCCACGTCCTCACCCACACCCTGCACTACGGCATGGGCGTCTTCGAGGGGGTGCGCGCCTACAAGGCCGAGCAGGGCACGGCGATTTTCCGCCTGCAGGAGCATACCGACCGGCTGTTCCGTTCCGCCCACATCCTCGGCATGAAGCTGCCGTTCGACAAGGCCGCGATTTCCGAAGCCCAGCGCAGCGTGGTGCGCGAGAACAAGCTCGAATCCGGCTACCTGCGGCCGATGGCGTTCTTCGGCTCGGAGGCGATGGGGATTTCGGCGAAGAACCTGTCGGTGCACGTCATCGTCGCCGCCTGGCCGTGGGGCGCCTACATGGGCGACGACGCGATCAAGAACGGCATCCGGGTGAAGACCAGCTCGTTCTCGCGCCATCACGTCAACATCACCATGTGCAAGGCCAAGGCCAACGGCAACTACATGAATTCGATCCTCGCGCACAAGGAAGCCGAGATGGACGGCTACCAGGAAGCGCTGCTGCTCGACGTCGACGGCTTCGTCGCCGAAGGCTCCGGCGAGAATTTCTTCATGATCCGCAACGGCAAGCTCTACACGCCCGATCTCACCGCGGCGCTGGAAGGCATCACGCGCGACACCATCGTGCAGCTCGCCGGCGAGATCGGCCTTACGGTGGTCGAAAAGCGCATCACGCGCGACGAAGTCTACTGCGCCGACGAAGCCTTCTTCACCGGCACCGCCGCCGAGGTGACGCCGATCCGCGAGCTCGACAACCGGACCATCGGCGCAGGTACGCGTGGCCCCATCACCGCAAAATTGCAGGCGATGTATTTCGACTGCGTGCATGGCCGCGCCGCTGCCCACACCGGCTGGCTCACTCCGGTCTGAAACGGCATCGGCATGAGCGAGCGTCACGACAACACCCAGCGCGTCATCGAAGTCACCGAAACCGACCTGCCCCTGCATTGCCCGATGCCGCAGCACGCCGACTGGAATGCCCACCCGCGCGTCTATCTTCCGATCGAATCGCGCGGCGATGCGCTGTGCCCCTACTGCGGCACACTCTATCGCCTGAAGGGCAAACCCAGCGGCGGTCATCGCTAGTCTCCATCGTCCCCTGCTGGGGGCGATGAGGCCTGATTCGAGAACCATGTCCGAACCCACCTTCCCCACGCCCGAAGCCGCCGAAGCCGCGTTCTACGCCGCCTTCGAGACCCGCTCTCTCGACGCCATGATGGCAGTCTGGTCCGGCAGCGACGGCATCGCCTGCATCCACCCCCTGGCTGCCCCGCTGAACGGCCGCGCCGCCGTAGCGGCAGGCTGGCGCAGCATGTT
The DNA here is from genome assembly GCF_024708915.1 of Thiobacillus sp. Next base: position 10,357 of record NZ_JANJXQ010000188.1, read on the forward strand.
CGAGGCCGCCGGCCAGTTCCGCGTGCACGCGGAACTGGCCCATGAAATGCGCGAAGCCGGCGAGGTCATCCGCGTCGTGCGCGAATACCTCACCATCGGCCAGGAAGCCGAACCGCGCCCGCCGATTCTGGCCACCAATATTTACCGCAAGGAAGCCGACGGCTGGCGCATGGTGCTGCACCACGCCTCGCCGCTCCAGGTGGGCGGCACGCCGCCGTCACGCACGCCGCCCGCGGTCCTGCATTAACGGCAGCGGCGCCTTGGCCACCACGCCTTCGCCAGAAAACATGCCCTATCGCGCCCCGGTCTGGCTGCCCGGCGGGCATCTGCAAACCATCTACAGCAGCCTGTTCCTCCGCGTTGCGCCGGTCGCCTGCCGGCGCGAGCGGCTGGAATTGGCGGACGGCGATTTCCTCGATTTCGACTGGGTCGACGGCCATGCCGGCAGCCCCGTCGTGGTGTTGTTCCATGGCCTGGAAGGCAGTGCCGACAGCCACTACGCGCGCGGCCTCATGGCCCGCGTGCGGGCGCGCGGCTGGCATGGCGCGGTCGCGCATTTCCGCGGCTGTTCGGGCGAGGACAACCGGCTGCCGCGCGCCTATTTCGCCGGCGACAGCACAGACATCGGATGCATCCTGCGCCACGTCAAATCGCGCCACGCCGATGCGCCGGTTTACGCGGCCGGCGTCTCGCTCGGCGGCAATGCGCTGCTGAAATGGCTGGGCGAACAAGGCGCGGCGGCGCATCTGCTGGTCGAGCGCGCCGCCGCCGTCTCCGCGCCGCTCGATCTTGCCGCGGCCGGCCGCAGCCTCGACCGCGGCTTCAACCGCCGCGTCTACACCGCGCGCTTTCTCGTCACCCTGAAAGCCAAGGCCCTGCGCAAGGCCGCGCGCTTTCCCGGCCTGCTCGATTCGCAAGCGATTGCCGCCGCCGCCACCTTCCGCGAATTCGACACCCTGGTCACCGCGCAGCTGCACGGATTCCGCGACGCCGACGACTACTGGCTCAAGGTATCGTCCAAGCCGCTGCTGAAATCGGTCAGCGTTCCCACCCTTGTCATCAATGCCAGAAACGACCCCTTTCTGCCGGCCTCGGCATTGCCTGCCCCTGCCGACGTCGCGCCATCGATCGCGCTCGAGCAGCCCGGCGCCGGCGGCCATGTCGCGTTTCCGTCTGGCCCTTTTCCCGGCAATCTGGACTGGTTGCCGCGGCGGCTGATGCAGCATTTCGACATCCGGCGCAGGTAGAATCGACGCATTGCCATTCAGGGAGCGCGTTGTGGAATACCCCAAGGAAATTTTCAAGGCCTACGACATCCGCGGCATCGTCGGCAAAACCTTCACCGCCGAGATCGTCGAAGCCATCGGTCACGCCATCGGCTCCGAAGCGGTGGCGCGGGGGCAGCGCGAAATCTGCATCGGCCGCGACGGCCGCCTGTCCGGCCCCGACCTCGCCGCTGCGCTGGCGCGCGGCATCCGCCGCGCCGGCATCGGCGTGGTCGATCTCGGCATGGTCGCCACGCCGATGACCTATTTCGCCGCGTACCAGTTGAAGACGGACAGCGCGGTGATGGTCACCGGCAGCCACAACCCGCCCGACTACAACGGCCTGAAAATGGTGCTCGGCGGCGAGACGCTTTCCGGCGAGGCGATCCAGAAGCTGCGCGAGCGGCTGGTGAACAACGATCTCACGCACGGCGACGGCGGCTACCGCCAGTACGACATCGCCGGCGAATATCTCGCCCGCATCGTCTCCGACGTCAAGCTCGCGCGCCCGATGAAAATCATCGTCGACTGCGGCAACGGCGTGCCCGGCGCCTTCGCCCCCAGGCTCTACCGCGACATGGGCTGCCAGGTGGAAGAGCTGTTCTGCGAAGTCGACGGCAACTTCCCCAACCATCACCCCGATCCCTCGCAGCCGAAAAACCTGCAGGACCTGATCGCCGCGCTGAAAACCAGCGACGCCGAAATCGGCCTGGCCTTCGACGGCGACGGCGACCGTCTCGGCGTGGTCACCAAGGACGGCACCATCATCTTCCCCGACCGCCAGCTGATGCTGTTCGCCGACGACGTGCTCTCGCGCAACCCCGGCGCCGAGATCATTTTCGACGTGAAGTCGACGCGCAAGCTGTTCGGCTGGATCCGCGAACGCGGCGGCCGCCCGCTCTTG
>NZ_JANJXQ010000198.1 GCF_024708915.1 Thiobacillus sp.
GCCGGTTTTTGCAAGATGGATCAGCATGAAGCCGCCGCCGCCGATGCCGGACGACTGCGGTTCGACCACATTCAGCGCGAACTGCACCGCAGCCGCGGCATCGATGGCGTTGCCGCCCGCTGCAAGCATGCGCGCACCGGCCGCCGCCGCCGCCGGATGCGAGACCGCAACCACGCTGTCGGGCGAGGCGGCCAGCAGCGGCGGCGACAAAAGCGCGAGGAGAAGCCAGGATGCGTAACGGCGCATGTGGTTTTCGGGGTGGGCGACAGGCTGCAGCCTGCCTCGGCCTGCCCCACCCGTCAAGGCGTGGCGGCGGCTTTCCCTTCCCGGGCGAGCGAAAAATTATTTGCCGGTCTGCGATTGCAGGCAAAAGTGTTCAAGGGTGAATATGCGAGTGCCGCACCGCCGTGGCCTCTATCCCACCAGTAGGCCACACCGCTTCCGGCTCCTCAGGCACCACCTCCACGCCCCCATCCGCCAGAGGTCGCTGGCTATCGAGCAACCACAATAGCCATTACGCATAGGCGTAACCCAACGCCCACGCTTGGCTCATCTGCGCCCACAACTCCTTCGGAACACGCGAGTCCCCTTTTGCCTCTTCCATAGTCTTATGCATGGCCTGCGCTATGCGCTCAAGTACGCGTGCCGGCTGAGCAACACCACATATCCGGCGCCCAAAGTCCACCAGCTCCTCGGTAGTGGGGTAAGCCTTTGTCCGGTGTTTTCCTGAGAACAGCTTGAGCGCCAGCGTTCGGTCTTCAAGCAAGGGGCCACCGGGAGATTGGGTGTATTTGTAAATGCTCGTTGTCACCACATCGAACATGGGAGCCAGCCAAACGTGCGCAGGCGAGTGGTAGAGTAGACCGAAGTTCTTCAGGTGCGCGTCGCCATTTCGCACCATGATTGAAAACGCCACCTGCTCAAAAAACCGGTGCAAGTTGTCGCTGTGTAACTGGAACTGGCGCAGCAACTCTGCGATGCGCTGGTAGCTGCCGTGGTACTTGCGGTCGGACAAGATGTCGCGTACCCGCAGCCCGGCCAGAGCTGCGATGTCCTCAAAGCCCAAACGTTCGACCCGCCCATCGTCCTGAACGACCAAGTCGAATCGGTCGAGCACCAGCATCTGCCCATCGTCGGAGAGCGCGAACGACGGCACCTGGATACCAGCTTCGCGGGCGGCAGTCAGACAGAGGAATTCGTTGGCAGCCAGTCCGGGGTACGCAGCACTTGCTGCCTTCACGATGAGCGATGGAATTGGCACAGTTGGCCGGTCAGGCACCATAATTTTAGGTTGCATGCCGGCGATGCCCGCCCCTGTGCTTAGGTAGGCGGCCACCAAATCATCGAACACCTCCGGGGTGTACGTCGTACTCAGCAACTCGCGTTTGCTCAGTGTTCGGGGCAAAGGTGTTGCTGCCAGGTTGGGCAAGTTGTAGCCCAGGCGACCAATGCCATTGCGTCCGACCAGTGCCAACATGTGCATCGGTGTCATTGGCTGCTTCGGGAAGAGTTCCCGAATCCTCATGAACAAGTCGCCTTCGGGGAGGTTCTGGTCCATCGGGGGAAACAGGTCTCCGTCCTGCCACGTAAGCTGCTCGCGGGGGGACATGAGCAACGCCACCGTGGCTTGCTCGGGGTCAGGCTGAAGGTAGCGAAATTCGTATGTCGACGACCGAAGCAACTGCCCAGCATTCTCAGTGGCTCCGATGGAGACATTCAACAGCCGAATCTTTTCAGGGAGCATCGTCGTCCTCTTCCAAGAACCTGGCGGCGACTTCACTGGCGGATGGCAAGCCCGCGCGTTCGATGCGAAGCACCAACCCCAACGCCCCCATGACTGCCAACAACGACGACACTGTAGTGTCTTCCCCCGCCTCGAGCCGATAGACAACCTCGCGCACCTTGCCCGCTTTTTCAGCGAGCGCAGACTTACTTAAACCCAGCGCTTCGCGCCGCGCTCGCAGTTGGTGTCCCAATTCATCAGGTAATCGTATGATGTCAGTCATGGCTTGCATTTTAAACACAAATGAACAACAATGCAAGTTATAACTTACAACTAGCGTTGCGATTGCTAGGATTACCATATGGGTAAAAAATGCAAGAAAACGGCTGGAGGAGCGCTGAATAGCGCCAAGCCGAGGAGCTGGCGCAAGAAAAGGAAAGATTCGGCTTCGCCACTCAGATATACGGACGAACCTGTCTCATAAAACCGATTCAGGGTCCCGGCTTTCCTTTTCGATACCAAGTTGCCCGGCTCATTCCCAGTGCTAGCCACGGTTTCGCATTTTGTTGGGTATGCTCAGCCAGCCAGGTTTCCCGGGGCGCGGCTCCCGTGGACAACCGGACATCTCTCTTTCGTTGAACCTGGCGCTCGCGCTTGAGGTCGGGTGGAATGATGACGGTTAGCGGTTCATGCGCTGCGCGTCCTGCCTCGCCCCTTTGAGCGACGGCAGGCACTCGAGCGCGTAGGCCTGCAGGGCCAGGGCGAAATGGGTCCGCTGGGGCCCCATCCGGACCGGCTTGCCAGACTCGTTTATGGAGGCGCGCTGTTTCTCGGCGGCCTTGCTCGCCGCCGCTTCGGACTTGAAGCCCTTGAGATAGATATCCTGGCCCTTGGTGCGGACGCGAACGGCCCAGCCTCTGCCTTCTTTGTAGGGCTTAGCCATGACGCACCTCCAGCAAGTTCTGGACGGCGAGGGGAAATACAGAGGGGGTAAAACTGACGAGATAGGACGGGTGCTTCATCGTGGACTCCTTGAGAGCACACGTATAGCTACCTGCCGTTCAATCCGAGCAAAGCTCGCTGGATACCGCAATCAAGCGCATTGGAACGCAGCCTGGCGCACTGGACGCCGGGTGAATTTGACAGAAAAGTGTCAGAAATCGTCCCGGCGGGTGCGGCAAGCACTGCGTAAGTGCTTGATAGTAATTGGTGGCCAGGGGCGGAATCGAACCGTCGACACGCGGATTTTCAATCCGCTGCTCTACCAACTGAGCTACCTGGCCATGGTTTTGAAATGCTTTGGTTTTTGCATGCCTGCCGCAGGCAGCAAAGCGCGCAATTAAACCCTGAGTCGGGCCGCTAGTCAACACTCAGGCACAACCAACGGAGGTGTGGCGGCGTCGATCAGGCATGAGACAAATCTGCGGCGGCAGGTGAAGACGTTCGGCAGCGCGGTGTCGGGACAAGTAATATTGCAGCATGGCTTCCTCTCCTTACTTCGCCAACAGCCTGCTGCAAGCCACCCTCGAAACCCTGCGCACGCAGGCGCCTTTCTCCGCGATGGTGGAGCGGGACGTGGCGTGGCTGGTGGAACGACTGTCGGTTGTATATTTTCCGCAGGAGACGACGGTGCTTGAGGCCGGCGGCCCTCCTGCGGGCGCTCTTTTTATCGTCAAGCAGGGTGTGATCGAAGGCGAAGCGCCGGGGAGGGAAGGCGCACGCCTGCTGCAGCTGACCGGCGGCGAGATGTTTCCGCTCGGCGCTTTGTTGACCGGACGGGCGGCGGTGAATCACTATATCGCGGCAAGCGACACCTTCTGTTATCGCCTGGAGGCTGCCGATTTCCAGACCTTGCTCGGGCAAAGCCGGGCCTTCAGCGATTTTTGCACGCGCCGCATTGCCAGTTTGCTGGAACAATCGCAGCGGGCGGTGCAGTCCGAATATGCGCTGGCGCAGGACGATGAAAACCGTTTCACCCGTCCGGCGCGCAGCCTGGTCCGCCAGCCCCCGCTGTCTGTCCGGCCGGAGGCTCCGTTGGCCGAAGCCTTGTTGGCCATGGATGAGGCCAGGGCTGGATCGGTCGTGGTCAGCGATGCTGAAGCCAAGCCGGTCGGCATTCTGACCCTGAAGGATGTATTGAGGCGCGTGACGCTGGCCGGTGTTCCCATGAGCACACCCGTCGCCTCGGTGATGACCGCCAGCCCGGCCACGCTGGAAGGCGCGGCGCCGGTAGCGGATGCTTTGCTGCTGATGGCCCGGCGGGGCATCCACCATGTGCCGCTGGTGGAAGGCGGGCGGCTGATCGGGGTTATCTCGGAAAAGGACGTTTTCGCGTTGCGCCGCCTTTCCATGGAGGGCATCACCGGTGCCATCGCACGCACCGAGGATCCAGCCAGTCTGCCTGCGCTGGCGCAGGATATCGGCGCCTTCGCGCACAATCTGCTGGCGCAGGGCATGAATGCGGAAAACCTCACTGCCATTCTTTCCGGTCTGAACGACCGGCTGACGCAGCGGGTGATTGAACTGGAAAGCCGCGCGTCCAATCTGCCCGATGTGCCATGGTGCTGGCTGGCACTGGGGTCGGAAGGACGCATGGAACAGACGCTCGCCACCGATCAGGACAATGCGCTGATTTACGCAAACGCCACGGACAGCGAGCGGGCGAGCCTGCTGGCGTTTGCCGAACGGGTGAACCGGCGGCTGGCGGCATGCGGCTTCCCGCTCTGCAAGGGCGGGATCATGGCCGGCAATTCCAGGTGGTGCCAAAGCCTGGAGGAATGGCGGGCCACCTTCGCCAACTGGATTCACCGCAGCGATGCGCCAGCCTTGCTCCATGCCAGCGTCTTCTTCGATTTCCGGCCCCTGTATGGCGCAAATGAATTGAGCGACGCGCTGCGCGAATGGCTGAACGGCAGCATCAAGGACAACCGTCTGTTTCTCAAGCGCATGGCGGAAAACGCGCTCGCCAATCGCCCGCCGCTTGGGCTGGTGCGCGACTTTGTGGTGGCGTCGGGCGGCGCTCAGGCGCACACCCTGGATCTCAAAATCAACGGCATCACGCCGTTTGTCGATGCTGCCCGTATTTTTGCGCTGTACGCCGGCGTCGGCGAAACCGGCACGGCAGCGCGCCTGCGGGAAGCGGCGCGCGCCTGGAACATGGCGTCCGACGAGGTCGAGGCCTGGGTGGCGGCCTTCCACTTCATCCAGTTGCTGCGTATGCGCCAGCAGCATCTGGCGCAAACCCGGGGCGAGGAGGTCGGCAACCGGATCGATCCGGAGCAGCTCAACGCGCTTGACCGGCGCATCCTGAAGGAAGCTTTTCGCCAGGCGCGCAAGCTGCAGGCGGTCATGAGCGGCTACTTCGAATATTGATCCCCGGATGCTTGAGCGCAGCCGTTTCATATCTTCTTCTTTTTTTGCCGGAACTTTTACGATAAGGTGGCGTCGGCTGCCGCTCTGCCTGGATCGGAGTGCGGATCGATAAAAACGTAAACCAACCAAGGGAGGCTTCCCATGTCTAGTCCGCAACCGGATTGGGCCGCAATCGATCAGGATCCGCGGTTCCAGGCGCTGCACAAGAAGAAAACCACGTTCCTGTGGGGCCTGATGCTGTTCTCCATCGTGTATTACTTTCTGCTGCCGGTGGGCGCGGCCTACTTCCAGGATCTGTTCAAGATCAAGGTGTGGGGCCCAGTCAACGTCGGCATCCTGTTCGCGCTGTCCGAATTCATCGTGGCCTGGGCCATCGCCGGCATTTACGCCCAGCGCGCCAACAAGCAATACGACGCCATGGCCGCAGAAATCGTGCGCGACGCCAAAAACATCGGAGGAAGAAAATAATGGGACGCCAATCCCCCCTGTTCATGGGCGCTGCGGCGCTGCTCGCCTCCGGCCCCGCCTTTGCCGGCGCCGGCGCGGTGGCCGACGAGTTCAAGTGGATGACCTTCGCGGTGTTCGGCGCCATCATCGCCATCACCATGTACATCACCTTCTGGGCGGCCAAGCATACGCATACGACGTCGGAGTTCTATGCCGCCGGACGTTCGGTCACCGGCATCCAGAACGGCTGGGCGATTGCCGGCGATTACCTGTCTGCCGCCTCTTTCCTCGGGATTGCCGGCCTCATCTCGCTGTACGGCTATGACGGCTTCATGTACTCGGTCGGCTGGCTGGTGGCCTACATCACCGTATTGCTGGTGATTGCCGAGCCGTGCCGCAACATCGGCAAGTACACGCTCGGCGACATCCTGGCCTTCCGCAACCAGCCCAAGGCCTCGAAGACCGTGGCCGCGCTGTCCACCATCACCGTGTCCACCTTTTACCTGACCGCGCAGATGGTGGGCGGCGGCGTGCTGATCAAGACGCTGATCGGTATCGACTACCACATCTCGGTCATCGGCGTCGGCGTGCTGATGCTGTCTTACGTGGTGTTCGGCGGCATGAAGGCCACCACCTGGGTGCAGATCGTCAAGGCGGTGCTGCTGGTGACCGCGTCCATCCTGCTGGTGTTCATCACCTGGAGCCAATACGGCTTCAGCCTGCCCGGCTTCCTGCAGGCCGTGGTGGACGATCCCAAGGTGCAGACGCAAGTCGCCAAGCTGGTAGGCGATGCCGCTACCACCATGACGCCGCAGGAACTCGGCCAGCGCTTCCTTGAGCCCGGCCTGTTCCTGAAGAGCCCGATCGACCAGATCTCCCTGGGCATGGCCCTGGTACTGGGCACCGCCGGCATGCCGCACATCCTGATGCGTTTCTTCACCGTGCCGACCGCACAGGCCGCGCGCACGTCCGTGATCTGGGCGATGGCCATCATCGGCGGCTTCTACGTGTTGACCCTGTTCCTCGGCATGGGCGCCGCCATCAACGTCGGTCCCGCCACCATCGCCGGCATGGACAAGGGCGGCAACATGGCCGCGCCTTTGCTGGCCCAGTATGCCGGCGGCGGTGCAGACTCCGTGCTGGGCAACCTGTTCCTGGCCTTCGTCGCGGCCGTGGCGTTCGCCACCATCGTCGCGGTGGTGGCGGGCCTGGTGCTGGCGGCAGCCTCCGCGATGGCGCACGACCTCTATGTGGGCGTCATCAAGGGCGACCATGCCTCGCCGAAAGAGCAAGTGATCGCCGCCCGCGTGTCGTCCGTCATCGTCGGCATCATGGCCATCTACGTCGGCATTGCTGCCGAGGGCCAGAACGTGGCCCACCTGGTGGCGCTGGCCTTCGCCGTGGCGGCGTCGTCCAACCTGCCCGCGGTGTTCCTCACCCTGTACTGGAAGCGCGCCAACACCTACGGCATTGTCCTGGGCATGCTGGTGGGGGCCATTTCCGCCATCGCGCTGGTCATGATTTCGCCCAACATGACCTACCCCCAGGCGGTGGTAAAGGACGCCAGGAAGGTGCTGGAAGGCGAACCTGCCCAAGCGGCCAAACCGGCGGTCGCCGCGGTGTCGGCCAGCAGCTTCGCATGCGAACTGTTTGCGCTGGAAGGCTGCGTCAAGTCCGAGCCGGCCAAGCATGCGTCTCCTGAAAAACCCGCCAAACCGGGTGCGCCGGAGAGGCTGGCCAAGCTGCAGGAAACGCTGCCGACGCTGACCGATGCCAAGGAAATCGAAACGGCCCAGCAGGACATCGCCAAGCTGGAAAAGGACATCAAGAAGGCCGAGGGCGACCTGAAGAAAATGGAAGGTCAGACCACCAGCATGGTGGGCCTGGAGAAGCCGTACTTCCTGCTCAAGAACCCCGGCCTGATCTCCATCCCGCTGGGCTTCCTGATGGTCATCGTCGGTTCGCTGCTGTTCCGCGACAAGCGTGCGGAAGAGATGTGGGGCGAGCTCTACGTGCGCCAGAACACCGGCATCAACGCGGAGGGGGCCAGCGCCCACTGACGCGCGCCGCAACGCGCAATCAAGCCCCCGGGGTCGCAGCCGGGGGCTTTTTTATTTCGCTTTGGCAAGCCAGCGCGCCTGGCGGCACAAGCGGATGAGTTGCTTGAGGCGGGTGAGATTTTGCGTCCGCGCCAGCGGTAGCAGCGCCAGCCACAACTGGGCGGTCGCGTAGGCATCCGCCAGCGCACCGTGGCGCTGGTAAACGCTAATGTGGAAGTAGGCGAGCCAGTCGTCCAGTGGACGGTTGAAACCGGGCCCCTGCGGCGCCAGCAGCGGCGCCAGCACCGCCAGGTCGAGCCAGATGGCGCGGTCTTTCAGGCCCAGCCAGGTCTGGCTGGCGCGTGCCAGCGCCAGCTGATCGAAAGCGGCATGGTAAGCCAGGCGCGGCTGGCCGCCGGCGTAGTCGAGCCAGTCCAGCAAAGCCTGGGCCGGATCCAGTCCGTTGAGTTGCTGCCCGGTGGTGATGCCATGCACCAGGATGTTGGCGGTCGCGGTGGCCGCGGCCTGCCGCAATCGCACTTCGCATGTCGGCGCCATGGCAATGGCGCGATCGACGACCGTGACCGCACCGATGGCGAGCAGGGGATCGAGCCGCGGGTTGAGTCCGCCGGTTTCGACATCCACCACCACCCAGCGATCCTCCAGCGTCTGTTCCCTGACCGCGCTGTTGGCAAGCTGCTGCCGGCGAACGGCGAGCGCGGGCGGCAGGGCCGGGCGCGAGTGCTGGAAAGGCCAGATCACAACGGCACGTCCAGGTTCATCCGGTTCGACTGCGGACGGGATCGCGAATGATGCACGGGCAAGCAGACTCTCCTCGACAGGCTGACTCGATGATAGCGGAAGCGCGCCCATGAAAAAGCCCCGCCGAGGCGGGGCTTCTGCACGCATGGATGCGGGGGCTCGATTACATCATGCCGCCCATGCCGCCCATGCCGCCGCCCAGGCTGCCCATGTCGGCGCCGCCGATCTGGGAACCCTTGTCGTCGGGCAGGTCGGACACCATGCAGTCGGTGGTCAGCATCAGGCCGGCGATCGACGCGGCGTTCTGCAGCGCGGTGCGGGTGACCTTGGTGGGGTCGAGCACGCCCATCTTCACCATGTCGCCGTATTCGCCGTTGCCGGCGTTGTAGCCGAAGTTGCCCTTGCCTTCCAGCACCTTGTTGACGACGACCGAGGACTCCTCGCCGCAGTTCTTGACGATCTGGCGCAGCGGCTCTTCGATCGCGCGCAGCACGATCTTCACGCCGGCGTCCTGGTCGTGGTTGTCGCCCTTGACCGCGGCAGCCGCGGCCTTGGCGCGCAGCAGCGCCACGCCGCCGCCGGGGACGATGCCTTCTTCAACGGCGGCACGGGTGGCGTGCAGCGCGTCTTCGACGCGGGCCTTCTTTTCTTTCATTTCGACTTCGGTCGCAGCACCGACCTTGATCACCGCCACGCCGCCGGCCAGCTTGGCCTTGCGCTCCTGCAGCTTCTCCTTGTCGTAATCGCTGCTGACTTCATCGATCTGCTTGTTGATCTGGGCGATACGGTTCTTGATCGCGTCGGCATTGCCGGCGCCGTCGATGAGGGTGGTGTTTTCCTTGCCGATCTCGATGCGCTTGGCGCGGCCCAGATCCTCCAGGGCTGCTTTTTCCAGCGACAGGCCGACTTCCTCGGCGATCACGGTGCCGCCGGTGAGGATGGCCAGGTCTTCCAGCATCGCCTTGCGGCGGTCGCCGAAGCCCGGGGCCTTGACGGCGCAGGTCTTGAGGATGCCGCGGATGTTGTTCACCACCAGGGTGGCGAGCGCTTCGCCGTCGACGTCTTCGGCGACGATCATCAGCTGCTTGCCGGCCTTGGCAACCTGTTCCAGGATCGGCAGCAGGTCGCGGATGTTGGAGATCTTCTTGTCGTACAGCAGGATGAACGGATCTTCCATGATCGCCATCTGCTTGTCGGGATTGTTGATGAAGTAGGGCGACAGGTA
>NZ_JANJXQ010000018.1 GCF_024708915.1 Thiobacillus sp.
TTGCCGATTTATCGGCTTTACAACCACGGCCTACCCCTTGCGGGTGGGCGACATAGTCGACTCTATGGCAACGACGAGCAACGCCGCCATGCGGAAAAAGACGCCGTTTCATGTTGCGATATTTCTGAGTCACGACACTAGCGACACCCCCAGCCAGGTGCCGATGAAATACGTGGCCAATCCCGCCGCGCCACCGATGCCGAGCATGCGCAAGCCGCTGAGTGCGGCGTGGCGCCCGGTGAACAGGCTCATGCAGGCGCCGACGGCGAACAGCCCGAGCGCGGTCAGCGCGATCGAGATTGCAAGCGCATTGCCGTGGCCGAACAGGAACGGCAATAGCGGCAACGCCGCGCCGGCGGTGAAGGCGGTAAACGACGAGGCCGCCGCTACCCAGGGCGAGCCGAGCTCGTCGGGGTTGAGGCCGAGTTCCTCGCGCGCCAGGGTGTCGAGCGCGCGCTCGGGATCCTGCATCAGCGTATCGGCCAGCCGCCGCGCCTCGTCCGTGGACATGCCCTTGGCGGCGTAGATCAGCGCCAGTTCGGCCGCTTCTTCCCGCGGATATCTTTCCAGCTCGGCGCGCTCCAGCCCGATCTGGTATTCGAACATCTCGCGCTGCGAGCGCACTGAAATGTATTCCCCCGACGCCATCGAAAATGCGCCCGCCAGCAGCCCGGCCACGCCGGTCAGCACGATGACGGCCGGTTCCGGCGCTGCGCCGGCCACGCCGTAAATCAGTGCGGCGTTCGATACCAGCCCGTCGTTGACGCCAAACACCCCGGCGCGCAGGACGTTGCCGGCAGCACCGTTCTGGTGGCGCTTGCCGATGTCGTCGACTTTCAGCGGCGTGCCATGCGGCGGCGTCTGGGTATACAGGACCATGCCGCGTACTTTCATCGCCGCCAGTATGCCGCGCATCGCACGTGGCCTGAATACGCGGGTGAGGCGGGCAACGGCGCGGGTGCGCAGGTCGGGCCGGAAAGCCGTCGGCACCTCGCCACCGTTCTGGGCGATGGCGGCCAGCCAGATGTCCGCCTGTTCGTCGGCCGCCTGCGCCAGTTCCTTGAACAGGGCTTCGCGCGGCGTGCCGCGTTCGCATTCGGCAACAACGCGGTAGAGCCAGGCCGACTGCTTCTCTTCCCGCCAGGAGGAGTGAGCCGAACTCACGCCTGCCTCCGGTACTGGATCGCCTCGGCAAGATGGGCCGTCGTGATGGCATCGCAGGCGGCGAGGTCGGCCACGCTGCGCGCCAGCTTGAGCACCCGGTGGTAGGCGCGCGCCGACAGGTTGAGACGTGCAATCGCCTGTTTCAGCAGGGCTTCGCCGGTGGCATCCAGCGCACAGTGGCGGTCGATTTCCTGGGTGCCGAGCGCGGCGTTGGGTTTGCCCTGGCGCGCCATCTGGCGCTCGCGCGCCGCCTGCACGCGGGCGCGGATGGCGGCGCTGGGTTCGCCCGCAGCAGCCTGCATCAGTTCGTCCTGCGTCAGTGCGGGCACGCTGACCTGGATGTCGATGCGGTCGAGCAGCGGCCCGGAAATGCGCCCGCGGTAGCGCGCGATCTGGTCCGGGGTGTCGCGGCAGGCCTGGGTGGGATGGCCGAGGTAGCCGCAGGGGCAGGGATTCATTGCCGCCACCAACTGGAAGCGCGCCGGAAAGTCGGCCTGCCGCGCCGCGCGCGAAATGGTGATGTGGCCGGTTTCCAGCGGTTCGCGCAGCACTTCCAGCACCTGCCGCGAAAACTCCGGCAGCTCGTCGAGAAACAGCACGCCGTGGTGCGCCAGCGAAATTTCGCCCGGGCGCGGATTGCCGCCGCCGCCCACCAGCGCCACCGCGGATGCGGTGTGGTGCGGCGCGCGGAACGGCCGGCGCTGCCAGTGCCGGTGCTGGAACCCGCCGTTGAGCGACTGCAGCGCGGCGGTTTCCAGCGCCTCGGTCTCGTCCATCGCCGGCAGGATGCCGGGAAAGCGCGCGGCCAGCATCGACTTGCCGGTGCCGGGCGGCCCCGCCAGCAGCACCGAATGGCCGCCCGCCGCGGCGACTTCGAGCGCGCGCTTGGTGGCGGCCTGGCCTTTGACGTCGGCAAAGTCGGGATAGTCCGGCACGAGCGGCACGGCATCCGGTTCGGGCGCGATGAGCGGGGCCTGCCCCGCGAGCCAGGCGCAGACATCGAGCAGGCTGGCTGCCCCCAGTGCCTCGACCCCGCGGGCCAATGCCGCTTCGCTGGCCGATTGCGCGGGCAGCACCAGCTGCCGCTGCGCCGCGCGGGTGGCCAGCGCCATCGCCAGCGCGCCGCGCACCGGGCGCAGCTCGCCGGTCAGCGCGAGTTCGCCGGCGAATTCTGCGTGCCTGAACTTGTCGGCGGGGATCTGCCCGGAGGCGGCGAGGATCGCCAGTGCGATCGGCAGATCGAAGCGTCCGGATTCCTTGGGCAGATCGGCTGGAGCGAGGTTGACCGTGATGCGGCGCGCCGGGAATTCGTAGCGCGCGTTCTGGATCGCCGCGCGCACGCGGTCGCGCGCCTCCTTCACTTCGGTTTCCGGCAGGCCGACCAGCGTGAATGCCGGCAAGCCGTTGGCCAGATGCGCCTCGACCACCACCTCGGGCGCGTGCATGCCGTTTAACGCCCGGCTTTTGACGACGGCGACGGCCATTTTTATTCTTCTTCGCGCTGCTGCTTTTCCAGTTCGGCCAGGCGGGCTTCCAGCTGCGCGAGTTTTTCGCGGGTGCGCGCCAGCACTTCGGTCTGCACGTCGAATTCCTCGCGGCTCACCATATCGAGTTTGCCAAGCATCGAGGTGACCCCGGCCTTGAGGTTCTGTTCGATGTCCTTCGCCGGCGACTGCTTGAGCACATCGCCCAGCTTGCCGACCAGGTCGTTGATGAATGCGGGGGTGGGAAATTTCGGATTCGGGTTCATGACGCTCTCCAGTAAGCAGAGAGTGTAGCAAGCACTGCATCCATCCGGCACGGCATCCGGCTGTGGCGTGCAGCACAAAGAGGGTGCATGGTGTTTTCATGACGCACCACGAAAGTGCGGCCGATTCCTGATTTAGTGGGTTTATTGATTCAACCGTTTGTTTTTTAAATGAAATGATGTCTGGCACAGCTTGTGCTGAATGAGTGGAGCAATCTTGCGCGCCCTCAATTCTGGAGACACTTCATGAAAAAACTTGCACACGCTGTGGTTGCGGCCGGCCTCGCAGGCATGTCCGGCTTGGCCATGGCGGCTGAAGAAAGCAGCCCCCACAGCCTCACCGGCAACCTGGGATTTTTCTCCGACTACGCCTTCCGCGGCGTTTCCCAGACCGACGAGGATCCCGCCATCCAGGGCGGTTTCGACTACGCCCACGCCAGCGGCTTTTACCTGGGAACCTGGGGCTCCAATGTCGAGTTTGGCGATGCCAACATGGAATGGGACGTCTATGGCGGCTACAGCGGCAAGATTACCGGCGATCTCGGCTACAACGTCGGCCTGCTCCAGTATTTCTACCCCGACCTGTCCGATGCCGACACGCTTGAAGCCTATGCCGCCCTGACCTGGAA
>NZ_JANJXQ010000052.1 GCF_024708915.1 Thiobacillus sp.
TACGTGGAAATCGGCGGGCAGAAAAAGCACGTCATCAGCTACCTGGAAGACTTCCTGTTCCCCGCCGAACGGGCGCGCGCCAAGGTCTCGGCGCTGTCCGGCGGCGAGCGCAACCGGCTGCTGCTGGCGCGGCTGTTCGCGCGCCCGGCCAACCTCCTGGTGCTGGACGAGCCGACCAACGATCTCGACATCGATACCCTGGAGTTGCTGGAACAGTTGCTGCAGGACTACAGCGGTACGGTGATCATCGTCTCGCACGATCGCGCGTTCCTGGACAACGTCGTCACCCAGTCGATCGTGTTCGAGGGTGAGGGCCGGCTGACCGAGATCGTCGGCGGCTATGCCGACTGGCAGGCATGGAAGCAACAGCAGCGCGCACCCGAGCCCACGCGGGCGGCAAGCCCCAAGGCCGCGGCGCAGCCCGGGGCGGCGAAACCCGAGCCCAAAAGCAGACTCAGCTACAAGGAGGCGCGCGAGCTCGAAGCCTTGCCGGCGCAGATCGCCGAACTGGAAACCGAACAGGCGCAGATTGCCGAACGGCTGGCCGACCCCGCACTTTATCAGGCCCATCCTCAGGACGCCGTTTCCCTGCATGCCCGCAGCGAGGCCATCGATGCCGAGTTGCTCGACGCGCTGGCGCGCTGGGAGGCGCTGGAGGCCAAGGCGGCTGCCAGCTGAACGGCGAAGGCCGGCACCCGCGGGTTCGAGGTTCACGTGACCATGTTCCACGTGAAACATGGTCACGTGAAACGGAACCCGGCAACGGGTAGAATGGCGCCCATGAAATTCCCCGAGTCCTTCGATGTCATCGTCGTCGGTGGCGGCCATGCCGGTACCGAGGCTGCGCTGGCGGCCGCGCGCATGGGCGTGAAAACGCTGCTGCTGACGCACAACATCGAAACCCTCGGCGCAATGTCGTGCAATCCGTCGATCGGCGGCATCGGCAAGGGGCATCTGGTCAAGGAGGTCGACGCGCTGGGCGGCGCAATGGCGCTCGCCACCGACGCGGCGGGGATCCAGTTCCGCACCCTCAATTCGTCCAAGGGACCGGCGGTGCGCGCCACCCGCGCGCAGGCCGACCGCGTGCTGTACAAGGCGGCGATCCGCCAGCGCCTGGAAAACCAGCCCAATCTCACGCTGTTCCAGCAGGCGGTCGACGACCTGGTGCTCGAAGGCGACCGCGTCGTCGGCGTGAGAACCCAGCTCGGCATCGAGTTCGGCGGTCGTGCGGTGGTGCTGACCGCCGGCACCTTCCTCGCCGGCCTGGTGCACGTCGGGCTGGAAAACTTTCAGGCCGGGCGCATGGGCGATCCGCCCGCGGTATCGCTCGCCGCACGCTTGCGCGAACTGAGCCTGCCGGCAGGGCGGCTGAAGACCGGCACCCCGCCGCGCATCGACGGCCGCAGCATCGATTTCAGCCGCACCCAGCTGCAACCCGGCGACGATCCGGCACCGGCATTCTCCTTCATGGGCGACGCGGCGATGCATCCCGCGCAGCGGCCGTGCTGGATCACCCACACCACGGCGGCAACGCACGCCATCATCCGCAGCGGACTCGACCGTTCG
The DNA here is from genome assembly GCF_024708915.1 of Thiobacillus sp. Next base: position 1,567 of record NZ_JANJXQ010000052.1, read on the forward strand.
CCGATGTACACCGGTGTCATCGAAGGGGTGGGGCCGCGCTACTGCCCGTCGATCGAGGACAAGATCACCCGCTTCGCCGACAAGGCCAGCCATCAGATCTTCCTCGAACCGGAGGGGCTGACGACTCACGAAATCTATCCCAACGGCATCTCGACCTCGCTGCCGTTCGACGTCCAGCTCGCCATCGTGCGCTCGATTCCGGGGCTGGAAAATGCGCACATCCTGCGCCCCGGCTACGCCATCGAATACGATTACTACGACCCGCGCAACCTCAAGTCTTCGCTGGAGACCAAGTCGATCGCCGGGCTGTTTTTCGCCGGGCAGATCAACGGCACCACCGGTTACGAGGAAGCCGCCGCGCAGGGGCTGCTGGCCGGCATCAATGCCGGTTTACAGGTGTGCGGACGCGACGCCTGGAGCCCGGGCCGGCATGAAGCGTATATGGGCGTACTGGTCGACGACCTCATCACGCGCGGCGTCTCCGAGCCCTACCGCATGTTCACCAGCCGCGCCGAATACCGCCTGCAACTGCGCGAGGACAACGCCGACATGCGGCTGACCGCAATCGGCCGCGAGCTGGGCGTGATCGACGACGCGCGCTGGGGTGCTTTCAACCGCAAGCGCGATGCGGTGGCGCGCGAAACCGAGCGGCTGAAATCGACCTGGGTCAATCCGGCCATCCTGCCGGCCGCTGCGGCCACCCGCCTGATCGGCCAGCCGATCGAACACGAATACAGCCTGTTCGAACTGCTGCGCCGGCCGAATTTGAACTACACGCAGATACTGGCTTTGCCCGGTGGCGGGGCAGGGGAGGCGGACGCACGCGTTGCCGAGCAGGTCGAAATCGCCGCCAAATACCAGGGTTATATCGATCGCCAGAACGAGGAAGTCGACAGGCAGCGCGAACAGGAAAACCTGCGCCTGCCCGCGGATCTCGACTACGGCCGGCTCACCGGGCTGTCGATGGAAGTGCGCCAGCGCCTGCAAAAGGCCCGTCCCGAAACGCTGGGGCAGGCGTCCCGCTTGCAGGGCATCACCCCGGCAGCGATCTCGGTGCTGCTGGTGTATGCCAAACGCGGCTTCAAGCCCGACGCCCCCTCCCCAACCCTCCCCCGCTTGCGGGAGAGGGGGCAATCGTGATACCCAACCCGATTAACGAAAAGCGCATGACGCCTCAGGCACAACTCGCGGCGGGAATCGCCGCCCTTGGGCTGGCCTTGCCCGCCGGAGCCCAGGCAAGGCTGCTGGCGTATCTCGCGCTGCTGGACAAATGGAATCGCGTCTACAACCTCACCGCTGTACGCGATGCCGGGCGTATGGTCAGCCATCATCTGCTGGATTCGCTGGCAGCAGTGCCTTTTTTTACGCGCGAGCAGGTGCTCGACGTCGGTAGCGGTGGCGGTTTGCCGGGCATCCCGCTGGCGATCGTGCGGCCGGAATTGCGGGTGACGCTGATCGACAGCATTGCCAAGAAAACCGCTTTCCTGCTGCAGGCCAAGGCCGAATTGGGGTTGGCCAACGTGCAGGTGATCACCGGCCGGGTGGAGGATTTTCGGCCCGCGGCTGGCTTTGACGTCATCACGTCGCGGGCGTTTTCCGACCTCAATGCGTTCGTCACGCTGACCCGCCATCTGCTCAATCCAGGCGGCTGCTGGCTGGCGATGAAAGGCCTGTATCCGCACGAGGAGATCGCTGGACTGCCATCTGGCGTGAGAGTGAGCGCTGACCACGTACTGGCCGTTCCGGGTCTGGACGTGACCCGCCACCTGATTGTTCTGGAGCCTGTTGAATGAGTCGAATCCTGGCAATTGCCAACCAGAAAGGCGGCGTCGGCAAGACGACGACGGCGGTGAACCTGGCCGCGAGCCTGGCCGAACTTGGGCAGCGCGTGCTGCTGGCCGATCTTGATCCGCAGGGCAACGCGACCATGGGCGCCGGCATCGAAAAACGCACCGCGCTACCGACGGTGTACCAGATCCTGCTCAATCAGGTGAGCGTGCGCGAGGCGCGCATGCGTTCGGAGCCCGGCCATTTCGACGTCATCCCGGCCAACCGCGAACTGGCGGGTGCGGAGATCGATCTGGTGAATCTGGAGCAGCGCGACTTGCGCTTGAAGGTGGCGCTGGCGCAGGTCGCCGACGACTATGACTTCATCCTGATGGACTGCCCGCCGACCCTGAACCTGCTGACCGTCAACGCGTTCGCGGCAGCAGAGGCGGTGCTGATCCCGATGCAGTGCGAGTACTACGCGCTGGAAGGGCTGACCGACCTGGTCGCCACCATCAAGAAAGTGAAACAGCGGCTGAATCCGGATATCCGCATCGAGGGCCTGCTGCGGGTGATGTTCGACCCGCGCAGCACGCTGGCGCAACAGGTGTCGGAGCAGATCAAGCAGCATTTCGGCGACAAGGTGTACGACACCGTGATTCCGCGCAACGTGCGGCTGGCGGAGGCGCCCAGCCACGGCTTGCCGGTGCTGGCCTACGACCGCCAGTGCAAGGGCGCGAAGGCGTACATGGACCTGGCCGAGGAAACGCTCAGGCGTGCCGGCATCACCGTAGGGGAAACTGCATAATGGCCAAACTCAAGGGACTCGGGCGCGGGCTCGACGCGCTACTGGGCGGTGAAGACAGCGCTGCGCCGCCGCAGGGCGACCTGCGCATGATGAACGTGGCGCACCTGGCGCCCGGCAAATACCAGCCGCGCACGCAAATGGATAGCGAATCGCTGCAGGAGCTGGCCGATTCCATCCGCGCGCAGGGGCTGATGCAGCCGATCCTTGCCCGCGAGGTCGCGGGCGGCTACGAAATCATCGCCGGCGAGCGGCGCTGGCGCGCGGCACAGCTGGCCGGATTGAGCGAAATCCCGGTGCTGCTGCGCGATGTCGCCGACGATGCGGTGGCGGCGATGGCGCTGATCGAAAACATCCAGCGCGAGGACCTCAACGCGATCGACGAAGCGCACGGCCTGCAGCGCCTGATTCACGAATTCGGCATGACGCACGATGCCGTTGCGCAGGCGGTCGGCAAATCGCGTGCGGCGGTGTCCAACCTGTTGCGCCTGTTGAATCTGTCGCACCCGGTGCAGGACATGCTCGTCGCCGGACTGATCGAAATGGGCCATGC
>NZ_JANJXQ010000118.1 GCF_024708915.1 Thiobacillus sp.
AACATGAAACGGCGTCTTTTTCCGCATGGCGGCGTTGCTCGTCGTTGCCATAGAGCCGGCTATGTCGCCTCCTCGCGCCTTGCCCTGCGAAAAAATCCATCCGTTTCATTCCGTTCCCCTATTTCTGAGTCGCGACACTAGAAGCTGTGCGTCAGCCTGAGCCCGAAGCGGTCGCCCACCGAGCCGGAGACCACGTTCGCATTGATGGTGCTGGGATTGCTGATGACGCCGGCGGTCGTGCGCGCCGGGTTCGGGGCGGTGACGTTGCGGAACTCGTAGTTGAAGGTGAGCCGGGTCTTGGGTGTGAAGTGGTAGTTCACCCCCAGGGTCGTGTACTTCAGGATGCGTTCGTCGCCGCTGGTCCAGTATTGGACGGCCGGGTTGGCGTTGGCCGTTTCGTACAGCAGGTCGTTGCGCGAATAGCGGATGTCGAACTGCCAGTTCTTGTTGAAGTAGTAGCCGTAGTCGAGCGTAATGCCCTTGGCCTTGTTGCCGCGTTCCGCCGCGAACTGGACCAGCCCGCCGTAGGGCGCGTCTGCCGTGTTGGCGGTGGGGGTGTAGTTGATCATCCCGTCGGCGAACATCAACTCGAATTCCAGCCGGTGCTTGCCGTTGTCCTCGCCGAACAGGTAGCCGAGCGCCTTCATGCCGATGCCGTAGCGGATCCGGTCGAAATCCTGGCTCTCGGTACCGTTGGCATCGATGACGAAGTTGCGTACCCCCTTGTGGTGGTAGCCGAACAGCTTCACCCCGTGCTTGAGCGGACCCTTGCCGCCGGGCAGGTCGTACTCGGAGGAGAGATAGAGGTTGAGATCCTTGTCGCTGTTGTTGTCGCCCCGATGGATGCCGTTGCCGTTGCCGAACATGACCGAGTAGGTGTGGGTCCATTTGTCGCGGCTGAAGGCATCGAACAACTGCAGTCCCCAGTCGCGCCCGGCGTCCGCGTCGTAGCCGTGCCTGGAGACATTGCCGGCATAGCCCTGGCCTGCGATCGGACCGGTAGCCTTGGCATTACCCTCGATGAAGCGCTCGATCTGCACCCGCTGCACGAAGTCGGTGAGGAAGATGTAGTCGGTTGCCTCCAGCCCCTGATACAGCTCCTCGGGGCCGGGCTTGCGCAGCAGGCCCGCCCGCACCCGCATGCCAGGGATGTAATGGAAGGAAAGACTGGCGTCGGTCAGGCTCGCAATGTGCTTGCGATCGGTGTTGTATGGCTGGTAGTTGGCGACGTTCTCGCCAGCGTTGGCGGTAAGCATGTAATTGATGCGGCCCGGAATCAGGTTTCCCCGGGCTCCCAGCATCAGGTTCTGCAGATAAAGGCCGGATTCGTCATTTCTCAGTTCCGGACCAACCCGGCAGTTGTTCACCACCTGCCCGTTGTTGACTGCCGCGGGGCCCACCAGGCCGACCGTATCCCGGCAGTCGAAGTTATTTTCGTAGGTGAGCTGCACTGCGCCGAGCAGGCGGTGGGTGCTGGCGACGGGTTCGGTGCCGAACAGCATCACCCAGTTGGCGGCCTGGCTTGCCCCACCGGATGAAAGCCCGGCTGCCGCCCAGGCTGCGATGATAAATCTCCTCTTGATACGCATTCCGTTCTCCTCCTCGTTTATCTTTATTGAGTGAACAAACATTGATGCGGGCTGCCTGCTTTGAAGACATCACGTTCTTCACAGGCTTAAACGAGAGGGCGAGAAAAATGTTCCGGCTTTCTGCGCAGCCCCATCAAACCCGGTTGCACGGCATGAGAGGCGGCGGAAATCCCGACGGCAGAAACGCCGCCGCATGGATGGCGGCGGCGTTCGGGCGGGAGGGGAGGCGCGGGCACGGCAGGCTGTTCGGAGCGATCCGCCAACCGTCCCAAGGGAGATGGCGAAAGCGGCCCCCGATAATGCCGGGGCAGCCATGCCGCGCCGGATGTCGCTACAGGTTGCAATAACGCTGGGGTGTGCCTGCCGGCCTGGATGGCCGGGGCCGGAAATCGCGGGCGGCGTTTTCTATCGTCGATGGCTCGATTGCAGGATCGCGCATGCGTGCCATCCTGCCGTGCCGGCCATCGGTTCTGCCGCTTCAGTCGCCGTGCAGCCGCTCCTCAAGCGAGCCGGCGGGTTTTTGCTGGATCAGGAGTCTGGCCAGAGCTTCCCGCTGTGTGGCATCGAGCATGCGCTGCTCTTCCATCAACTGCTCGATGACATGGCGCTGCTGCTTTTCCTGGAGGCGCGAGATGGCTGCGCGATCGGCTTCGATCGCCGCAAGGTCGGGCTGCTGCGAGAAAATCTGCCGGATCATGCGTTCGCGGTGAATGCGAACCTCTTCCCAGTCGGCTCCCATTTCCCGCAGAAACTTTCCCTCTTTTTCCCGCCACTGCCGCCGCTGTTCCTCGCTGAGGTTGAGGTACTCCGCCAGGTGGTCATGCTTGTCGTCGCCATGCAGAGCGGGCCACCCGCCGTTTTGCCAGGCCTGGTAGCCCACTGCGCCCAGCACCCCCACGTTGAGAAGCAGGGAAAATGCAAGCAATGTATAAAGCCAGGAACGTTTCATCAGATTCTTTCCTCCGGGTAGCATCCCGTGAATCCTATACATATGCCGCCTGGCGGGATGGGATCGAACATGGCCAGCGTCGGGGCAGCCACCTCGGTGTCGAGCCTGCCGGTCAGGATGCTCCCCAGGAATACGCCCAGCGAAACCGTGGCCACGGCCGCGAATGAAGCCGGCAACAGCCGCCACCAGTTGAAGCGCGGCACGCTTGCCGGGCGGGTACGCCGCCGCCCCAGCTCGGCCAGCACCACAGGCGCCAGATCGAACCCCACTTCCTGCCGGGGGAGGGTCTGGAAACACCCGTGGAGACAGCGCAAATCGTGCAGCATTTTCGTGCAGGCGGAACAGTCTTCCAGGTGCGTCTCGAATTTCAGGCGGGTTTTCTCGTCCAGTTCGCCGTCGAGGTAGGCGGAAAGATTCCCGCTTCTTTTACAGTGCTTGTTCATGATCGCTGTTCTCAGATTTGCCGAAATTCCAAATGACGGCCTTAGATCCTGCCCTTGCAGATTTCCAGCAGGGCCTGTCTTGCACGTGCGATGCGGGACTTGACCGTCCCCTCGCGTAAACCCAGCACATCGCCTATTTCGGCGTACGACATTTCCTCGATTTCCCGCAACAAGAGGACCTGCCGGTAGTCTTCCTGAAGCCGCTGCAGCGCCGCCTCGAGAATGCGCACGCGCTGGGCCGATTGCAGCTCGTCGTCCGGCCCGGCGGCCGGGTCGGTGAAGTCCATGTGCGCCTCGATCGGCACGTACTTGACCACCTTCTTGCGCCGCAGTCTGTCCGTGGCCGCATTGCTGGCGATACGAAACAGCCACGTACCAAAAGCGGCGTCAGGCCGCCAGCCGGGGAGTGCGCGAAAGGCTTTGAACATTGTCTCCTGAGTCAGTTCAAGCGCCTCTTCACGGCAGCCCGTCATGCGCAGGAGGAAACGGAAAATACGATTCTGGTGGCGTCGCACCAGCTCCGCAAACGCTTCCTGCTCACCGCGCTGGAAAAGGACGATGCACTCGTCATCCTGCAACTGCTGCCAGCTGCCGCATGATTCACTCTTGTTCATCCGGCACTCTGTTCATCGACGTCCCGTTCCTGGGCCCGGCCATCCCACTGCTCTGGTTGGTTCTTGATCCCGTCAAGCCAGTCCGGGATTGTTGGCCGACGGTCTTCTTCCATACTGCGTCAAACGAAGCGGGAAGAGAAAAGTTCCAATTATTGCAATCCAACGGCTAACGAGCCGACAGGTAGCGGGGAAAGGCGTGTTTGTCGAGCAGGATTTCGATGAGGTTGATCGCGCCGGTGAGGTCGGCGTGGGCGAACAGGGCATCGAGGTCGGCCGCGGTCTCGATGCGGTAGTGCTGCACGCCGAAGGATTGCGCGAGCAGACCGAAGTCGGGGTTCGCAAAGTCGCAGTCGATGTAACGTTCGCCGTAGAGCTGAAACTGGTTTTTGCGGATGAGCGAGAGCGTGCCGTTGTTGATCACCACCACGTTGAGCGGGATGCCGTAGTTCACTGCGGTCATCATTTCCATGCAGCACATCTGGAAGCCGCCATCGCCGAGGATGGCGAAGGTGGGGCTGTCAGGGGCAAAGCAGCGCGCGCCGATGGCGGCCGGGATTGCGTGCCCCAGCGAGGAGATGCCGGAATTCGGGAAGTAATGGTTGCGGTCGGAGACGTCGAAGTAGCTCTGCGCGAAGACGATGTTGTCGTCGAACACCAGCGCATTGTGCGGAAAACGCCGGGCGAGCCCGCTGAAAAATGCCTGGATCAGGTGGAAGGGTTCCGTTTCCGCCGGCACAGCGTCGCCGCTTGCGGGCGGCAGGGTGGCCGCGCGGTGGCCGTCCAGCCGGTCGCGGGCCTTGGGCGGCATGCCGTCGGCTTCGAGCATGGCGAGCAGTTCTTCCATCACCGCGCGGACGTCGCCGCAGATCGCCACGTCGGGCTGGAACACGCGGCCGAGCTGGGCGGCATCGCGGTCCACCTGGGCGATCTTCTTGCCGGTCAGCAGCTTCGCGTCCCACAGATAGCTGGTGCGTTCGTTGAAACCGGCGCCGAGAAATACCAGCAGGTCGGCGTGGTCGACGAGGTAGCGGTAGGCATTGCCGTTGGAGGTCACGCCGAGACAGCCCAGCGCCAGCGGCGTGCCTTCGGCCACCACGCCCTTGGCCTTGAGGCTGGTGGTGACCGGGATGTTGAAGCGTTCGGAAAAAGCGGCGACGGTCTCGCGTGCACCCGCCTGGATGCAGCCGTAACCGGCGACGATTACCGGCGTATGCGCGGCCCGGATCAGTCCGGCGAGCGCGTTCGTCGGCGTCGTGTGGCGAATCGCGGGCTGGCGGGGGAGATGAATCCGCTCGAGCACGCTGGCGTCGACCTGTTCCTTCTGCACGTTGTATGGAATCGATAGCAGCACCGGCCCCGGCTCACGGCCGAGCAGCGCCCGGGTGGCCTGGTTCAGCACCTGGCCGAGATAATCGGTGCGCTCGACCAGCTTGTGGTAGCGGGTGATGCTGGCGAACAGCGCGCCCTGGTCGATGGCGCCGCCTTCGCCGGAGCTTTCCTGCAGGCCGCCACGGCCGAAGATGTAGGTCGAGGTCTCGCCGGTGATCACCAGCACCGGCAGCCGCTCGGCGTAGGCATTGGCGATACCGGTAATGAGATTGGTCGCTCCCGGCCCCGCGGTGGCGATGCAGGCGGAGGGCCGCTGCGACACCCGCGCGTAGCCGCCGGCCATGAAGGCCGCGCCCTGCTCGTGCTTCACCAGCACGCTCTTCACGCCCGAATCATGCAGGCGGTCGTAGATCGGCAGCACGTGCGCGCCCGGCATGCCGAAAATGTGGTCGATGCCCAGGTGTTCCAGATACCGGACGATCAGTTCGCTGACGGAAATATTCATGTGCTTGTCAGGGTGTTGTGCAGGCTTGCTCCGTCGGCGCACGTTTCGCCGCGGCCGTCCGTCCGGGATTTGAGCACAAGATGCGGTGCGGGAAAACCTTGGATGTTGCGTGGGATAGGGCTTGAGTCCGGCTGGAGAGGCCGGCTTGGCGGAATGAAGCGGGGATACGTTCGAAACCGGCACTGCAATGTGCTGTCGCCGCAGCCTCTGCCGGGCGGCGGCAGAGGCTGCGGTTCAGCGGCTCAGGCGTGTGCCAGATGCTGCTCGATTTCAATGAAGGTGTGCGCCACTTCGGTGGTTTCGACGTTGACGCCAAGCTGCTTGCACAGCTGCGACAGCGACAGCAGGCCGCGCACCATTTGCTGGCCGTTCGCGTTTTCGATCACCAGGGCATGCTGGCGGCCGCGTGCCTTGAGCGTTTCCAGCACATGGCCGACGCGGGCATGCGACAGATCGTCGAAGTCGACCGCTTCCAGCCGGTCCACCGGGGTCATGATGTCGGCCACAAGCACTTCGTCGCGGCGGAGGCCGCGGCTTTGCACCACCTGCAGGGGCTTTTCGCCGTGGATGTCGGTACTGGTGATCAGCCCGGCCACGCGATCCTGGCGGTCCATCACGATCAGCAGGCGTACCTTGCGGCGGATCATGCGTTCTTCCGCCTGTTTGATGGTGTCGCCGGGGGTGGCGATGAAGGCGCTCAGGCGGCGGAAATCGGTCATGACATCGAGTGCGGGGTTGTCCATTCCCACGCGCTCGGGCAATACGCAGGCGGGGCGCAACAGGCCGGCGGTTTTATCGAGATTGCTGGTGGGCAAACGGGTAAAGCTCATGGCGCGTCTCCTTGCGTCGATTTCGGGATTCCCTTGCGCCTGGCCGGCGCGAGGGAGCGGGAGCGGCCATCCTCTCCCCCGCAAGCTCTCCTGTCTATTCAAGATTTTTTTTCAGTACATAAATTGTTCTTGGTTGATATGCGGTGGCGCAAGGGGTACGCGGTAGCTTGAGCTGTCGCCGCCGATCCCGGCGGATCGATGAGGGCGGGCTGCCGGAGCATCAGCAGGACACGTATGCCAGGGATAGGGGCGCCGCTCATCCGGTCTGCTGCAGCAGTTTCTGGTACGCGGCTTCGAACAGTTTGACGCCTTCGTCCTGCAAGGTATTGCCGACCGTATCCATGTCGATGCCCAGCCGCGCCAGATCCACCCGTTGCGCTGCCGCCTCGGCAATCCCGTCCTCCAGCCGCAGCGCCGGTTTGCCGTGCTCGCGCAGCGCAGCGAGCGTCTTGTCGGGCAGGGTGTTGATGGTTTCCCTGCCGATCAGCGGTTCGACGTACAGCAGGGCGTGGTAGTCCGGGTTTTTCACGCCGGTGCTCGCCCACAGCAGGGTTTGCGGCATTGCGCCCTGCTGCGCCAGGGCGGCGAAAGCCTCGCCGTGAAATATTTTCAGATAGCTTTGATAGGCGAGCCTGGCCATGGCGATGGCCGCCTTGCCGCGCAGCGACAGCGCTTCCGGCGTGCCGATCGAATCGAGCTGCGTGTCGACCAGGGTGTCGACGCGCGACAGGAACAGGCTCGCCACCGCCTTGCTGCGGCGCACGCCGGCCCCGGTTTGCACGCGTGCGGCAAGGCCGCGCAGATAGGCGTCGAACACCGCCTCGGTCTGCGCAATCGAAAACAGCAGCGTCACGTTGACGTTGATGCCGAGCCGGGTCAGCGTTTCGAACGCGCCGATGCCTTCCGGCGTGCCCGGCACCTTGATCATCAGGTTGCTGCGGTCCACCGCGGCCGACAGGCGCTGGGCCTCCTTCACCGTGCGCGCGGCATCGTACGCCCAGCGCGGCGCGACTTCCAGACTGACGTAGCCGTCGTTGCCGCCGCTGCGTGTGAATACCGGCAATAGCAGATCGCAGGCCGCCCGGATGTCGGGGATGACCAGCGCTTCGTAACGCCGCTCGGCATCGGATTCGCTGGCTTTCAGCCGCGTCAGGTCGTCGGCGTAATACGGGCTGGTGGCGAGCGCATTCTGGAAAATCGACGGATTCGAGGTCACGCCTGATATCCCGTCCTCGGTGATCAGCCTGGCCAGCGTGCCGTCGCGGATCAGGCTGCGCGACAGATTGTCCAGCCAGAGGCTCTGGCCGAGGGTGGTGAGGTGCTGCGTGGCGTTCATCGGGGCGTCCTCGTTCCGTGAGATGGGATGTTCAGGATAGCGTTTAAAAACAGATTGGTCTTGCCGTGGCGTGCCCGGCGGGATGCGGCGGGCGGCGTGCGAAGCCGCGCCTGTGCTAGACTTCGGCGCATTCTTTCGGCCCTTTCCGCGGTTATTTCCATGTCTGGCAGCACACTTGGCAAACTGTTCTGTGTCACCGTGTTCGGCGAATCGCACGGCCCCGCCATCGGCTGCGTGGTCGACGGCTGCCCGCCCGGCATGGCGCTCGATGAAGCCGACATCCAGCACGACCTCGACCGCCGCAAGCCCGGGACATCGCGCCACGTCACCCAGCGGCGCGAATCCGACACGGTCGAGATCCTCTCGGGCCTGTACGAAGGCAAGACCACCGGCACGCCGATCGCGCTGCTGATCCGCAACGAGGATCAGCGCAGCAAGGACTACGGCAACATCGCCGAGACCTTCCGCCCCGGCCACGCCGACTACACCTACACGCAGAAATACGGCTTCCGCGACCCGCGCGGCGGCGGTCGTTCGTCGGCCCGGCTGACCGCGCCCATCGTCGGCGCCGGCGCCATCGCCAAGAAATGGCTGGCGGAAAAATACGGCATCGTGATCCGCGGCTACATGAGCGCGCTGGGACCGATCGACATTCCCTTCGAGTCGTGGGACGAAATCGGCAACAACGCCTTCTTCTCACCCAACGCCGCCATCGTGCCCGAGCTTGAGGCCTACATGGACGCGCTGCGGAAATCCGGCGATTCGGTCGGCGCCCGGATCAGCGTGGTCGCCGAGAACGTGCCGCCCGGCTGGGGCGAGCCACTGTACGACAAGCTCGACGCCGACCTCGCCCACGCGCTGATGGGGCTGAACGCCGTCAAGGGCGTGGAAATCGGCGACGGCATGCTGGCGGCGCGGCAATTGGGCACCGAGCACCGCGACGAAATCACGCCGGATGGTTTTTTGAGCAACCATGCCGGCGGCGTGCTCGGCGGCATTTCAAGCGGCCAGGCCATCGTCGCCCACATTGCGATCAAGCCCACCTCGTCGATGCGCCTGCCCGGCCGCTCGATCAACCTCAATGGCCAGCCGATCGAGGTCGTCACCCACGGCCGCCACGACCCCTGCGTCGGCATCCGCGCCACCCCCATCGCCGAGGCGCTGACGGCGATCGTGCTGATGGACCACGCGCTGCGCCAGCGCGCGCAGTGCGGCGACGTGGCGAGCGGTGCGCCGCGGGTGCCGGGAAGCAGATAGCAAGCAAGCCCGCGGGTTCAGGCCGGACCGCGTCGCGTCCGGGGCCGGCCCCGGGAGTGTTGACGGATAGGCCGCTTGCGCTAGGGTTCAATGTGTCGAGTATCCAGGATCTGACGCCATGCGCCTGCCCATCAGCCTGAAAATCTTCAGCATCACCACGGCCCTGCTGGTGCTGATGGTGGTGGTCACCTGGCTGTCGGTGCTCAACTTCCGCCAGCTCAACAACCAGGTGCGCGCGCTGTCGGACTGGTACCTGCCGCTGCAGCAGCAGGTGGCCAGCGTCGAAATCCTGATCCGCCAGCAGATGGTGCACATGGAACGGGTCATGATGGGTATGGAGGTGGCCAAGCCCGACCCCGATTTCCTCGCCAAAGAATCGAACGGCTTCGACATGCGCGGGGTCAACGCCGACCAGATCGTCGATTCCTCGCTGCGCATGCTGGGCGAGGCCGAAGCGCAACAGGACATCGAGCTCGACCGCGTGACGCTCGCCGTGCTGGGCAAGCAGCTGCCGGCGATCCAGACCGTCCGCCAGCATTTTCACATGAGCTTCCGCCAGTTCCAGATCGAGGCGGAGGAGGGCACCCCGCGTTCGGAAAAGATCGTGCGCGACGCCCTGCTGCGCGAGAAGGACACGGTCGACGTCGAAATCGGCAAGACCATCGACATCCTCAACAAGCTGACCCAGGACACCGCCATCCAGGCCAAGGCGGAGGAGCAACGCGCCACCACGCTCAACTGGATCGTCACCGCCATCGCCACCGCGCTCGGACTGATCTTCGCCGGCTTCGTCACCCGCTCGCTGGTCGACCCGGTCAAGCGCCTGGTGGGCGGCACGCGCGCGGTCGAAGCCGGCGACCTCGACGTCGAAATCCTGGTGCGTACCCACGACGAACTGGCCACGCTCGCCGCCTCGTTCAACCACATGGTGGTCGGGCTGCGCGAGAAAGAACGCATCCGCGATACCTTCGGCCAGTACGTCGATCCGCGCATCGTGAAGAGTCTGCTGGAAAACCGCATCGGTGCAGACAAGGGTGAGCGCCAGGTGATGACGGTATTCTTTTCCGACCTGCAGAACTTCACCCGCCTGTGCGAGGGCCTGACGCCGGACGCCGCGGTGCGTTTCCTCAACCGCTATTTTTCGCTGATGTCCGAGGTGATCCGCACCCGGCAGGGCATCGTCGACAAGTACATCGGCGATTCGGTCATGGCGTTCTGGGGTCCGCCTTTCACCGATGCCGCCGATCACGCCACCCTGTGCTGCCTCGCCGCCCTCGAACAGATGGCCCGCATGGACGCCTTCCGCATCTGGCTGCCCGAGATGTTCGGCGTCGTCCACGGCCTGCCTGTGGTCGATGTGCGCATGGGCATCGCCAGCGGCGAGGTGACGGTGGGCAACATCGGCTCCGAAACCTCGCGCGGCTACACCGTCATCGGCGACACCGTGAATCTTGCATCCAGGCTGGAGCAGGCCAACAAGTTCTACGGCACGCGGATTCTGGTCAGCGAAGCGACGCGGAATCTGGCGGGCACGCTGGCCTTCCGCGAAATCGACAGCCTGCGCGTCGCCGGCAAGCTGGAAACGGTCAGGGTGTACGAACTGCTGGGGCTGGCAGCGGAGTTGAGCGATGCCGACCGGCAGCGGGTACAGGCTTACGAGGCCGGGCTGGCGCGCTACCGCGCGCAGGATTGGGATGCGGCAGAAGCGGCGTTCCGTGAATGCCTTGCGACTGAACCGAAGGATCAGCCCAGCCAGGTCATACTGGAGCGGATTGCGGCGTTCCGGCAGGCGCCGCCGGAGGCGGGGTGGGATGGGGTTTGGGTGGCGCTGAGTAAGTGAGTTAGGCGAAGTTGTGTGTCAGCCGACTACTGCGGTAATTGCGAATTCACGATCTATACCTATTGAGACATCCCAAAGAGATGCCACCGGGAAGCGAGTAGCCAGAGAAATGATCGCCTCTCTGTCGGATGAGGATATGTCAGGCCCAAGATAAATGCTCTTCAATTCTCGGGAATGAAAAGTGTAGTCCGTGAAGTGGCCTGTATCGGATGGCCTCTTAAAAGAGGTAATGCGCCATTCGTTCTCATAGCTCCAATCGGGAGCCTTCGTGTATGTCAAAACATCGAGTAGGTTCTCAATTGCTAGGGCGTTGTGAGTCGTAAGCAACTGAGCCCACCCATCGGCCGTATAGACGGCTGGTTTTTGGGAAGGGTACGCTACTGGCTTGGCTGCCAGCCAAGCGCTGTCAAGCGCGTCGTCGCATAGAAACTCTAGGACTACCCCGCGGTACTTGTCAGCATAGTGATACCACATTGCTGTGTGGGCAGGACTCTCGGTCAGACAGAGGATTCGGAACTGTGGAATCAAGTCTCGCCACATCGTGCGCAAATCATCCATAGATTGTCCCGTGGGCCGATGCGTTGTAGCCGATTCCTCTAGGCCAGCGAGCAACTCAGCCTTGAGTGTCGGTGAAGTTGCTTTCTTGACAACTTCAACGATCAAGCGAACTTTCGGCTCTAGCTGCGACGTATCTTCCGGTGGGTGTTCGATGAGGTTGGCCATTCGACGTGTTAGCGCTTGCACGATGTCTTCGGGGACTATGCCAAAAGAGAGTTCGCGCGGCACGTCAAAGGGGTCATTGAACAGTAGAGGCGAACTCCATCGTAATGATCGGTTCTGCAGAACGATGGCGGCGGTAGCTGCGGACATGTACTTGAAGAAGCTCTCGCGGTCATGTTTTCGGTTAGGTGATTGCATGGTGGCGTCTTCAGGCGGGTAAAGATTGCTTACAAGAGTCGGTGTCGAAATTTGTTGCACTTCATTACGATCGGGCATCAAGCCGCTTCTGTATGCAGCCTCACCCCAAGTGCCCGCGCAACCTTGAGTACCGTCGCGAAGCTCGGATTGCCGTTTTCGCTGAGTGCCTTGTAGAGACTTTCCCGGCTGAGTCCCGCATCGCGCGCAACCTGTGACATCCCCTTGGCGCGTGCGATGTCTCCCAGCGCACGGGCGATCCCCGCTGCGTCGTCGGGCGCCTCCTCGAGCCAAGCGTTAATGAACGCGGCGATTTCCTCTGGGGAGCGCAGTTGCTCCTCCAATTCGTAGGGGATGAGCTTGTGAGGCATGAGAGTCATTCTGGCCGCGCGGTCAATATTCCCGTTTATTCGACAACACCCTCATCTCCATGACACGTACACCCCGGCTCCTTGCTGGTGGAGTTGTCGCAGCACACGATTTTGCCGGCGCGGCAGCCGCAGATGCCTTTGTGGGCCTTGCAACAGGCTGTCTGGATCTGCGCGAGTTGCATGCCCTTGGCATTCGCGATGCAGGCCTCGGGTGATATCGATGTCTGCTGCGCGGCAGCAGGCGTGCGGTCGACGCTGGAGTCGGCAGCGGCCGGGAGCAGGAAGCAGGCCGGGACGAAGGCCAGCAGGGCGAGCAGGGAACGGATGCGCATGGGAGTCTCCTTGAGAGAAACGGGCTGCCTCACTATAGCCGATCAGGCGCGGCCTCAGGCGTCGCGCAGCAGCAGCCCCAGCATCAGCGCGGCCGCCACCAGGATCGCCGCCAGCAGGGTGAAGGCGCTGGCGTAGCCGGCGACGCCGACCATGAAGCCGGTGAGCACTGGGCCGATGGACTGGCCGACGTCCATCACCGTGCGCAGCACGCCCATCGAACTGCCGAAGCGGCCGTCTTTGGTGAGGTCGGCGACGAGTGCGGCGGTGGACGAGGTGACGGTGGCGAAGCCGAGGCCGAATACCAGGCTCAGCACGGAGAGGCCGACGACGTTCGGAAAGACCGGCAGCAGCACGACGCTCGCCGCGCCGATCAGCAAGCCCGGCAGGATGACGCGGCGGCGCCCGACGCGGTCGGACACCTTGCCCATCAGCGGCTTGGCGAAGACGATGCTGAGAAGCTGCACGCCGAGGATGATGCCGATCTGCCACGCGGGGATGCCGAGCGAGGACGCGTACAGCGCGAGGAAGGCTTCGATGGCGCCGAACACCAGATACTGCGCCGCTTCGACCAGGCTCACCAGCATGATTCCGCGGTCGCGCAGCACGGTTCTGAGACTCGACCAGAAATGCGGCAGTTCCAGCTTTGCCGTCGGCTTCGGGTCGCGGTCTTTAAGCAGCAGGCCGGCGCCCAGTGCCAGCACGCCGGCGATGGCACAGGCAATGTACACCGCGCCGAAGCTCGCCAGCGAGATCAGGGTGCCGCCGAGGAAGGGCGCGATCGAACGGCCGACGATGGTGACCGAGGAATAGGTGGAGAGCCGTGCCGCGCGATCCGCCGTGTAGCGCTCGGCAATCGCCGCGCTCGCCACGGTGCCGAAGATCGCGGTGGCGAAGCCGTGGTAGAAGCGCACCGCCATCAACTGCCAGGCGGTTTCGACGATCAAATACAGGAAGGGCGCGCTGGCGAACACTACCAGCGAGGCCAGCAGGATGCGCCGCTTGCCCAGATAATCCGACAGCGCGCCGGCGGGGTAGCTGACGAGGATGCCGGGAATCGTCGAGGCCATGACGATCCAGCCGATCTCGGCCGGGGTGGCGCCGAGCGAGGCGGCGAACAGCGGCAGCACCGGGGTTTTCGACAGAGTGGAGCTGAAGATGGCCAGGCCGCCGATGAGGGCGATGAGGACGAAGAAGGAGGGCTGGGCGGGTTTCATCGGGTGGGTGAGTTGGTTTTTTTTACGAATGTAGTGCGAAATCGCCCCACGTGCGAAAAAATCATGCGCATGATGTCCCCAGGCTTTCCTTGCGGTTTGTGCTGATGATGAATCCTCACCCCGCGCAGGTGCTGTTCGGCGCGTTCGACCGCCACAACTTCGGCGACCTGCTGTTTCCGCATCTGTTGGCGGCGCTGTTGCCGGGGCGGATGTTCGCGTTTGCCGGACTGGCTGAACGTGATCTGAGGTCGTTCGGCGGCCACGAAGTCAAGCCGCTCGCTGCGGGGGCTGCGCACCTGATTCACGCTGGCGGCGAACTGCTGACCTGCAGCACCTGGCAGGCCGCGATCATGCTGCTCGATCCGGCCGCAGCCGCTGATGCCATCGCGCGTTACGACAGCGATCCGGCTGCGGGGGCCGCGTGGGCCGCACGCCAGCTCGGCACGGCGCGCAGCATGCCTTACGTCGTCGGGCGCGAGGCGCTGGCGCCGGGCGGCAGGCTGATTTTCAACGCCGTCGGCGGCGTGGAGTGGGATGCCCTGTCCGCGGCGCAACGGGATGAAGTGAAGGCGGTGCTGCGCCAGGCGGACTGGCTCAGCGTGCGCGACCACGTCACCCAGGCCGTGCTGCGGGCGGAGGGGATCGAGGCACCGCTGTGCCCCGACCCGGCAGTGATGGTGGAACCGTGCTTCGGTGAGGTGATCAGCCGGCACCGGCAGCAGGGCCCGGTGAAGGCAATCCGCGATGCTTTCCCGCAGGGCTATCTGGCATGCCAGTTCAGCGCCGATTTTGCCGACGACGCCAGCCTCGATGCGCTGGCACGGGGCCTGTCGCAGGTGGCTGCGACGACCGGACTCGGACTGGCGCTGTTCCGCGCTGGCGCGGCGCCGTGGCACGACGATCCGGTGCTCTATGAAAAGCTGCAACGCCGGCTGCCGACCGGCATGGCGCAGCTGTTCCCGTCGCTGCACCTGTGGGATATATGTGCGCTGATCGCCGCCAGCCGCGGCCTGGTGGGCAGCAGCCTGCACGGTCGCATTGTCGCACTGGCCTACGGCCTGCCTCGGGTCAGCCTCGCGCCGCCGCAGCAGGGCGTGCGCCCGGACAAGCGAGCCGCTTTTGCCGAAACCTGGGAGCCGGATGCAGTTCCGCGCTGCGTTGCAGTCGACCGCATCGAACCCGCGCTGATGCAGGCGCTGGCGGTGCCCGCCGACCTGCTGCGCGAGAATGCGGCGAGCCTGCGGGTGCGCTACCTGCAAAGCCAGGCGCAGTGGGCCGGCCTGTTGCCGCCCGAGTGACTTGGGCAATAATCCGGGGATATCTTCCTTACGGTCCCAAACCATGCCGATTGCCACGCTGTCTCCCGCCGACCTGCGCCTGACCATCGATCCCGACGTGCTGGGTTTCGCGGATACGTCCGAACTACAGGACGAGACCCTGCCGTGGATCGGCCAGACACGCGCCGAGGCGGCCGCCCGTTTTGGCCTCGGCATGGACCCGCCCAACTACAACCTGTTCGTGTTGGGCGAAGCCGGCAGCGGCCGGTCCTCGCTGTTGAAGCAGGCGATGCGCGAGGCGGCGGCAGCGAAGCGGGTACCGCCCGACCTTTGTTATCTGCACAACTTCGACGCGCCCGAACGGCCGCTGGCACTGCGCTTGCCCGCCGGCGAAGGGCGGTTGCTGCGCCAGCTACTGGCGCAGACGGCGAAGACGCTGCAAGACGAAATCCCGCAGCGGCTCCAGGGACAGGACTACAAGGTTGAAAGCGAGCGCATCGAACAGGCCTGGAAGAACGACGTGGCGCTGCATTACGCCGAACTGACCGCGTTTGCCGAGGCGCGCAGCTTTTCGCTGCATCGCGAGGCCGGGCGCATGGTGTTCACGCTGACCGGCAAGAAGGGCCAGGCACTGACCGAAGACGAGGTGCTGGCGTTGCCGAAGGCGCGCCGGGCTGAGGTGGAGCAGGCCGAGCAGGAGCTGCGCGCCGAAATCACCCGCTACATCGAGAAGACCCAGCCGTTGGAGCGTGCGATGAACGAGGCGCTGGCGGCGCTGCGGCGGCAGGTGGTGAGGCCGCTGGTCGAGCGCGAGCTGCAGGCGATCCGTGCGGGGCTGAAGAAGCAGATCAAGGACGCCGCCAAGCTCAACGCTTGGCTCGACGCGCTGGAACGGGACGTGTTCGACAACCTGGAGCTGTTCAGTGGCGACGAGGGCGACGAGGATCGGCTGGATGCGCTGAATTCCGTGCTGGCGCGCTACCGCGTCAACCTGGTGGTGGACAACGCGGGGCTGGCCGGCGCGCCGGTGATCGTCGAGGACAACCCGCTGTTCCGCGCCCTGTTCGGCAGCATCGAATACCAGTCCGAGAACGATGTGCTGATGACCGACTTCACGCGCATCCGTGCCGGCAGCCTGCTGCAGGCGCACGGCGGCTTCCTGATGCTGCACCTGCAGGATGTGCTGGCCGACCCGCTGGTGTGGGAGAAACTGCGGCGCTTTCTGCGCAGCGGCCGGCTGCAGATCGAGGAGCCGGGCGTGTCGTTTTCGCCGATCGCGGCGGTGTCGCTGACGCCGGAGGCGGTCGACGTCGAGGTCAAGTTGGTGCTGGTCGGTTCGCGCGAACAGTACTACCAGCTGCAGGAAGCGGCGCCGGAGATCGCCCGGCACTTCCGCGCCAAGGTGGATTTCGCCGACAGCTTCATCGCTAGCGCTGAAACACGCCGCGCCTCGGCGATTTTCGTCGCCCATGCCTGCCGCGAGCATGGCCTGCCGCATTTTTCGGCGGCGGCCGTGGCGCGCCTGCTCGAGGAATCGCACCGCGAGGCCGGCGACCGGGCGCGCGAGAGCGCGATCTTCGCCCGCACCGAAGCGCTGGTGATGGAAAGCGCCGCGATCTGCCGCGCACGCGGGGGGCCGTGCCTGGTAGCGGCGGCAGACGTCGAGACGGCGCTCATTGCGCACGCCGCGCGCCACGATTACCCCGAGCAGCGCCTGCGCGAGGAAATTGCCGAAGGCGACGTGCTGATCGACCTGCACGGCGTCCGGACGGGCCAGGTCAATGGCCTTACCCAGATCGATCTGGGCGACTACCGCTTTGGCCTGCCGGTACGGCTATCCGCGCACGCCTACGCGGGCGAAGACGGCCTGCTCAACATCGAACGCGAGGTCGAGCTGTCGGGGCCGATCCACGACAAGGGCGTGTTCATCCTGCAGAACTACCTGGCTGCGCTGTTCGCCCATCTGGCGCCGCTGTCAATGAATGCCTCCATCGTGTTCGAGCAGCAGTATCACGGCGTGGAAGGCGATTCCGCCTCGTGCGCCGAGCTCTATGCGCTGTTGTCGGCGTTGTCTGGCCTGCCCCTGAAGCAGGGCATCGCGGTCACCGGCGCGGTCAACCAGCACGGCGGGGTGCTGCCGGTGGGCGGCATCAACGAGAAGATCGAGGGCTGGTTTCGTGTCTGCGAGGCCGCCGGCCTGGACGGCAGCCAGGGGGTGCTGATCCCCGCACGCAACCGGCGCCACCTGATGCTGGATCCGCGCGTGGTCGACACCGTCGCCCGCGGGCTTTTCCATATCCATGCCGCGGAGCACGTGACCGAAGGGATCGAACTGCTGACGGGAGTGGCGGCGGGCGAACTGAACGCAGCGGGGCATTATCCCCATGGCAGTGTGCTGGGGCATGCACAGGATGCCCTGCTGGCATTTCGCCGCGCCTGTCAGATGCTGGAACACCCCAAGGCGCCACGCCGGCATTTTCGTGCTGGCGACCGCTCCGGGCGGCGTTATTGATTCGGCCAGACGAAGCTTGAAGCGGCGTCAAGGTTCAGCTTGCCCGGGCTGTGTATGGCAGCGCGGGAGGCCGAATCAATAAGCATTAAAAACAGCGCTCCATTGAGACGGGCCAGCGAACCGGTCAAAGCAGGATGCCGTGAGAAATACAGGGCGGGTTCAAACATCATCGGGCCGGGTCAATAGCGATCTGTTTTCAGCGCCTGCAGGCGGCAAGGGGTGGACTATAGTGAAAATCATCCAATCGCTTTTGCAAGGAGTCGATCATGAACGCACTGCATCGCATGGAACGTTTCCTCGACCAGCATATGATTCCATTCGACATCGTGGCGCATCCGCATACCCAGACCAGCGCTGAAACGGCACGCGCGGCGGGGGTGCCTTCCAATCGGCTGGCCAAGGGTGTGCTGCTTGATGGCCAGGGTTGCCAGATGGTGGCGATGATCCCCGCCGATCAGGAAATTCACCTGGGAAAACTGGGGCTGGATCACGGTATGGAGTTCAGCCTGGCCGACGAAGCCAGCGTGAGCCGGTTATTCAGCGAGTGTGAACCCGGTGTGGTGCCGGGCCTGCCGAATGCCTGGGGGGTGGAAATGGTTTGGGACGACGATTTGATGGCGCAGCCCGACGTCTATCTGGAAGGCGGCGACCACAAGCGCCTGTTGCACATCGAAACCCGCTATCTGCGCGACATTTTTGGCGATGCGCCGCACTGCCACTTCAGCCAGCCGCGCATGCAGCACGTCGCCTGAGCCTGGCCTGCGCCGTGCCGCCCGTGCGGGTGGCATGGGGCCGTTGTCTTGCGTGTGTGATATGAATACGGCTTGATTACCCGGCACATTGCGTGCGGGGAACGATGAACGAGCCAGACTGTCACCACGTCGTGAATCCGAAAGCGTCCGATCCTTCCCGTAACCCGCATCGTCCGCTCGGACGTGGCATGGCACTGGTCGCCAGCCTGCTGGTGCTGGGGCTGTTTTATCTTTACTTCGAAAACAGCCTGCAGGCGCGCAGCAATCCCAACCGCCAGTTGCAGGTCGCGCCCGGGACCGAACTGGTGCTGAAGCGCAGCGGCAACGGACACTATATTTTCCCCGGCACGATCAATGGCCAACCGGTCACCTTCCTGCTCGACACCGGCGCCACCCTGGTGTCGATCCCGGCGCATCTGGCGGGCGAGCTGGGTCTGGAGGCGGGCGCGCCGCAGCGGTCGATCACCGCCAACGGCACGGTTGTCACCCATGCCACCCGGGTGGACGCGCTGGCGTTCGGGCCGTTCGCGCTGCGCGGCATCGCCGCCAGCCTCAACCCCGGGATGGCGGGCGATCAGATATTGCTGGGGATGAGCGTGCTGAAGCATCTGGAATTCACCCAGCGCGGCGACACCCTGATGCTGCGCCCGCTCGGCGAAGAATGACGATATTTCTTGGACATCTCTTTTATCTGTGCTATTAATTGCACTATCTGTTGGATTCAAGCTTTAAATTGCGGTACCTCTGGTAAGCGTTTTCCTTGAAATTCGATCGATAGAGCATGTCGCTCAATTTTTTTAGATAGATAGGAAGCAAGATGGAAACGGGTACTGTCAAGTGGTTCAATGATGCAAAAGGTTTTGGTTTTATCACCCCGGATAACGGCGGCGAAGACCTGTTTGCACACTTCTCCGCAATCAACTCCAGCGGCTTCAAGTCCCTGCAGGAAAACCAGAAAGTCAGCTTTGAAGTGACCACTGGCCCCAAGGGCAAGCAAGCCTCCAACATCCAGGTCGTGTCGTAATCCTCGCGACCTGATGTCGAAAAACCCCGGTTAGCCGGGGTTTTTTTATGGGCGCACGCTACAATCCACCGCCCTTCCCGAGTGACGACCTCATGGCGCTCAAAGCCACCATCCACAAAGCCGACTTGCAGATTGCCGACATGGATCGGCATGTCTACGCCGACCACGCGCTGACCATCGCGCGCCATCCCTCCGAAACCGACGAGCGCATGATGGTGCGGGTGCTGGCCTACGCTCTTTACGCACAGGACGGCATTGCCTTCACCAAGGGGCTGTTCGATGTCGACGAGCCGGAAGTGTGGGTCAAGAGCCTGACCGGCGAGATCGCCCTGTGGATCGATCTCGGCCAGCCCGACGAAGCGCGTATCCGTCGCGCATGCAGCCGCGCCGAACAGGTCATTGTGCTGTGCTACAGCAGCGGCTGCGAGGTGTGGTGGAAACAGATTGCCAGCAAGCTGACGCGGTTTTCCAACCTGACCGTGCTGCAACTGCCCGTCGAAGCCAGCCAGACGCTGGCCACCCTGGCGGAGCGCAGCATGCGCCTGCAATGCATGGTGCAGGACGGCGAAATCTGGATCAATACCGATACGCAGAATGTGGCGGTAAAGCTGACCGCCCTGCAATTGCCTGCGTGAACGCAGCCGTTGCCGGCTTGCCGGCCATGCAACGGCGTCCCCCCTTGCCGGGGCGTTTCATTTCTCGGGCGGACAGTTTTTGATACAGACGGTTTCTGTCAGCCGCTGCCCGCCGCAGCCGACGAAACAGGCGTCGTAAACGGGCAGGCAGCCGCAGTCGGCCTGGCAATTCGATTTTTCCAGCTGCGCCCGCACCCCGGTGCGGGTCGGCATCTGCGGCTCTAGATAGGGCGGCGGAAAATAGGGCCTCGGCCACGGATCCCACCAGTAGTAGGGATAGCGGTAGGGGTAGCTGTAGCTGTGCATCCAGTTGAACTGCAGCTGCATCTCGTAGTGGCGCAAGGCCGCGGCGTAACGTTTCAAATCGAGTTCGTACTCCTTCAGCGCTTCGGTATAACGCACTTCCACCTGCGGTTCGAGGGTTTTCACGCAAGCCTGATAGCGGGTCTGGCAATCGGCCTGGCAGACCGCCTTTTTGGCTTCGCAGTCCTGCACGCAAGCCTGGCCCTGCGCATCGTCCGGCGCAACCATGCGCACCGTCGTCTGGTATTGCGGCGTGGCGCACGCTGCCAGAATGCCGAGCAAAACCAGCGCAATGAAGGGAGCACTCAGGACTGAAACGCGCATTCGGCCATCTCGTTCAAACGCCTACTTTTTCAGCATAGGCTGTTTTCAGGCTGGCTGCGGGTCGAGAAAGCGTGCTTCGAGTTCCTGCAGATTGAGTTCCTGCAGAATCTGCTGCAGGCGTTCGCGCGCGTTCTTGCGCGGCGCGCCGCTGTGGGTGGCGACGATCAACTCGTTTTTCAGCGAATGCTCCCAGCCGACCAGTTCGGTGACGGTGAGCTGGTAGCCGTGCGATTCCAGTTGCAGGCAGCGCAGCACGTTGGTGAGCTGGCTGCCGAATTCGCGCGTGTGGATGGGATGGCGCCAGATTTCCGACAGCGGGGTTTTGCCGAACGATTCGTTCTTGCGGCGGCGCAGCACGGCGGCGACCTCGGCCTGGCAGCATGGCACCAGCACGATGTGGCGGGCTTGCTTGGCAAGCGCGAAGCGGATGGCGTCGTCGGTTGCGGTGTTGCAGGCATGCAGCGCGGTGACGATGTCGATCCGCGGCGGCAGGGCGTCGGTGACGATCGACTCCGCTACCGTCGCGCTGAGGAAGGACATGCGCGGAAAGTCGAGCCGCGCCGCCAGGTCGCGCGACTTCTTCACCAGTTCGTCGCGCGTTTCGATGCCGAAAATGTGGCTGCCAGGGCGATCTTTCAGATACAGGTCGTACAGGATGAAACCCAGATACGACTTGCCCGCGCCGTGATCGGCCAGCGTCAGCGTGTCCTGCCGGCCCAGCACCTCGTCCAGCAGCGGCTCGATGAAATGGCACAGGTGATGCACCTGCTTCAGCTTGCGGCGGCTGTCCTGGTTGAGCTTGCCGTCGCGCGTCAGGATGTGCAGCTCCTTCAGCAGTTCGATCGACTGGCCGGGGCGCAACACCTCTGCCAGCGGGTCGATGTAGGCGGCTTTCGGCGTACCGGCGGCGGGTGCGGCGCGCTTCATGCCGCCCCCAGCAGGCGCACTTCGCGTTGCGGCAAGGGGATGGGGATGCCGTATTCGCGGAAGGTTTCCAGCACCGCCTGGGTGATCTCGCCCGCTGTGGTGTGGAAATCGGCCACCGAGGTCCACGGGCGGATCGCGATCTGCACCCTGGAGTCCGCCAGCGCCAGCACATGGATCATCGGTTCCGGTTCCCGCAGGATTTTGGGGTGCGCCACCAGCAGGTCGCGGATTGCCGCCAGCGCCCGCTTGATGTCGGCATCGTAGGCCACGCCGACCACCACGTCGAGCTGGCGCAGGGTACCGAAATTGTGCAGGATCTCACCGGAAATCTTGCGGTTGGGGATGACCACGCGCGAGCGGTCGGGATGGCTCAGCACCGTGTTGAACAGCTTGATTTCCTCGACCATGCCTTCCTCGTCGGCGATGGAAATGTATTCACCTACCTTGAACGGCCGGGTGAAGATGATGGTCAGCCCCGCCGCCAGATTGCCCAGCACCCCCTGCATTGCCAGCGCGATGCCGGCGCCTGCGACGCCCAGCCCGGCGATCAGCGGCAGCAGCTGTACCCCCAGATTCTGCAGCGCCATGATGAGAAACAGGCCCAGCACCAGGATGCGCAGCATGCGTACCAGCAGCAGGCGCAGGGTGGCATCGAGCCCAAGCTTTTCCAGCATCGAGTCGGCCACCCTGCCCACCCAGCGCCCGACGTAATAGCCCGCCGCCAGGATCAGCAGCGCCACCAGCAGCTTGGGGCCGAACTGGATGGCGAGATCGATCGCGGTTTGCTGGGCGTGTTCCAGCGTTTGCAGTTGTTCGTTCATGGTCGGCGAGAGGGGAAAGGAAGTCCGAAGGGTATCAAAACCGCCAGCCGGGCAGAACCGCTCCGTATTTATTCTGCAAGCCGGGTTTCCAGGATAATGCCGGCTTGCTGAAAGGTTTTTTCCGTGTCCGTCATCAATATTTCCTGCTACAAGTTCGTCGCCCTCGCCGATCGCGAGGTGCTCAAGACCGATCTCGCTTCGCGTTGTCTCGAACTTGGCCTCAAGGGCACGATTCTGCTCGCACCGGAGGGTATCAACGTATTCCTGGCCGGCTCACGCGCAGCGATCGACGCCATCGTCGCCCATCTGCGCAGCGATCCGCGCTTCGCCGACCTCGCGCCCAAGGAAAGCCTGTCGGCCGAGCCGCCATTCAAGCGGATGCGGGTGCGGCTGAAGAAGGAAATCATCACCATGAAGCATCCGTTGATCCGTCCCGAAGCCGGGCGCGCGCCCTCGGTGGCCGCTGCCACGCTGAAGCAGTGGCTGGACCGTGGCATGGACGACGCAGGCCGCCCGGTAGTGATGCTGGATACCCGCAACGACTATGAAGTGGCGGCCGGTACTTTCGACCAGGCGGTCGATTACGGCATCGGCGTCTTCAGCGAGTTTCCGCTGCGCCTGGCCGCGCATTGTGCCGACTATGCTGGCAAGACCGTGGTGTCGTTCTGCACCGGCGGCATCCGCTGCGAAAAGGCCGCCATCCACATGAAGGAAATCGGCATCGAGAGCGTGTACCAGCTCGAAGGCGGCATTCTCAAATATTTCGAGGAAGTCGGCGGCGCGCATTACCGCGGCGATTGTTTCGTGTTCGACGAGCGCGAGGGGGTGGGTGCGGATTTGCAGCCGGCCTCCGGACGCCTGCACCGCTGACCTCAAGGGCTCAGTTCATGGTCCGGATCGACTGCATCGGCGGCACGCGCGTGATGTGGCGCGTGGTGAGCCAGCCGCTCATCCCCACCAGCAGCGCGCCGGCCGTCGGCAGCGCCAGCCACAGCCACGGGTGCAGCCGCACCGGCAGCTCGAACAGGCGCTCGGCGATCAGCGCCATGGCGATTTCGGCACAGACGCTGGCGAGCAGGCCGGCCAGCACGCCGAGCGCGATGAACTCGCTCCACAAACCCTTTGCCAGGTAGGCGCGCTGGGCACCCAGGGTGCGCAGCAGCACGGCTTCCTGCTGACGCGCATCCAGGCTGGCCAGCAGCGTGGCGACGACCACCGCCATGCCGGCCGCGAGCAGGAATCCCAGCAGCAGCTGGATCGCGCCGATGATCTGCGCGAACACGGCCTCGATGTTGGCGATGAGCTTGTCGAGTGCGAGCACGGTGATGCCGGGGAAGGTCTTGACGAAGCCGGGCAGCACGTCGGTCGTGTCCGGCGGTACGTAGACGCTGGCGATGGCACTGGCGGGCAGCGCGTCGAGCTGGCCGGGGGCGAAAATGACGAAGAAGTTGGGCTGCATCGAGTCCCACTTCACGCTGCGGAGGCTGGTGATGCGCGCGGCGAGCGTCTGGTCGCCGACCTGGAAGCCGAGCGTGTCGCCGACCGCAAGACGTAGCTGTTCGGCCATGCCGGACTCGACCGAGATTTCGGCGGCGCGGCGCTGGCCGTGCCAGCGTCCGCCCAGCACGGCGTTGTTGGCCGGCAGGGTGGCGGTCCAGGTGAGATTGAGCTCGCGCCGCAGGGTGTTGCTGTCGCGCGCGTCCTCGGGCAGCGTGTCGGCGATCGGCACGCCGTTCTTGCTGACCAGGCGGCCGCGCACCATGGGATAGAGTTCGGATGCTTCGAGGCGGTGCTCGGCCAGGTAGGCGGCCACCGCGTCCTGCTGCTGCGGCGCAATGTTCACCAGAAAATAGTTGGGTGTTTGCGGCGGCAGTTGCTGGCGCCAGCCGGCGACGAGGTCGCTGCGCACCAGCGCCAGCAAGGCCACCAGGAACAACGCCAGGGTGAAGGCGCCGAGCTGCAGCGTGCTGTCGAAGCGGTGGCGCAGCATCTGCGCGAGACCGAAGCGCAGCGGGCCGTAGCTGATTTTCTGCACGCCGCGTCCGGCCACCAGCGCCAGCCTCGCCAGCAGGATCAGCGCGACGACCAGAGCAGCGAACGCGCCGACAAAGCCGGCGACCAGCCTGGCGTCGCCGGCGTACCACGCGATCAGAATCAGCAGCGCCGAGCCGCTGACGGTGGCGCTGATCCAGGCCGCGGCGGGCAGCGGCGGCAGGTCGCGTCGCAGTACCCTGAGCGGCGGTACCCGGATCAGGCGCATCAGCGCGGGCAGGCTGGCGCCCGCCAGTGCGAGCAGACCGCTGGCCACGGCGACCCCGACGGGCGCAACGCCGAGCGAGGGCAGGCGGGTGGCGGCATCCGGCATGATCAGACCGGCCAGCGCCTGCTGCATCAATGCGCCGATCGCCATGCCGACGAGGCTGCCCAACAGCCCCAGCGTGAGCAACTGTACGGTATAAAGCACGCGCAGCTGCGCGGTGGTGGCGCCCATGCAGCGCAGCAGCGCGGCCTGGTCGTAATGGCGCAGCGCGTGGCGGTGTGCGGCGATGGCGATGGCGGCCACCGACAGCAACAGGCTGATCAGCGCGGTGAGCTGCAGGTAGCGGTCGGCGTTGGCAAACGCCCCGCGCAGGGTTTCGACGCCGTCGCGCGAGCCGATCAGGCGCTGGGTGGGCTCCAGGGTCGGCTTCAGTGCGGCACTGAAATTGGAGAGCGGCTCCGGTTCGCCAGCGAACTGGTAGAGGTAGGTGAGACGGCTGCCGGGCTGCAGTACGCGGGTGGCTTCGATATCGTCGGTGCGCAGGAACACGCGCGGGGCGAAGCCGAACACGCCGCCGAGCTGGCCGGGTTCCTCGACCACCACGCCGGCAATGCGGAACGTGGCTTCGCCGATCTGTACCGCATCGCCAACCTCGGCGTTCAGCAGCGTCAGCAGTTCCTGGTCGACATAGACCGTTCCGGGCGGCGGTTGCGCCGGGCGCGGCGTGCCGGCCTCGAAGGGGCGGTCGGCGATGCGCACCTCGCCGCGCAGCGGATAGGCGGCGTCGACCGCGCGCAGGGTCGCCAGCTGGAAGGCGTCGCCGTGGCTGACCATGCTGGCGAATTCGAGCGCGCTGCTGGTTTTGAGCGCATGGGCAGGCCACGCGTCGATCGGCCGCGGGCTGGTGACGAGCAGGTCCGCGCCGAGAAAGCCTGCGCCCTGTTCGCTCATCGCGCGTTTGATGCGGTCGCCGAGAAAGCCGGTGGTCGAGACGCTGCCGACGCCGATGATCAGCGCCAGCAGCAGCACCCGCCATTCGCCGCTGGAACGTTCGCGCCGCAGCAGCCAGAGTCCGAGTCGCAGGAAGGTCATGCGAGGGCGGCCTCTTGGGCGCGGCCGGCGACCAGATGCAACCGGCGCTGGCAGCGCGAGGCCAGCGCGTCGTCGTGGGTGACCAGGATCAGCGTGGTGTGCGCGGAGGCATTGAGCTCGAACAGGAGTTCGATGATGCGTGCGCCGGTGTCGGCGTCGAGGTTGCCGGTGGGCTCGTCGGCGAACACGATTTCGGGATCGGTGGCGAAGGCGCGCGCGATGGCGACGCGCTGCTGCTCGCCGCCGGACAACTGGCGCGGGGTGTGGCCGGCGCGCGCAGCGAGACCGACGCGGTCGAGCCAGTGGGCGGCGCGTTCGCGGGCGTCGGCGCGGCCGGCCAGTTCCAGCGGCAGCAGGATGTTTTCCAGCGCGGTGAGCGCCGGCAGCAGTTGGAACGACTGGAACACGAAGCCGACGCGTCCGGCGCGCAGGCGGGCGCGGGCGTCCTCGTCGAGATCGTTGAGGCGCTGGCCGAGCAGGAAAATTTCACCTGCGGACGGCTGATCCAGTCCTGCCAGCAATCCCAGCAGGGTCGACTTGCCGGAGCCGGAGGCGCCGGTGATGGCCAGCGTTTCGCCCGCCTGGACGGCAAGCTCGACTTCACTCAGGATGGCGAGCAGACCGTCGGCAGTCGGCACCTGCTGGGACAGAGCGCGGGCGGCGACCACGGCGTTGGGGAACTGGGCACTGTCGGGAGGCGTCATTAGGGTGGGGCCATGATGAAGGTCAATGAATGAATTATCGCTTGTGGTTGCTTTTAGTGCTGTGGCTGCCGGGCTGGGCACTGGCCGGTTCGTGCTCTGTGTTGATTGTCGGCGACAGCTTGAGTTCCGGATATGGCCTCGCGCCGGGGCAGGGTTGGGTCGAACTGCTCGATGCGCGTTTGAAGAAAACCGCCCCGCAATGGCGCGCGATCAACGCCAGCATCACCGGCGACACCACGCAGAACGGCCTCCTGCGCCTGCAGCCGGCGCTGGATCGGCACCGGCCGCACGGCGTGCTGATCGAGCTCGGCGGCAACGATGCCTTGCGCGGCACCCCGCCGGCCGTGATCAGGCAGAATCTGCAAACCATGATCCGCCAGGCCAAGTCCGCCGGCGCCTGGGTGGCGCTGCTCGAAGCGCCGGTGCTGCCCAACTACGGCAAGCCTTACGCCGAGGCGGTGGCGAAGCTGTATGTCGACGTGTCACGCGAGGAGAAGATCGTGCGCGTGCCGTGTTTCGTCTGCGACGTGGGTGTCAAGGACGGCATGATGCAGGCCGACGGCATCCACCCCAACGAGAAGGCCCAGCCGAAAATGCTCGATGCGGTGTGGCCGTACATCCAGCCCAAGCTGCGCCACTGCCCGGTGAAAAAACCATGAGCGGCGCGCTTTGCCCGTGTGGCTCGGTACGCGCCCTGGCGGACTGTTGCGGCCGCTATCACGCCGGCGAACCGGCGCCCGACTCCGAGCGGCTGATGCGTTCGCGCTACAGTGCCTATGTGCTGGGACTCGAGGATTATTTGCGTGCGACCTGGCATCCCGATAGCTGTCCCGCTTCGCTCGGACTCGATGTTCCGCCGCGCCCGCAATGGCTGGGGCTGACGGTCAAGGCGCACACGCTGCTGGACACGACCCATGCGACGGTGGAATTCGTCGCCCGCTACAAGCTCAACGGCCGTGCGTTCAAACTGCACGAAGTGAGCCGCTTCGAGCAGCTGGACGGGCGCTGGCTGTATGTCGGCGGCGAGATCCGCGAATGAGGACGGACAACGCGGGGTGCGGACGGCGCACAAGACAAAGCCCGCTGGCGCGGGCTTTGTAGCGGCTTCTGCTTGAATACGGTGGGGTGGATGATGGGACTCGAACCCACGACAACAGGAATCACAATCCTGGACTCTACCAACTGAGCTACATCCACCATTGTTGTCGCCAGTGTGCCGGCAACGAAAACCTTGGCCTGCCCGACAGGAATCGAACCTGTAACCCCCAGCTTAGAAGGCTGGTGCTCTATCCAGTTGAGCTACGGGCAGAGACTCACTATCTCGGGCGCGATCTCTTACTTGTTGGATAGGGGGTGGTCGGGGTGAGAGGATTCGAACCTCCGACATCCTGCTCCCAAAGCAGGCGCGCTACCGGGCTGCGCTACACCCCGAAATCCTGTTGGCGCTTCAGGCGCATTTCGGAGAGGCGAGACTATACCGCGGCGAA
>NZ_JANJXQ010000121.1 GCF_024708915.1 Thiobacillus sp.
AACATGAAACGGCGTCTTTTTCCGCATGGCGGCGTTGCTCGTCGTTGCCATAGAGCCGGCTATGTCGCCCACCCGCAAGGGGTAGGCCGTGGTTGTAAAGCCGATAAATCGGCAACAACCACGCTCTCCTCGCGCCTTGCCCTGCGAAAAAATCCATCCGTTTCATTGCGTTCCCCTATTTCCGAGTCGCGACACTAGCGCGGCAAGCCGTCTATCTGCGCGCCTGTTGCGATGCCGCGGCGGCGGAATTCCCCTTGCGGCACTTCCAGTGCATAGCGCGCATCCGTATCGGGGCAATGCAGGGCGTCGCTATGCGGCTGCATGTCGGCGAGCGCGACGATGCGGCCGCGGTCGTCGGCAAACGCAATCGACAGCGGCAGCGGGGTGTTGCGCATCCAGAAGCAATGCCGTCCCGCGTGCCCGAACACGAACAGCATGCCGCCGTCGGCGGGGAGCTGCGTGCGGCCCATCAGGCCGCGTTCGCGCTGCTGCGGCGTGGCCGCGACTTCAACCTGGAAAACATGCGGGCCGATGCGCAGCGGCAGCGGCGCGTCGTTCCCGGCGGCGCCGCATGAAACCAGCGCTGCAAGCGCGCCATAACGGCCGGCCTTGAGCAACCCGCTACAACGCATCGCGCAGCCGTTCGGCCAGTTGCAGCGCGGCGGCCGGATCGGCATCCAGCACGTTGAAATGCCCCATCTTGCGGCCGGGGCGCGCGGCCTGTTTGCCGTACAGGTGCAGCTTGATGGCGGGGTGCGCCAGCAGCGCGCCCCAGTGCGGGCCGCCGTTGCGCCAGCGGTCGCCGAGCAGGTTGACCATCACCACCGGCGACAGCAGGCGGGGGTCGCCCAGCGGCAGGCCGCACAGCGCGCGCACCTGCTGCTCGAACTGGTCGGTAACGCAGGCGTCGAGCGTGTAGTGGCCGGAGTTGTGCGGGCGCGGGGCGATTTCGTTGACCATCAGGCGGCCGCCGGCGACGAAGAATTCGACCGCCATCACGCCGACGTAGCCGAGCCGGTCGGCCACCGCGCGCGCCGTGTCGCGCGCCTGCGCGGCGAGGCTGTCGGGCACGCGGGCGGGAACGATGGAGACGTCGAGAATGCCGTTGTCGTGGCGGTTTTCGGCGAGCGGAAACAGCGCGCACTCGCCGGCATCGTCGCGCGCCAGCACTACCGATACCTCGCGCTCCAGTTCGACGAAACCTTCCAGCACGCAGGGCTGGCCGCCGAATTCGCGGAACGCCGCGCGGGCTTCCTCGAGCGTGCCGACTCGCGCCTGGCCCTTGCCGTCGTAGCCGAAGCGCGACACTTTCAGCAGCGCCGGCGTGCCGGTGTCCGCCAGCGCGGCGTCGAGGTCGCCTTCGCTGTAGACCAGCGCGAACGGCGCGGTGGCGAAGCCGTTGTCGGCGAGCCAGGATTTTTCGTGGCTGCGGTCCTGCACGATCGCCACTGCAGCAGCGCCCGGCGACACCCGGCAATAGCTGGCCAGTTCGATCAGGCTCGCCGCCGGGACGTTCTCGAATTCGGTGGTCACGGCGGCGCAGGCGGTGCCGAGCTGCTTCAGCGCGGCGTGGTCGGCGTAATCCGCCTGCAGGTGCACATCGGCCATCTGCCCGGCGGGGCTGGCGCCATCGGGGTCGAGCACCATGACCCGGTAACCCATGGTGCGCGCGGCGATGGTGAACATGCGGCCGAGCTGGCCGCCGCCGAGGATGCCCAGGGTGGCGCCGGGCAGGATGGGCAGCGGCTTAGTCGACATCGGGCAGTTCCATTGCCAGCACCGAATCCGCCTGGCCACGGCGGAAGTCATTGAGCTGGTCGGCGAGGCCGTTGTCGTAGCGCGCGATCAGGGCGGCGGCGAACAGCGCGGCGTTGGCGGCGCCGGCTTCGCCGATGGCGAAGGTGGCGACCGGGATGCCCTTCGGCATCTGCACGATGGAGAGCAGCGAATCCATGCCCTTGAGGTATTTCGACGGGACCGGCACGCCGAGCACCGGCACAATGGTTTTCGAGGCAATCATGCCGGGCAGGTGGGCGGCGCCACCGGCACCGGCGATGATCGCCTTGATGCCGCGTGTCTCCGCAGTGGAAGCGTATTCGTACAGCAGATCCGGGGTGCGATGCGCGGACACCACCTTCGTTTCATAGTGGATGCCCAGCTGCTTCAGCAGCATCGCCGCGTGCTTCATCACCTCCCAGTCGCTGGAAGACCCCATCACCACCCCCACCTGAGGCGCGTTCATCATGCTGATTCCTGAATGCGAAAGCCGGCATTTTAGCGCGCAGACTCCCTACAATGGCGCGCGTCCGATTCCGGAGACGACCATGCCCGCTTCCCTGCAGACCCTGATCCTGCTCACGCTGTCCAACGTGTTCATGACCTTCGCGTGGTACGCCCATCTGAAAGACATGAACAACCAGCCGTGGATTGTCGCGGCGTTCGCCAGCTGGGGCATCGCCCTGTTCGAGTATCTGCTGCAGGTGCCGGCCAACCGCATCGGCTTCAGCGTGATGAGTCTGCCGCAGCTGAAGATCATGCAGGAGGTCATCGCGCTGTCGGTGTTCATCCCGTTCGCCGTGCTCTATATGAAGGTGGAGCTGAAGCTGGATTTCCTGTGGGCGGCGCTGTGCCTGATGGGCGCCGTCTATTTCATGTTCCGCGAATCGGTGTAGATACTGCGCCACGCGCAGCCTGCAGCCTTGCTGCACGTGCGCCATGGGTGTCCAAACAAAACGCCCCGCACGGGGCGGGGCGTTCGATGCGGCGGCTTGTATCCTCAGACGCAGCCGGTCGGCTTCGGGGTGCCGGCGTAGCGGCCAGCCTGCTTGGCGGGACCGAACGGGAACAGGTCGAAGAGGAATTTCTTGTCGCCCCATTCGTCGCCGAATTCTTCCTTCAGGCCCTTCTGCAGAAAGCGCAGGTTGGGCGCGGTGCCGTTCTGGGCGAACTGGTCGCGCATGTAGTGGATGATCTTCCAGTGGTTTTCACCCAGGTCCAGCTTGTCTTCCTTGGCCAGTTCGACCGCCAGTTCCTCGGACCAGTCGTCCAGGTTGACCAGATAGCCTTCGGGGTCGGTTTCGACGATTTTGCCGTTGATTTCACGTTCCATGATGCAGTCCTTGCGCTCAATAAAAATTTGCAAGCCGCACAATAGAATAACCTACTAAACTAGTCAACTACTTTATAACAAACATTTTTAATACAACTTTCAATGGCTTAGTGGCGGTTTCCGGGCGTGGGCTCGCCGCGACCCTGCTTGAGCCAGGCATAGTAGGCGTCGTACATCAGCATGCCGTGCTGCAGCATGACGTGGTCGTCCGCGAACAGCGCCGAAAGGCCGAGCGATTGCGCCAGCAGCCCGGCGCATTGCGGCGCGAGATCGAGCCGCGCAGTGTCGGCGCCGCGCACGATGACAGCGAGCTGCTGCAAAGCCGGGTCGCGCAGATCGTGCAGGCGCAAAAAAGCATCGAAACTGCACAGTTCGCCGACGTGGCCGTATTCCACACCGGGAATGTCGTAGGGGATCGCGCCGGTGTCTTGCGCGATTTTCAGCACATCGGCGGCGGGTACGTAGAGGAATTCGGCGGCCGGATCGATGAAGCGCGCAATCAGCCAGGGGCAGGCGATGCGGTCGATCTTCGGGCGCTCGCGGGTGACCCATTTCATTTGGCAGCGACCTTGCCGCCCGCGGCCTTCCAGGCTTCGAAGCCGCCCTCGATGAAGCGTGCCTTGACGCCGGCAGCCTGCAGGCGGTCGACCACGCTGTTCGATACCGTGCCGCCGCGCACGCAGTAGATCACCACGTCGAGCGTTCGCGGGACGGCGCCGATCCAGGCGTCGATCTTGTCCGGGTTCTTCCACAGCGCGCCGGGAATGGTCTCGTTGGACGCCGCATAGTCGGCTTCGCGCCGCACGTCGAACACCAGGGTGGTGTCGGGGTTCAGCTTGGCGGGCTTGATGGTGCGCGCCAGTTCCTCGCATTTGTCGGTCGGATTGGCGCAGCCGCAGCGCTTCGGTGGTTGGATGATCTTGGGTTCCATGATTTTCCTCACATGAATAACGAATAAGCCAGCCCCAGGAGGGCGCATACGCCGATCACCTTCATGACGTCGGCCTGGTATTTCCACAGGGCGACGAACGCGGCAACCGCAACGATGACGGGGAACCATTCGAAGCTGCCGGCGAACGGCGCCGCCGCCGTGCCCTGTGGCCAGAAGGTGTGCCAGGCGAAGAATACCGCCAGATTGAGGATGACGCCCACCACCGCGGCGGTGATGCCGGTCAGCGGCGCGGTGAAGCGAAGCTCGCCGCGCGTGGCCTCGATCAGCGGCGCGCCCGCCAGGATGAAAAAGAACGAGGGCAGAAAGGTGAAGAAGGTCGCCACCGCCGCGCCGGCAAAACCCGCCGCCAGCGGATTCGCCAGCACCTCCTTGGCGACCCCGCCGAGATAGCCGACCCAGGTGACGATCATGATCAGCGGCCCCGGCGTGGTTTCGCCGAGCGCCAGGCCGTCCATCATCTGCGCGCCGGTGAGCCAGCCGAACTGTTCCACCGCGGCCTGGTAGACGTAGGGCAGCACGGCATAGGCGCCGCCGATGGTGAGGAAGGCGGCGCGGGTGAAGAAGTCGCCCATGCGGTAGAGATCGGGCGCGCCATAAAGGGCCGCCATCGCGCCCAGCCAGATCAGCACGAACACCGCGGTGGTCGCGGCGAGCCTGCCCCAGGAGAATTTCGCGTGGGCGGGCGGCGGCGTGTCGTCGTCGATCAGCGCCGCGCCGTACTGCTTGTGACCGCCGCCGTGTCCGCCGCCGGCCCTGAATTTGTGCGGCGCGATCTTGCCGCCCAGCGCGCCCAGAATCGCCGCCGCGAGCACGATCCACGGAAAGCCGATGTCGAACACGAAAATGCCGATGAAGGCGAGCGCCGCCATGCACCACAGCACCTCGTTCTTCAGCGCGCGATGGCCGATGCGCCAGGCGGCGAACAGCACCACCGCCACCACTGCCGGCCGGATGCCGTAGAAAATGCCCTGCACCAGCGGCACCTCGCCCCATGCCAGATAGAGGGCGGCCAGCAGCGCCAGCAGCAGAAACCCGGGCAGGAAAAACAGCACCCCCGCGATCACGCCGCCTTTCACGCCGTGCAGCAGCCAGCTGATGTAGATCGCCAGCTGGGTCGCTTCGGGGCCGGGCAGCAGCATGCAGTAGTTGAGTGCATGCAGGTAGCGGTGTTCGGAAATCCAGCGGCGTTTTTCCACCAGCTCCTGATGCATCAGCGCGATCTGCCCGGCGGGGCCGCCGAAGCTGATGAAGCCGAGCTTGAGCCAGTATTTGAAGGATTCGCCCAGAGTGACGGGCGCGGGGGCGGCGATGGGGGTGGTGTCCAAGAGAAATGCTCCAAGTCGAAGGATTAAAGCCAGACTTGGACGGGACACCGTCTTGCGGATGGGGTGACATCCTGACGCCGGGGGCTGGTGCCCCGGCAGGTGCGATTCTAATACCGGGCGGGGCGATCAGCCAAGCGAATCCGGCCCCAGCACGAAATCCTTGAATGCCTGCGCCAGCGGCGACAGCCGTTTGTCGGCACGGTGGACGATGTACCAGTGGCGCATGATGGGAAAACCCTCGACCGCGAGCACGGCCAGCCGCTTCAGCGCCTGTTCCATCTCCAGCGTCTGCAGCGACAGGATGCCGAGGCCCAGCCCGGCCTGCACCGCCTGCTTGATCGCTTCGTTGCTGCTCATTTCCATGCTGCTGCGGATTTCCAGCCCGCGGGCGGCGAAGAAGCGTTCCATGGCGCCGCGCGTGCCGGAGCCGGCTTCGCGCACCAGGAACGACTCGGACGCCAGGTCGCGGACGGCGATCCGCTTTTTGCGGACCAGCGGATGGCCGGGCGGGGCGATCACCACCAGCGGGTTGTCCATGAA
Source organism: Thiobacillus sp. (assembly GCF_024708915.1). The sequence goes on from NZ_JANJXQ010000121.1 coordinate 5,927, forward strand.
ACGGATGGCTTCCAGGCCCAGTCCGTCCGGCACCTGGCCCATGATGGCCAGATCGATGCGGTTCGCGGCCAGTTGCCCCAGCACCGATTCGCGGTTGGATACGTCCAGATGGATCGCCACCTTGGGATGCTCGCCGCGAAAGCGGGCGAGGATGCCGGTGGCAACGGCACTCACGGTCGTGGTCACGGCGATATTGAGCTGGCCGCTATCCATGCTGCGCAGCTGCACCAGATTGGCCTGCAGGTCGTCCAGACGCGCGGTGATCGCCTGACTGGCGTGCAGCACCTCGCGCCCGGCCTCGGTGAGAAAGATTTTTTTCCCCAACTGCTCGGTGAGCGGCAGGCCGAGTATGACCTCGATTCCCCGCACCTGCATGGAGACGGCCGGCTGCGACAGGTGCAATTCCTCGGCCGCCCGCGAAAACGACAGATGGCGGGCAACCGCTTCAAATACCCGGAACTGGCGCAGCGTCAATCGGCGCATTGTTGATGTATAAGGTTAACGATATGGTTTTCATCATAACAATTGAATTTTAATTATATAAGTCCCTGCGTATAGTCTGCCCCTGCCGCGATCAGGGGAAAGCGCCTGATGCTTTGTTTATTTACCGCAGGAGTCATGCAATGGATCAATCCGCACGTTACGCCGACCTCAGCCTCAAAGAAGAAGACCTGATCAAGGGTGGCAAGCACATCCTGGTCGCCTACAAGATGAAGCCCAAGGCCGGCCATGGCTACCTCGAAGCGGCCGCGCACTTCGCCGCCGAGTCCTCCACCGGCACCAACGTCGAAGTGTCGACCACCGACGAATTCACCAAGGGCGTCGACGCGCTGGTGTACTACATCGACGAAGCCACCGAAGACATGCGGATTGCCTATCCGCTCGATCTGTTCGACCGCAACGTCACCGACGGCCGCTTCATGATCGTCTCCTTCCTGACCCTGGTGATCGGCAACAACCAGGGCATGGGCGACATCGAGCACGCCAAGATGATCGACTTCCACGTGCCCGAGCGCGCCATCCAGATGTTCGACGGCCCCGCCACCGACATCTCCAACCTGTGGCGCATCCTCGGCCGCCCGGTCAAGGACGGCGGCTACATCGCCGGCACCATCATCAAGCCCAAACTGGGCCTGCGTCCCGAGCCGTTCGCCCAAGCCGCCTACCAGTTCTGGCTGGGCGGCGACTTCATCAAGAACGACGAGCCCCAGGGCAACCAGGTGTTCGCCCCCGTCAAGAAGGTCATCCCCCTGGTCTATGACGCCATGAAGCGCGCCCAGGACGAGACCGGCCAGGCCAAGCTGTTCTCCATGAACATCACCGCCGACGACCACTACGAGATGTGCGCCCGCGCCGACTTCGCGCTGGAAGTGTTCGGCCCCGACGCCGACAAGCTGGCCTTCCTGGTCGACGGCTACGTCGGCGGTCCCGGTATGGTGACCACCGCCCGCCGTCAGTACCCCGGCCAGTACCTGCACTACCACCGCGCCGGTCACGGTGCCGTCACCTCGCCGTCCGCCAAGCGCGGCTACACCGCTTTCGTGCTGGCCAAGATGAGCCGCCTGCAGGGCGCGTCCGGCATCCACGTCGGCACCATGGGCTACGGCAAGATGGAAGGCGAGGCGTCCGACAAGGGCATCGCCTACATGATCGAGCGCGACGAGTGCCAGGGTCCGGTCTACTTCCAGAAGTGGTACGGCATGAAGCCCACCACCCCGATCATCTCCGGCGGCATGAACGCGCTGCGCCTGCCCGGCTTCTTCGAGAACCTCGGCCACGGCAACGTCATCAACACCTCGGGCGGCGGCTCCTACGGCCACATCGACAGCCCGGCGGCCGGTGCGATCTCGCTGCGCCAGTCGTACGAGTGCTGGAAATCGGGCGCCGACCCGATCGAGTTCGCCAAGAGCCACAAGGAATTCGCCCGCGCCTTCGAGTCCTTCCCGAACGACGCCGACAAGCTGTATCCGGGCTGGCGCGAAAAGCTGGGCGTGCACAAGTAAGAACACGGGGATGAAACCTCATCCCCCCGCGGGGCAGGTTTGAAGCGGTCTCCTAGCCGTCGAGAACCCTCCCGCGCTACACGCCCCCGGCTTTCCGGGGGCGTTTTTTTCTTCCGCACCGAGGAATGAAAATGACAGACAAAGAGCAATACAAGGTTCAGCAGGAACCCTTCTACCAGCAGCAGAAGAACGAAGTCGCGCTGTACCAGGCCGCCTACCGCAACCGCCTGCCGGTGATGGTGAAAGGACCGACCGGCTGCGGCAAATCGCGCTTCGTCGAATACATGGCGTGGAAGCTCGGCAAGCCGCTGATCACCGTGGCCTGCAACGAGGACATGACCGCGTCCGATCTGGTCGGGCGCTATCTGCTCGAAGCCAACGGCACCCGCTGGCTCGACGGCCCGCTCACCACCGCCGCGCGCATCGGCGCCATCTGCTATCTGGACGAGATCGTCGAGGCGCGCCAGGACACCACCGTGGTGATCCACCCGCTGACCGACCACCGCCGCACCCTGCCGCTCGACAAGAAGGGCGAGCTGATCCACGCCCACCCCGACTTCCAACTGGTGATTTCCTACAATCCCGGCTACCAGACCTTGATGAAGGATCTCAAGCAGTCGACCAAGCAGCGCTTCACCGCGTTCGACTTCGACTACCCCGATGCCGCGCTGGAAACCGGGATCGTGGCGAAAGAAACCGGTGCCGACGCCGCAATGGCGGCCAGTCTGGTAAAGATCGGCGGGGTGGCGCGCAACCTGAAAGGGCACGGGCTGGACGAAGGCATTTCGACCCGCCTGCTGGTGTACGCAGCCATGCTCATTAAAGATGGTGTGGAGCCGCGCGACGCCTGCCGCATGGCGCTGGTGCGGCCGATCACCGACGACGCCGACATCCGCGAGACGCTGGATCACGCCATCGACGCCACGTTTGCGGTTTGAGAAAAATTGAACCGCAGAGGCGCGGAGGACGCAGAGAAAGCCCACAGACACATGATGTTTTTCTTCGCGCCTCTTCGCGTCCTTCGCGGATAAAAAAATGACCAAGACCGAATATCAGCATCCGTTGATGGCGGCTTACTGGAAGCAGCTCGACACCCGCTTTGTGCAGGTGGAGGAGGTGTTCGACGACGTCATGGCGGAAGCGCTGGCGGTGCTCACGCGCGAAGGACTCGATGCCTACCTCGAAGCGGGCCGCGTCATCGGCAAGCTGGGCCGCGGCGCCGAGCCGATGCTGGCGTTCCTGGAAGCGTGGCCGTCCACCGCCAAGGCGGTCGGCGAGGCCGCGCTGCCGGCGGTGATGGCGCTGATCCAGCGCATGCAGAAGTCGCCCAACGGCCGCGCCATCGCGCCCTTCCTGCAGACGCTGGCGCCGCTGGCGCGGCGGCTGCAGTCGCAAGCGCAACTGCAGCATTACCTCGACCTCACGCTGGATTTCATGGCGCGCACCACCGGCTCCATCCACGGCCACCACACCACCTTCCCCAGCCCGGGCCTGCCGGAATTCCTCGCCCAGGCGCCGAACCTGCTCAGCCAGCTGACGCTGGCCGGCCTGAAGAACTGGGTCGAATACGGCATCCGCAACTACGGCAGCCACCCCGAGCGGCAGAAGGATTACTTCAGCCTGCAGTCGGCCGACAGCCGCGCGGTGCTGCAGCGCGAACGCCACGGCACCCTGCTGGCGGACGTCGAGCGCAAGCTCGATCTGTACCTGCGCGGCCTGTGGCAGGACGGCGACCACCTGGTGCCGTATTCCACCGCGTTCGACGAAATCCGCAAGCCGATTCCCTACTACGACAAGCTCGGCATCCGCCTGCCCGACGTCTACGACGACCTCATCCTCCCCTCCCCCGCAAGCGGGAGAGGGGTCGGGGGAGAGGGGCGCGGCACCGCCGCGCGCGCAAGCGGGGGAGGGGCCGGGAATGAGGGGGCCAGCGTAGACGCTCCCTCTCCCGGCCCTTCGGGCCACCCTCCCCCGCAAGCGGGGGAGGGGATTATCGTCAGCGGCATCGACCGCTACCGCGCCGCGCTTGCCCACATCGTCGGCCACCGCCGCTGGTCCGCGGCGCAGGTCGCCGACAACTGGAGCCCGTTTCAGCGCATGGCGGTGGAGTTCTTCGAGGACTGCCGCGTCGAGACGCTCTTGATCCGCGAATACCCCGGCCTCTCCCGCCTGTTCCTCGCACTGCATCCGCAGCCACAGGAAACCGCTTGCGATCCGGAAACCACGTCCTGCCTGCGCCACCGCATGGCGATGCTGTCGCGCGCGCTGCTCGATCCGGATCACGGCTATCTTGACGCCGACCTGCTGGATTACGTGCAGCGCTTCCACGCCATCATGGCCGAAAGTGAATCCAGCACCGATGAGATCGCCGCGCTGGCGCTTTCCTACGTGGCGAAGACCCGCCGCCAGAGCGACCAGTTCGCCAGAATCCACTTCGACGACACCGTGGTCGACTACCGCGACGACAACCGCCAGCTGTGGAAATTCATCGAGGCGGGCGACGAGGAAGAAGCCTTCGACGAGCAGCGCAAGATCGAGCCGGGCGAGGAAATCCACGGCCTGCCGCCGCGCCACTACCCGGAGTGGGACTACGGCAGCCAGACCTACCGCCCGGACTGGGCTTGCGTGTACGAAGCGCTGCATCCCCACGGCAACGCCGGCGACATCGACCGCCTGCTCGCCAAGCACGGCGCGCTCGCCAAGCGGCTGAAGAAAATGCTCGACCTGCTGAAGCCGCAGGACAAGGTGCGCATCCGCTATCAGGAAGAAGGCAGCGAACTCGATCTCGACGTCGCCATCCGCTCGCTCATCGATTTCAAAGGCGGCGCCACCCCCGACCCGCGCATCAACATGAGCCACCGCACCGACGGCCGCGACATCGCCGTCATGCTGCTGCTGGACCTGTCGGAATCGCTCAACGAGAAGGCGGCGGGCAGCAATCAGACCATACTCGAACTCTCCCAGGAGGCGGTCTCGCTGCTGGCCTGGTCGATCGAGAAGCTGGGCGACCCGTTCGCCATCGCCGGCTTCCATTCCAACACCCGCCACGACGTGCGTTATCTGCACATCAAGGGCTACGGCGAGCACTTCAACGACGACGTCAAGGCGCGCCTGGCCGCGATGCAGGCGGGCTGGTCGACCCGCATGGGCGCGGCGATGCGCCACGCCGCGCACACTCTCGGCGCGCGTCCGGCCGACAAGAAACTGATGCTCATCCTCACCGACGGCATGCCGTCCGACGTCGATGTCCACGATGAACGCCTGTTGATCGAAGACGCGCGGCAAGCGGTGAAGGAACTCGACCGTGACAATATTTTCACCTACTGCATCAGCCTCGACCCCAGGGCCGACGAATACGTCGGCGACATCTTCGGCCGCCAGGTCACCGTCATCGACCGCATCGAGCGCCTGCCGGAAAAACTGCCAGAGCTCTTTATGGCGTTGACGAAGTAAACGCCAGGTCGCGTAGCGGCGGCCGCAGCGACACCTTGCCTGTACTTTTCATGGCACTCACCGGGTGAGTGCCATGAAGCGGGAAGGTTCGGCCTTGTAACGGCCTCCGGAGCAGGCTTTTTGCGCAGGCCTTGTTGCCGCGGGCGCGGTCCGGATTGCCTCGCGGGGGCCTATCGGTTAAAATAATTTTGCGCAAAACAATATTGATTGCGCGCTTGTTGTGCCGGTTCGTCCCTGCGCGGGCAACCCCAACACACCATAAACCAATCATGCCCGGCGCCTTCGCGCCGGTGATTTTTACCATCCGCCTTTCCCGGCGATGACGCCTCCTGAAGGAGGTATTGCCGCCATGCCCGGCTATCCCCTCGATCCCGGGGCCGGGCTGCTGAGTCCAGGCAGCCTGTCAGGCTGCCCCGCCAGCCGCATCCTGGCGTTTTTCCAACGCGCGCGCGACGCTCGCCGCCCCGACTTTGGAGATGACATTGTTCGACATGGCTGAAGGCTTTCATCCGATTGCGCCTGCGCCGCAGCACGGCGGCGCGCCGCAGACCATCCTCGCCACCGACCTCGACGGCACTTTTCTCGGCGGCAGTGCCGGCGAACGTACGGCACTGTATGACTGGATCGCGCAGCGCCGCGACGAAATCGTGCTCATTTTTGTCAGCGGCCGCGGCATCGACTTCATGCGTGGCCTGGCCAAAGAACTGCCGGTGCAGCCCGACCACCTGGTCGGCGATGTCGGCACCAGTGTCGCGTGCGGCCCGTGGTACGCGCCCCTGCCGCATCTCGAGCAGTGGCTGGACGCTCGCTGGCCGGCCGATGCATCGGCGCGCATCGGGCAGACCATGCGGCAGCACCCGGGATTGCGCGAGCAGCCCGTCGTCGGTGGCCGGCGCCGGTCCTACTATTTCAAGGACCCCGCCGATGCGCTGGCTGCGCAGCAAGACATCCAGCAACTGGGTTTCGACGCCCTGATCTCGGACAACCTGTATTTCGACGTGCTGCCGCGCGGCGTGCAGAAAGGCCCCACCCTGTTGCGCACCTTGCAGGCGCTCGACCTGCCCGTGCGCCGCACCCTGGTGGCCGGCGACACCCTCAACGACCTGTCCATGTTCGACACCGGTCTGGCCGGTGTCGCCGTGGGCAACCGCGAGGCCGCGCTCGACGCGGCCATCCAGCAGCACGACAACGTGTATCGCAGCCCGCATCCGGGGGCGGCCGGCGTGCTCGACGCCCTGCAACGCTTTCACCGAACGGAGGACTCCCATGGCTTCATCGCTGGTCATCGTCTATCACCGGCAGCCTTATGAGGAACATGTCGTGGACGGCAAAACCGTTCTCAGGGAAAACGCCAGCCCCAACGGCATCGTGCCCGCGCTGAAGGGCTTCATCGGACAGACCGAACGCGCCAGCTGGGTCGCCTGGAAAAAGGCCGCCGCCAGCAAGCCGCCCAGATTCGAACGCCGCATCACGGTGGAAGACAGCTACGGCAGCTACGACGTGGTGCGCCTGCCGCTCACCAGCGAGCAGATCAGCCAGTTCTACCACGTCACCTCGAAAGAGGCGCTGTGGCCCATCCTCAACAGCTTCCCTTCGCTGTATTCCACCGAAAACTGCGACTGGGCCACCTTCCGCGAGGTCAACCGCCTGTTCGCAGAGGCGGCCTGCGAAGAAGCTGCGCCGGGCGCCGTGGTGTGGGTGCACGACTACAACCTGTGGCTGGTGCCCAGATTCGTGCGCGAGATACGGCCCGACGTGCACATCGCCTTCTTCCATCACACGCCGTTCCCGCCGGCGGACGTCTTCAACATTTTTCCGTGGCGCGACGAGATCATCGACAGTCTGCTGGTTTGCGACGTGGTGGGATTCCACATTCCGCGCTATGCACGCAATTTCGTCGCCACCGTGGAGTCGCTGCGTGCGGTCGACGAGGTGGTCGAACGCAGGGTGCCCGACGAGCTGCGTGCCACCGGCACCGCACTGTCCGAACCGCTGACGCCGGTGTCGATGACATGCAGGGGGCGCACGATCCAGATCGACGCCTTCCCCATCGGTACCCATGCCGGGATGATCCGCAGCATCGTGCAGCAGCCCGACAAGCGGGCGCAGGTCGCGCAGATCCGGCGCGATATCCCGCAGGAAAAAATCATCGTCTCGATCGGCCGCGTCGACTACGCCAAGGGCACCCGCGAGATGCTGCTGGCCTACGAGCGCCTGCTGCAGCGGCGCCCCGAACTGCATGAAAAGGTGAAGCTGCTGGTCACCGCAGTGGCGGCAGCCGACGGCATGCGGGTCTACAAGAAAGCGCAGCAATCCATCGAACAACTGGTGGGACGCATCAACGGCCACATCGGCACCCTGTCCTGGCAACCGATCCTGCTGTCGACCACGCCGATGCCGTTTGCCGACGCGCTGTGCTACTACCGCGCCGCCGACATTTGCTGGATCACCCCGCTGCGCGACGGCTTGAACCTGGTCGCCAAGGAATTCATCGCCGCTCACGTCAACGAAAGCGGCGTGCTGGTACTGTCGGAATTCGCCGGTGCTGCGGTCGAGCTGCAGGACGCGGTGCTGGTCAATCCCTACAGCCTCATCCAGATGGACGCGGCCATCGATCGCGCGCTGGACATGCCGCGCGAGGAACAGCGTGCGCGCATGCAGCGCATGGATGCACTGATCGACCGTTACGACGTTGGCCACTGGACCCGCCATGTGCTGGAACTGTTCAGGCAGCTGCGCGCAGCGCCGGCCGCAAAGCCGTCCGACGCGCAACGCGTCGGCACGCCCCCCGTTTTTTCGTAGTCGCCCTGCGCCTGCCGGAGCGCCAGCAGGCCGGCACCGGCATGACCCACGAGGCCCTCCCATGACCCTGCGCAACCAGGTCCAGCTGATCGCCTATCCCGACCGGATGGGCGCCAACCTGGCCGAGCTGTACGACATCATCGAGCGGTATTTTTCGAAAGCCATCGGCGGCATCCACATCCTGCCCCCGTACCCGTCGAACGCCGACGGCGGCTTCTCGCCGCTGACCCACAAGGAAATCGATCCGAAATACGGCAGCTGGGCCGACGTCGAAAGAATCTCGGCGCGTTTCGACCTCTGTCTCGATCTCACCCTCAACCACCTCTCGGACGAATCCGCGGAATTCAAGGACTTTATCGCCCGCGGCTACGATTCCGAGTACGCCGACCTCTTCGTGCACGTCGACCGGCTCGGGCCGATTTCGCCTGACGATCTGGCGCGCATCCACATCCGCAAGGAAAAGGAGCCCTTCCGCGAGGTGACTTTTGCCGACGGCAGCGGCGGCCGCGTCTGGTGCACCTTCACCGAGCACCAGGTCGACCTCAATTACAATTCGCCCAAGACCTACGCGCTGATGGAGGACACCATCAAGTTCCTCGCCGCGCGCGGTGTCAGGCTGTTTCGCCTGGATGCCTTCGGCTACACGACGAAAAAGATCGGCACCAGCTGCTTCCTGGTCGAGCCCGACGTCTACGACATCCTCAAGTGGATCGACGGCGTCGCCCGCGAGAACGGGGCGGAGACCCTGCCCGAGGTGCATGACCACGCCAGCTTCCAGTACGCCATCGCACTGCACGGCATGCATCCCTACGGCTTCGCGCTGGCGCCGCTGCTGCTGTTTTCGCTGCTCGACGCCAACAGCGTCTATCTCAAGCAGTGGCTGCGCATGTGTCCGCGCAACCAGCTCACCGTGCTCGACACCCACGACGGCATCTGCATTCCCGACGCCGAAGGCGTGCTGCCCAAGGACAAGATCCAGGCGGTGATCGACAACGTCAGCCAGCGCTCGGCCGACCCCATCCTGCGCCGCTCCGCCGCCAACGTGCATAGCGTCGGCGCGATCTACCAGCTCACCTGCACCTACTACGACGCACTCAAGCGCAACGACGATGCCTACATCGCCGCCCGCGCGATCCAGTTCTTCGCACCCGGCATCCCGCAGGTCTACTACGTCGGCCTGCTCGCCGGCAGCAACGACCTGGAATTGATGGAAGCCACCGGCGAGTTGCGCGACATCAACCGCCACCGTTACAGCGCGGACGAGGTCGACCAGGCGGTGAGGCAACCCGTGGCCAGGCGCTTGCTCAAACTGATGGAATTCCGCAGCAGTTATCCCGCGTTCGACGGCGTGTTCCACCTGATGTATTCGAACGAAAGCAGTGTCGCCATGTGCTGGCGCCACGGCGAACTGCGCTGCGAGCTCTTCGTCGACCTCAACTTCAAGAAAGCGACGATCGGCTATGTCGACGTGAAGTCCCGGTGCTGGCTGAGCATGTGCTGCTGACCGGCCTGCGCTGCACGATGGGCGTGTGCTATGTTGATTTTTTCCGCTGAGCGAAGGTAGAGCCCATGACGCCCTATTCGCTGGATGGACCCGTGCAATACACCCTGCTGGCAGTGGTTCTTGCCGTGGTGGCCTACATCCGCAATATTCCTTACAAGGAACTGAAAGACAGACTCGCCGCCCCGCCAGCCGCCGGCACGACGCTCAGCGCGGCAAAGTGCTGCACGATCAAGGCCCAGCTCCTGGTGCTGGACCTGATGCAGATCGTTCTGGCGGCGATAGGCGTGTTGCTGGTCGGACGCTTTCAACTGGGGGACACGTACGATGCCTACATCCTGTTCACGCTATGGATGCTCGCATTCGCATTGTTTGTCATGCACGTCCTGGTGAATGGCAGCAACATTGTCAAAACCCTGTTCAAATGAATCGACAGTGAAGCGGACGCCGCGGGTTTTGCCGGCCGTCCTGCCGCACGCCCCGGCCTGAACCCGCCGGTTTCATCACCCTCGCTGCATAATCCGGTATTCCGCCCAATACCGGTTCGTCCCATGCGTCGCCTGTCCCTGTCCCTGCTTCTCCTCGCCGCCCTGCTTTCCGCCTGCGCGACCCCGCCCCCGGCGCCGCCCATCCCGCCGCCGGCTCCGCTGTCCAAGCCGCCGCTCAAGATCGCGCTGGCGCTGGGCGGCGGTGCGGCGCGGGGCTTCGCCCACATCGGCGTGATCAAGGCGCTGGAGGCCCAGGGCATCGTGCCGGACATGGTGGTGGGCACCAGCGCGGGCTCGGTGGTGGGGGCGCTCTACGCCTCGGGCATGAGCGGCTTCGAGTTGCAGAACCTGGCCCTGACGATGCAGGAGAACATGCTGGCGGACTGGACCCTGCCCAACCGCGGCGTGCTGAAGGGCGAAGCACTGCAGGATTTCATCAACCTGAAGGTGAAAGGTCTCACCATCCAGAAAATGCCCAAACCCCTGGGCGTGGTGGCCACCGACCTGCAAAGCGGCGAGAAAGTGCTGTTCCGCCGCGGCGACACCGGCATGGCGGTGCGCGCCTCCAGCGCCGTGCCGGGCGTGTTCCAGCCGGTCGAGATCAGCGGCCGCGATTACGTCGACGGCGGCCTCACCTCGCCGGTGCCGGCCCAGGTCGCACGCAGCATGGGGGCGGACTTCGTCATCGCGGTGGACATTTCCAGCGTCAGCCGCCGTGGCAAGCTCAGCGGTACCCTCGACGTGCTGCTGCAGACCTTCGCCATCATGGGCCACACCATCAGCAGCCACGAACTGGAGGATGCGGACGTCGTGATCCGGCCGCAGACAGGCGCGGTGAGCAGCACCGATTTCGAAGACCGGCACCTCGCCATCCTGGAAGGCGAAAAGGCCGCCGCCGCGGTCATGCCGGAACTCAAGGCCCGGCTCGCCCGGGCGCAGGCGCGCTGACGGCAAGTGCCGGGATGGACTGCTGGCCGGGTTTCGTCAGGGCCGGTTTTCGACAGCTCGATCGTCTGGACGCGATAGCGCTCCCGGCGTCCCGTCGCGCGAGCGGCTTTACGCAGCGCTAGCGGCGGCCTCGCGGTAGGTGTTCCTGCCGTCACGCTTTGCCGCGTACAGCGCCGCGTCAGCTTTCTTCAACAGCTCATCCAGCGTTTCGCCGTCGGCGCAGCACAGGGCGATCCCCACCGAAGCCCCGATGCGTGCGCTGCCTCCCGTGGCAAGCGGGATGGGCTGGCGCAGGCTATCCACCACGCGGCCGGCGACCTCGCGCGCAGCCTTCGCATCGTCGACCTGGCCCAGCACGATGACGAACTCGTCGCCGCCGAGGCGCACGATCACATCCGACTCGCGGAGCAACTGCTTCATCCTTTCTGCCGCTACCTGCAGAACCGCATCGCCCGCTGCATGCCCGTAGCGGTCGTTGACCGCCTTGAATTCGTCCAGATCGACTGCCAGCACCGCCATCTGTTTTTCCGAGCGCCTGGCGCCGGCGATCATGAGCCTTTCGTTTTCGTGGAGGAAGCGCCGATTGGCCAGACCCGTCAGCGGATCGCGCAGACTGAGTTGGCGGATCGTCTGTTCGGCCTCGATCCCCGCCCTGATCAGGCGAGTGCTCTTGCGGTACAGCCCGACGAGCGCCAGCCCCATCCACAGCCCGGCCACGGCCAGCAGCGCCAACGACACGTTCTGGCCGCGAATGCGCGTCCTTTCACGTGTTTCCAGCTGCGCCAGCTCTTCCCGGCCGGTCTCGATCAGAATGCGGTGGATCTGCTCGATGGCGGATTTGTCGAACCCCGCAAGCCCCCATTCCGGCGGCGTGGCATCGCCGCCCGCCTGGGCGCGCTGCCGCAGTGCGCTGAACCCGATTTCCAGTGCCGACTGCAGCGCCGGCAGCGGCTCCAGGCGGGCAGCCAGGTCGCCGTCCGCCTTGATCAGGGCGATCAGCTGCGCGGAACTGGGGCAAGACGATTGGCGGCATATCAGGGCGGAATCAAGATCGGCGGGATTGCGCGACTCGGCGTACTTGCGAACTGCAGTATCCAGATTGAGCAGGTAGATACGCAGCGAATCGATGTATGCGATGACCTGCCGCGTGTGATCCACCGAGCGAACGGCCTCTTCCGAGCGCTGGTGCTGATAGAAGATCATGGCGAACAGTAGCGTGATGATGAACGCGAAAATCAGCGTGCCCATGCGGAGCACCCGCCTGAATCCGGCAAAGACGGACCCCTCGACCGTGGCTGGCGCCGGTGGTGCATCCGCATTCGTTGCGCGCGCGGCGCCAGCCATCAAGGTCTGCTTGAACTGCTGTACGAATAGTCGGGGATTGAATCTTTTTGCCATAGGTGTGGCTGTGTCATGGCAGACGAAAAACGCGGACGATGGCTGAATACTAGCTGGCTTTTGCGGTCAACGCCGCGATGTGGGCGGGCGGGGCGATCCGGCTCAAGCAGCCGGCAGGGTTGAGGAGAGAAAAAAAACGGCCATGCGGATTCGCGGGCAAGGGGGCGCCCCCGGGGGGGGCCGGCCCCGCGGTGGTTGGCTGTAATATTTTTTGGGGGCTGGTGGCTTAAACACCCCCCCCAAAAAAAATTTATCCCCCACCCCGCGGGCTGGGCCGCCCCCCCGCGCGCCCCCATGCCCGCGAATCCGCACGGCTGTTTTTTCTCTCCCGAGCCTGCCACGCAGATCGAGTCGGATCGCCCCGCCCATCCGCATCGCGGCTTTGGCCGCAAAAGCCGCTAGTATTCAGCCATCGTCCGCGTTTT